>JAGRNJ010000147.1 GCA_020440825.1 Leptospiraceae bacterium | reverse complement strand
GGTAGATTCCGGAATGATCATGATTAAACCGCGAATAAACGTAAGAAACATTGATCCCCAAAAATATCATTCATTTATAAATATATTATTCGCGAATACAACTGATAGCATTTATAAAGCCCTCAATAGAATATTTAGAAAGCGTGACAGTCGTTATCTCATTAAAAGATCAAAATTGAGGACTGATGTCACATTAGGAGATATACCAACTTATAAATTTCAAATGTATTTTGAATATATGTTACAATTTGTGCCTGAAAGTAAACACCCGCACATTCGTTAGCCAACCTCTATAAGCAGAGTCACTTACAGGCTGTATATTAGCATAAGCGGCCTACAATCATCCTGGCTGGCAGATATTAGTTTGGTGTATATTTAAAGCGCAATTATTTCAGACAACGTCACGGTTTAGACGACGTTTGCCGCCGCCGGGCCTTCAGCCCAAGGTGGCAAATGTGTCAAAACCCGTTTACACAGTTAACCCGGCCTTTCAGGCCGGCAACAGAAAATTTTCCCTTGGCGAACCCCACTTCGCTTGGTGTTTCTCTAAGGGTTTAGACCGAGGACGGCGGGGTTGGGGACCCGCCGCCCGAAGCGTCTGAAACCGAGTTGTGCGTCGTGCTTTGGATTCAAATTCATAAACATTCAAGGAATTTTAATGCCTTATTATTTATATTATCTATTCTTCGTAAATCTTTATTGGTTTCTGGTAATGCCCAATATTTATTCTCATTCCATTCATATAATCTATTGATTCCGGATCCCCTTTGAGTTATGAAACCCCAGAACCATAAATCATCCCAAATTTCCATTTCTGAATTCTTGTATTGTTTTTTTAGGAAATTATTTATATTCTTAAAATTCCAATTTTTTGTTCTGTCCAATTTGTGAAATATGGCAATAATTACAGCATCTACAGGTAGAAAGAAATCATCATTTTCGGCAATTGCTGAAGGAGCATCATCCCATATTTTAAATTTAGCTGGATATTCACCATTATGTAAATGAAAAATTGATTTTGCAAATAACGCTGCAGTTTTTTCACCCCAACCTTCTTGATTTTTCATTCCATAAAATAAGCTACCTAAGCCGTATGGTTGGTGAGAATTTATTACTTCACTAAATTTAGTAAAAGATAATAGACAGTCCGCTTGTTGGTGTAGCTTTTTAAAAAATACTGCTAAGCTATCCATTTTGGGCTGACTCTGCGTATTGGCTATTGCATAAAGCAGTTTAATAATTTTTTCTTTGGTCTCAGTAGATGCGCCGATGATATTTGTGTAATATTTTTCCTGTAATTCTTTGTTGTATTCTCTATTCTCCCGTAAAAAGTAAAATAAATTATTTAATTTTTGATCGATCATGTTTTACTAATATCCTATTTAAGAGCATGACGCACAACGTCCCAGGTTAGACGAAGCCGAGCGCCGTGTGCGGCGCTTCGGTTTGTCGAAACCCGATTACAAAGTAGATCACGCTGCTTCGCGGCGTCAAGTAAAATGAATAGAAACGGCTCATTTTCGCTTGGTATGTTACTAAGGGTAAGACCGAACGAATGGGGTTGGGGCCCCATGAGTGAGCGTCTGAACCTGAGTTAAGTGACGGACTTTTAAACACCAGCATTAATCAACATTCATCCGCGCATCTATTATTTTTACAACTGGTACTGTTTTTTTACTCCCAGATACAGTTTCATATTCAATTGTTCCGGAATAAATTGCGCATTCATTTTCTTTTAATTTGATAAGCTGATCGTCATAATATACATTTCCTGTGACCTGAGGGATTAGAACTGTATGCCCGATACACAATGGCATATTATCATCCGGGCTTCCTTGGCATAAATTAGCCAGTGCAGCCTTTTCTATAACTTGAAAAACTTTATAAACTTGATCCGTTTGACAATTTG
>JAGRNJ010000146.1 GCA_020440825.1 Leptospiraceae bacterium | reverse complement strand
TGATTTCTGTCTGACTCGGTTGATTCCTGTTTGACTCGGTTGATTCCTGTTTGACTCGGTTGATTCCTGTTTGACTCGGTTGATTCCTGTTTGACTCGGTTGATTCCTGTTTGACTCAATTGATTTTCTCTCATCCCGTTGATTCCTGTCTGATCCCGCCGTTTTTACCTGAGATTTTTTGTTATGTATCGTGCATCCGTTGCAATAATATTGGTAACTACGCCACATAACTGAGGTTCAGACGCTCACTCGCGGGGCCCCAACCCCACTCGTTCGGTCTTACCCTTAGTGGCAACCCAAGCGAAGATGAGTCGCTTTCATAAAATTTACTTGCCGGCCTGAAAGGCCGGGATTACATTTGCATCCGGGTTCGACAAACCATGGCGGCGCACGCGCCACATGGCTTCGTCTAACCTTTGACGTTCTATGACATTGCCACGCTTCATATCTGACGGCATCCTTGCCGGCACTTATTTTGAAACTTAGTAAAAGATTATGATCAATTAATATCTGCAGACTTTGGCATATAACGCTTTAGCTTCTTCTCGACGGTCTCAACGGAAAGTTCATCATCATAGCGAAAATAAATTAACCTCACTTTATTTGCGTCACACAAATTCTTCTTCAGTTTGTCTCGGTCTCGTGTAGCCTTTAACCCAGAAGCACCTCCAAAAATTTCAACAGGTTTAAAGTGTTGTTCGCCCTGGTATTCAATTGCTATGGACAATTCTGGAATGTATATGTCTAAACGCTGCTTACCTAACCAATCAGGACTCGCTTCTCGTACTACCGAATGATTTGAAAATATGAAAGAGATTATTTTAAAAAGTTGAGTCTCATTGAGCCAACCTTCTCCGATTTTAGGGACACCCAACATTTCTCGGACTTTATTTTCAGCATCGCGCTCTTCTATGCCATCACTAATAGAAAACTTCTTAATATAACTCCCATACCGAACCTTAATTGAGCTGCCATACATCGGGTGACAGTAGAAAAGATTTGAGGGCTTTCCTGAACAAAGATGACAAATATTCGAACGATATTTGGCATTCGAAGTAGCTGTTAAAAACTCATGTGGCCAGCCAGAATCAAAATAGTCTGGCTTGGCTTCGAGGGCAACGGGTGTATATTTGTCTACAGCCTGCCGAAAACACTCACAAAAATAGGCAGTTCCACAAATCACGCAGGCAAATTGCTGCCACCAACTCCAAACACCTAAAGGCTTTGGAATCAAATACCTTGTTTCACAGGTGCATTTCTTAACACTACCGCTAGAATTTTGCATCAACAAGCTCGCCGGGATTACGGGATGGAGCATCTGAATCTGGTACCGTTCACGGGTCTTCATTTTTTTATGTGAAAATCGAAGGGTTCTGTCGATTCCGATTCCGTAGGATATAGACAGTAACTGTAGATGCTCTGGATGAGATACATCATCTTCTGTCATTTCAGCGCCGGGTTTCAGATCCAACTGCAGGGTTAGATACCAAAAATCAAATCCGCCTTTATCAATCGCTTCCTGCAATGTGACAATGTTTGATTGATATCCTTCGATAAATCGATAACTTAGGCAAGTGCCATCCTCGACAAGAGCGTCAAGCTGCTTTGAAATGCCTCTAACCACCAAGTCCCGCATGATGATCTTGAGTTCAACCTTACCTGCAGCGAGTTCTTCATATAGCTGCCTTCTAAATTCTGATGGGTCTACATCAAGTTTGATTATGCTCATTTGATTTTAATCTTGAGTGATAATATTCATATTCTGTAAACTTAAATTTATATTTTTTACTTCCGAAACCATTTCTCTTGGAATAATTAACCAAAGTAGTTTTCCATCGATTTCGCTCGGGCATCCGTAGCCGAGCTCATCTACGTGGCAACATCATAGAACTAAGGTTAGACGCTCACTCATGGGGCCCCAACCCCATTCGTTCGGTCTCACCCTTAGTGGCATTCATAGCGAAGGGGGGCACTTTTGTGTTCATTTTACTTGACGCCCCGAAGGGGCGTGA
>JAGRNJ010000145.1 GCA_020440825.1 Leptospiraceae bacterium | reverse complement strand
GCCTGCTGACAATCGGGGATGGTCTGGTTGCGCAGATTCCTTCACTGCTCATAACATCGGCAACCGGTATGGTTGTGGCCAGGGCCGGGGCTCTTGACTCGCTCTCGAGTGAGTTGAGCGACCAGCTGTTCAGAAATTCCAGAGTCATGTATCTTACCGGGGGGGCACTGTTCTTTGCTTCACTGATTCCCGGGTTTCCTAAATTCTCACTTTGGCTGCTTTCGGGCCTGTTGATCGGTCTCGGTTATTATATGTCTCGGCAAGATGATGTTAAGATTGAGCGTGAGAAAGCAGAGTCATCCGCTCCCAAGCCCTCGAACCCTACTGAGACAGTGCTTGATGAATATTCCCTCGACAAGATTAAACTGGAAGTTGGGATCAATCTTCTTAATATTGCACAAAATAATCTGGTTGAACGAATCACCAATTTGCGCAGAAAGCTGGCCAAAGAAAACGGAATACTGGTTCCGCCGGTGCGTGTGGCAGACAATATAAACGACCTGCAACCCGATGAATATTCAATTCTTATCGGCGGAACAGAAGTTCTGCGCGGGAAGGCAGACCCCGTAAGGCTGGTTGCCATTCATACCCCGAATGTCAGTGAAGAGATTCAGGGGGATGAATTCATTGACCCATCTTTTGATGTTAAGGCATATCTTATTCAGCCCTCTCAAAAAGCAGAAGCAGAAAGCAAAGGCTATATCGTGGTCGATGCAGCCACCGTTATTATAACCAGTTTGAGTGAAGTGATTCGCCAGCATGTAACGCAGATCATGGGTAGAGAAGAAGTCAAAATGCTCATCGACAAGGTGAAAGAACGGTATCCCACTGTGGTTCAGGAAGCACAGGAAAAAGCCGGTATGGGCCTGATTACTGCTCTTTTACAGAATCTTGTGCGTGAGAATGTAGCCATCCGCAATATTCAAACTATTCTTGAAACCTTGATTGCTCATATTGACAGAACCAAAGATGTGAGCATACTGACAGAATATGTGCGCCAAAATATTGGCAGACAAATTGCCGCTCAATATATCGAGGGTGGCAAAATACCGGTTATCCAGATTGACCCTGCAATTGAAGATGCATTGCGCCAGTCCATAACCTATGATGAGAGAGACGGAAGGATTTTTGCCCTTGATCCCGCTACCCAGCAGGAGATTCGAAACCTGCTGGTTGCCAGCTACAATCGGGTGCAGGCAAACAAGTTATTCCCGGTTTTTGTAACAGGTTCAGAGGTCCGCGCCGGAATTTTTGCAATCCTGGAGAGAGAGGCCAAAAACAGATCATTTGCCGTGCTGGGTTATGAAGAACTGCCGGCAGATATTCAATTTGACATCGTAGACCAGGTAGTTCTGGAAACGAATGAGGTAAATGCAGATGGAGTACGTTAAAATAAGCGCAAAATCCCATGCTGAGGCATATAAAAAAGTGGTAGAGTTGTATGGCAATGATGTGATTATTCACAGCGAACAGCCAGAAACAGAGCCGACTTTTCTGGGAAAAATTCTCGGTAAGAAAGTGTTCACGATTCGTGTATCCATACCAGAAAAAAACGAAAAAAAGAAAACTGCCCCTAAACCGAGTCTCGCCATGCCGGTTGAGCCGCGACAGAGACCGGTTTCGACCCGCAGTGTACAGAGTAAGATTGATGACCTGCAGAGCCTGCTCGATAAACGGGTAGCACCTTCGATGCGGGAAACCAGCGCCCGTGAAATTGATGAATTTCTCGGTAAAATTGAAAAAATCAACAAGCTATCATCAGATACCCGACCGGCAGTGCGTACTACTCTTGAGAAAGATCTGGGCAGAACCATAGAAATGTCTGCCATGAATGGTGGTTCTGATAATTCTTACAATATGGCTGTGCTCAGTTCTGAAATCCGGGGAATTAAAGACGCTATTACAGGACAAAAACCTTTGCCGGCAGATTCACTGGCAGAGAGAAACTTTGAAGAACTGCTCGATGCCTTTTTAGATTCGGGCATGACCCGGGCCTACTCAAAAATGCTGATTGATGAGATCAAGAACGCACTGCCTCCCAATGAATGGAAGACACCGAAAAGAATTTATGTGG
>JAGRNJ010000144.1 GCA_020440825.1 Leptospiraceae bacterium | reverse complement strand
TTATCGGTTCTTTCTATACATTTTACAGCAACATCGCGCATACCTTCCCAACCCAACGCGGCCATGTAAATTGAGGCACGAACAGCAATCAATGTCTGGTTTGAACAGATATTGCTCGTCGCTTTCTCTCGCCGAATGTGTTGCTCGCGGGTTGCAAGGGTAATTACATAAGCATCCACTTCTTCTTCTATATTCGCTGACGATCGAGCAGTAGTTTTGCCGACCAATCGTCCGGGCATTTGTCGAAGATAATCTGTATGGGCGGCCAGAAAGCCAAGCGAAGGCCCTCCGAAATTCAATGCTGTACCGAGACTCTGTGCATCACCCCAGACAATACGGGCTCCTATTTCTTTCGGTGCAGTCAACAAAGTCAGTAGATGGGGGTCATGACAACCGTAGGCAATTATTGCTTCAGGGAACATGATTTTCAGTTTTTCCAGTTCGGTTTCGAGAGAGCCAAAAAAAGTGGGATTCTGAAACAGTATTCCGGCAGGTTTTTCCTGTGCCACCTGTTGCCAGTCTGTTGCCCCTGTCTTTTTATTCAATGGTACTTCGATAAAAACCGGATCTGCGTCTGCATCGCCATTAAAATAGGAAAATAAGACTTCCCGACAGGCGGGTAAAATGCCCTCGCTCAATAGAAACAACGGCCGTTCAGTATTTTTAATATCTGTGCGCAAAATCATTCGCACTGCCTCAAGCAGTGCTGTGGTTGCATCATATAAAGAAGCATTTGCTACGGGTAACGAAGTTAAGACTGCCATTTGACTCTGGTATTCATACAATGCCTGTAAAATGCCCTGAGCCACTTCTGGTTGATAAGGGGTATAACTTGTGACAAACTGGCGTAAACTGCCCAAATGATTTACTGCAACCGGTATTCGATGAGCATAATTTCCGTAGCCGATATAGGCTTTGCCCGTGAAAACATTTTGTGCCGCTTCTCGAGTTTTCTGAAGAATTTGATATTCATCAAGAGGCGGGTTTAGTCGGGCGGATGTATCTTGCTTGAATTCACTGGGGACACTTTCGAAAAGTTCTTCGATCGTGTCTACCTGACAGGCAGACAGCAGTTCTTTGATTTCTGAATCACTTTGCGGTGCGTATGACATATTTACAATGTGGCAACAAATTCGCCGTAAGCCGCAGCATCCAGTAACTCTTCAAAGGATGCTGCATCGCCGATCGATGCTTTAAACAGCCAGCCCTCGCCATAAGGATCTTTATTGATTATCGCAGGATCATTAGCAATAGCATCATTGATTTCTGTAATTTTTCCTGTAACTGGCGAATAAATATCAGAGACAGCCTTGACAGACTCTATACTTGCAATTGTCGCTCCGCTTTTCAATTCCTGGCCGTTTTCCAGGCCGTCGACATAGACAACATCTCCCAAGCTGTTTTGTGCGTAGTCTGTAATACCGACCACTACTGTTTGGCCTTCTACCCTTACCCATTCATGCTCACGAGTATACTTTAAATCATCTGGTATGCTGCTCATAGAGGCAAAGTGCAGTGCATAAATAGCACGTCAAATCGGTTTCATTCTGATTAAGCAAAGATTAGACGGCTCTTTTGGCTTTATTAAATAAATAATGACGCAGGGTGTATCATTTTAAGGTTTACTGATGAGCATAAGTCTGCTGGTTATAATTATTTTATCATTGCTGGGATTTTTTTTATCAAAAGAAATCTTTCCCATGTTAAACACATTAAAAAGCCTGGGACATCCCATTCGAGCGGTCGGTAAAAGACTGGGACATGGTATCTACTCAGGTACCGATAAAGAGAGAGTCGAGAAAGGTCTTATGTCATTTTTTTATTTGAGTCTGGTAATTTGGGTTTGGGTCGGATGGATTACCTTTCGAACTGACTACTCATTCATGTTGATTTTATTCCCATTTTTGATGTATTACTTTGGTATACGATACTTTTTATGGGAAAAATCTGACTTGCATGAAGGCAAAAAAAGGGAAGAAGCAAAAAATGTCTGAATTGAAAAGAACCCCACTCTATGAACGGCATATTCAACTCGGCGCCAAAATGGTGCCTTTTGCCGGGTTTTCGATGCCAGTTTCTTATGCGTCTGTCAAAGATGAAATTTTGAGTGTTAGAAACCAGACAGGAATTTTTGATATTTCCCATATGCAGCCAATCATGATCGAGGCTC
>JAGRNJ010000143.1 GCA_020440825.1 Leptospiraceae bacterium | reverse complement strand
ACGCTCTTCCGATTTGGGAAGCCTGCCTCAAGATAAGATCTCCCTGATCAGATTCGTCTGGTCCTGAAGACCCCTGGAAGATTACCAGGTTGATAGGTCACCGGTGTAAGGCTTGTAAGAGTCGTCAGCCAAGTGATACTAATCGGTCGTGAGGCTTGACCATATTATGCCCTTTATCAGCAGTACGTTTGCGTCAGCAAATCGTTAAGTTGGTAGAGTAATAGCTTCTTTTTTAAGACGCAACAAGCATAGTATGCCGTCTTGGCTATCTCCCAAATACGGCTTCTCTATAGAAGCCTGAGACTTTCACAGGAAAGTTAAGATAAGTAGATTTCAGAAATAATTAGTTTTCAGGGTATCGACATATTTTGTTTATACAAGATATTCAGATTCTTTATACTTGCACAGGCAATTGCTATAAGAATCTGTCTTTGTACTTTCAGGATAAGTACAATAAGAGATACCCCTTTTACGGATTTATCATCGCCCGCCGGCGATAGAGCAGGGGCAACACCCGTTCCCATCCCGAACACGGAAGTTAAGAACTGCATCGCCAATGGTACTTGAGTGCTTGCGCTCTGGAAGAGTAGGACGCCGGCGGGCTTTTATATTAAAATACAAAGCCTTTATAGATTTTATAAAGGCTTTTTTATTGGGCAAAAGAATAGAGATGTAATCCATCCGCCTTAAACCTTCTCAAAATAACCAAAACATTTTCTCTCAATAGACCGATACTGAAATATGGAAGAAAATAAAGTGCGCACCCGCGAACTTTTAGGCCGTAGAACTGAAGATAAATTCCCAGGTTTACATAAACGTGAAGACGGGGTTTATACTTTAAAAGCCTCTCAATACAATTATATTAATCGCCAACTCGAAAGATTGAGTATGCTCATGGAAGTTTCAAGCTCGATCATGGCAGAAATTGATCTTGATTCTTTATTACAATTGATCATTGCCAAAGTGACCTATGTAATGAATGCAGACCGATCTTCTTTATTCCTGGTAGATTATGATCGTAATCAAATCTGGACAAGAGTTGCTCAGGGTGCTTCAGAAATTCGATTACCGTTAGGAGAGGGAATTGCAGGCAGTGTTGCATTAAATGGTAAAACAGCAAATATTGAAGATGCATATACTGATGAACGGTTCAATAGAGAATTTGATGAGATCAATAAATACCGCACTCGTTCAATTCTATGTATGGCGATTCGAAATCCCGCTCAGAAAATTATCGGTGTTATACAGGTGCTTAACAAAAAAGATGAGAGTCCTTTCAGTTCATCCGACGAAGAACTACTGGCGGCTTTCTGTGCATTGGCAGGTATTTCTCTTGAAAATGCGCGCGCCTATGATGAACTGCAAAAAGAGCGCAATCTGCTTGAAGAAAGGGTTATAGAACGCACAAGCGAACTTTCAGAAGAGAAACGCCGTTCCGATGAATTATTGCTAAATATTTTACCGGTCGAAATTGCAGATGAACTGAAAACCAGAGGAGAAGCAACAACCCAGTCTTATGAGATGGTAACTGTTATGTTTACTGACTTTAAGGGTTTTACCCAGGTAGCAGAAAAGGCCTCACCTGAAGAGCTGGTAGCAGATCTCGATAACTGTTTTTACTATTTTGATGAGGTTATTGATCGATTTCGTGTTGAGAAAATCAAAACCATTGGTGATTCTTATATGTGCGCAGGCGGATTACCTGCTGCCAATAGAACAAATCCCGTTGATGTAATATTAGCCGCTCTCGAAATATCTGCGTTTATGAACCAGATGAAAGATATTAAACAGGGAATGAATCAGCCTTATTGGGAACTGCGAATAGGTATACATACCGGACCTCTAATTGCCGGGGTGGTGGGTAAAAGAAAATTTGCCTATGATATCTGGGGAGATACCGTTAATACGGCAAGTCGCATGGAATCATCTGGAGTACCGGGAGAAATCAATATTTCGTCAACAACCTATAATCTGGTGAAAGAGTTCTTCGAATGCGAGTACCGGGGCAAGGTGGCTGCGAAGAATAAGGGCGAAATTGATATGTATTTTGTGCGCAGAATTTTACCTTCTCTATCAGAAGATAAAGAAGGCTTTATTCCAAATTCATTGTTTCAGGAAAAACTGAAAAAAATTTGAAAACTGAAGAATTCCATAGGTAACCCCTGAAAAAGTCCCTCTGTGCACCTTTTCAGAGGTAATTCCGCGCTAAACACACGGGAAAACATCCATGTTTTCATGA
>JAGRNJ010000142.1 GCA_020440825.1 Leptospiraceae bacterium | reverse complement strand
GTAAAATTTCGCGGGCAGGCGAACTTTCAGAACTTGAAATTGCTACGGTTCTTACTGCCCCGACGGTTGTAGCCCAGTATTGCCAGACAGATACAACCGGCAGTCGTTTTCTGCAATTTGGCGACGGTAAAAAGAGATATTTTCCGGATGCAGTGGTGATGAGTAATCTGCAGTATTCTAATTCATTGAATAATGTTTTGCTGAGTCTTCTTGACAGTCATCTTTTGCGCCGAAATACCTCACAGAAAAGTGGAGGTCAACTGTACTTGTCAAATGACACAAGTCAGGAGGGCAGACGAGACGGTCTTTTTGAAGCCCGTTTGTTGCACCAATTCTGTTCTTCGCCGGCCGAAGCAATTTCCTGTCTTGAAAAAATGCATATAGAAGAAGGTTATGAGAATATGCGTTTTGTTGATCAGTCAAAATTGACTAATCTTGTAACTGCATTATTACCCGAAGCGAATAAAATCCTAAAAGAAGATGATATAAAATTCAAATTTCTAACACAAATTATTGAAAAGCACAGTGATGAAAAAATTGTCATTTTTTGCATTTACAAGAAAACTGCTGACTACCTTTATAGCAAGATCAGCAAAAAGTTCAAAAATCTAAAAGTTGGTCTAACCTCTGAACAGAATACAGATCAGTTAGAGGCGTTACTCGAAGATTTTGCCCCCATTGCCAATAACATGATTGATCCTGAAGTTCATGATGAATTCAGTGAAAAGGTTAGAGAAAACAAAGTGGATATATTGATTGCTACAGAAGCAATTTCAGAAGGGTTTAATTTACAAGATGCTCGATTACTTGTGAACTATGATTTACCCTGGACAATTTTGAATTTAGCACAGCGCATGGGCAGAATATTGCGTCCCTGGCATAAGCCTCGAAAAATTCAAATCTGGAATTTCATTCCTGATACAATGTTTTCTGAAAATTTTCCACATGCGGTAAGTTGGGCCGAACGTTTGAACTCGAGAAATAAAGCGCAGCAGTCATTTACCAGGTTACCAGCATTCGGTTCGAATGACAAAGAAGAAATTCAGTTGTACACCATTGCAGACACATTTGCTCAAAACAGTGACGTGGAAATAAACCTCGATGATACATTACAGTTTATTCAAAGTACAGAAGGAATTCAGACCAGTTCTGCTATCGATGATCTCGGGAGAATATCTGAAGAAGAGGCGCGAGAAATCCGAAGTTTGAAATCTGGTTTTCGGGCCGTAATCACAGCACAAGATCTTGGTATAAATGAAGATTTGCGCTTTCCCCTTCTGTATCTTTTAATTCGTAGAAAAAGCAGAGTGTTTGCCGGGCTTTTTTCCCGTGACTGTGAATTGCTGATTCCATTTGATCACCAGCTCGAAATATTAAACAATATTCGTCTGCAACAAAGGCAAGAAAAAATGTATAATCTGCAAGAAGCAGAATTGATTGAATACGATAAACTGCTGACCGGTTCTCTAAAAGAATTTGCCCAATTATTAAAGTGCAACGAAGATGACCTTAAAATTATTTGTTCGATGAAGATTGTGACATAGCTATTTCAAGGGCAGGCTGCAGTTGCTGAATTATTCGGATTTACGGGAGTCGGCACTGTGGTAAAATCTGCAGCATCTGTACCTGTGTCAGTTACTTTACTGCCCCGTTTCGGCAAATGGTTTCAATTGTCGGAAGTTTTATGGCTCGGTTGCACTAGCTGTACCTTTTGGTGTAATACCAGCTGATTGTGTAAGTATGTCACTGGCATTGTTATCAGTGTCAGTTGCATTGCCTGCACCGCCAGCAGGTGCCCGCTGAATACTATTGTTTATACCCAGAGTAGCACAATTTGCATTGCCGCCTTCACAACCAAGAGTAGTATCTGTTATTGTGCCATAACCTATTCGGTCAATAATTCCCGTAAGATTGGCGGTTGTCGAGATGTAGACTATATTATCTGGAGCAAAAGCAGCGGTAAAGGTTGCATCCACAGAAGAATACCACGTTTGTGCACTTGAAGTACTAGAAGCCATTAAGAAAAAACCTTTAGCCGGGATAATGTTATTATTTATAGTAAATGCTACTGGTGCACTATCGCCACCAGCGGCTGTTCTACGTCGAAGTTTTAGATTCAAGGCATTAACATCGATTGCATTATTGGTGGGATTATAAAGTTCGACAAATTCAATATTTGCCGCACTCCCCTCATACATAACCTCACTAATTAGCAACCCGGCTCGTGGTACAAATTTAAAACTGCTTGTAGAATTACTACCATTCGAGTTAGTCACAATCACATTCCAGCCGGTATTCCCATTGGTGCGAATACCGGCGGGAAAGGTTGCAGTGATCTGGGTTCCAGAATCAACTGTGCAAGAAGTAACCTGTGTATTGACTGCAGCTCCCGCTCCATTTAAATCATCTAGCCTTACCCCGCTTGGGCAGCTCACTCCTGTAAAATTTGTACCGGTAATGGTAAGTGTTGCAGTG
>JAGRNJ010000141.1 GCA_020440825.1 Leptospiraceae bacterium | reverse complement strand
TGGGATTCCCAGAATTATCTGGCAAAACAGAATTCAGATGATAGTCATAATTTTTCTGATGAAGGTAAGACTCTGCGCCTGGCCGCACAGGAAATTCTACGAGCTCATGACGATGTTTTTCTGGCGGCAAAAGAAACCGGTAATAATGTAAATTTCTATTCGAAAAAACTACATGCAATAGTTTCAGTGAACTGGCATTCTGGAAAAATTGCGACCACATTCAAACTTCCTATTGGAACATCTGCCGACGAATATTTCTCGACAAAGGGGAGCCATTACGGTAAATTGAAATAGATGCTGGCAACGTCAATATTAGCACCCGAAAAACTGGCCGAAGTTACTGATGATATTCTCAGGCGATTAGAAGCAATTCGCAAAGATGTACAGAGGCATTTTGAACCCTGGGAAGATCGCGAAGCTGAAGACCTATTGCGGGGTGCAATTCTGATTTACCTGAATAAGTTTCCGAATATTGAGCATTCAATTCAGGCGCAAGTATTACGAGAACTGCCCAACTTTGCAACCCACAATTTCAAATGGGACTGGCCAGAAAAACCAGATACCTGGTTCAATCATTTCGATAAAGTACTTGCTGGTCAATACCCTCTCAATAAAATTCCTGAACATTTGCGAGATCTCGCGAAAGAACTTTATTACTAAAAATTTTATTCAAGAATTACGCGAAGCGTCTTAACTCTTGCGACAGTTGAGCCTTGCAAATTGAATTGTCATGTGTTAATTTTCAGACTGATTCATGCCAAGGCAAGAAACTAACAACGTAGCGCGAGAGTACAGGTTCGATATTGGCGAACTCTCAACAGTACCAGGCGAAGGGTTCAAACGGTGTCGTGTGAAAATCGCACGCCCCGGAGTGTTTCCTTACATGCATACTGACGGCAGAGTACGTCTTGAGGCAAAGCTTCCCCAGGATTTATTTTCTCGCGCTACTGTTGACTCTGCGAAGGGAGCCCCGATCACAGAAGACCATCCGCCCATGGAAAATGGTGCTAAAGGTCTACTGACCGGGCAGAACTACCAGCTCTATACGAAAGGTGCACTCGGTGATAATGTTGAAGTTGAAGACGGTTTTCTCGTCGCAACAGAAACCATCTATGATGAAGCCTTGAGAGAAAAAATGCAGAGAGGCGAAAAGGTGCAGGTTTCGATCGGTTTTACCAGTGATATCGAAAACTCTCCTGGGGAATACGAGGGACAGCGATATGATTCAGTGCAGCGCAATATTCGAATTAATCATATCGCTCATGTAGATGTCGGTCGTGCCGGTGAAGAAGTACGCGCCTATTTAGATTCTGCTGAAGGTCAAAGATTTGCAATTCAAACAACAAGACAGGATGGTCACAAAATGCCACAACCCAATAACAAAAACCAGGTACGCCGGGATACCGGTCGCATCTCCCGAATACTCGATCGATTTCGCCGGGTAATTCGAGCCGATGAAGGTGAGAATATCGAGCAGAAAGAAGAACTCATTGAAGATCTCGAAATTGAGATTCAGGCTCTGCAAGAAGAAATCAGCGAAAGCAAAGATAAGGGCAATGACAATGCCGAAGAAGAGCCCAAGAAAAAAGAAAGCGATTCAGAACCTGAAGCTAAAACTCTCGAGCAGCTCAAAGCAGAGAACATTAGCCTGAAAGAAAAAGTTCAGAAGCTGAATGATTCTCTGGAAGAGCAGAAAAAAGAAACGGATGCTCTACGCGATGAGATGAATGATGAAACAACGCAAGACAGCAAGCTTGCTCTTCGCTCATCTCTAATTGAAGTTGCTCTAAAAGCAGAGCCCGAATTGCGTACTGATGGCATGAGCAATCGTGAGTTGAAGCTCGCAGTGATTGCAGGGACCCTGCCGTTTGAGGCGGGTATTCGCCGTGATTCTATAAGCGCAGAGCGGCTTGATGCCCAGTACCAGGCCGCAGTACAATTACTGCGTGAGCGTGCAGCAAATGAGGGTGCCGGTGATTCTGCTCGTATTCGAATTGATGAAGAAGAAATCAATAAGAAACGCCTGGCCCGACAAAATCTGCACAAAGAGGGTAAGTAAATGCCACCCGTACCCGCGCCCGAACTATACAATGAAAACCAGCCTGCAGCCGGCACAATCGCAGGCTTGCACCCCGCAGAGAGAATCGTTACCCGTATCGGTGATGGTGAAATTCGATTCGGTACCGGAGTCGTTGAAAGCGATGACCCGAATGAAGTTAAAGCACCTGCCTCTGGCTCAGATGTTTTTTCTGGTGTAGCCTTACAGTCTGCCCAGGCCTCTGATTTAAACAATGAAAAATACAACTCACTCGATGTGGTCGGGGTAGCTGAAGCTGCTGTTGTAACCGTTCATTGTGAAGAGGCTGTAGACGAAAACGACCCGGTTCGTCTGCGGCATACTGCTGCAACCGGCAAAGTGCCTGGCGATTTTGCCAAAACTGCAGATGCAGGTAAAACTATGCTGATTACGAAAGGAGCTCGCTGGGGCGGCACGTTGACAGCTGCCGGGCGAGTTGCCTTGATCTTGAATGGCCCCTTTACGGTCGAGGCAGATACATAATGGGAATTCCTGAAGGTCAACTGTATAACGATAAC
>JAGRNJ010000140.1 GCA_020440825.1 Leptospiraceae bacterium | reverse complement strand
GTCCTGCGATCCCGGAGATGATTATATCTTGCTTATGAAGGCCGATAAATCATGCTTTCGATTTCGGCCGAATGAGGTATTTGCGGTTTGCTGTATGCCTGATCGCCCAGTAAGTTTTTCGAGAATCTCAGAAAGTGCAGAGCGAATAAGAATTCGAGCAAATGAAGCAGTAAATACCACTGATTAATAACCCCGCCGAATAGAAAACTACCAGTAGAGTACCCCCCCCTGACCAACAGTTCGCCGGCACGGATGCCGGCGCTTGAACGCCGGGCAACTATGTCATAGAACGTACGAGATTATCTGTCGTAGCCGGAGCCGCCGCGAGCCCCACGAGCACCAAGCAAACCTCCCGGTTTGTGCGAGTGGGATTTGCGAGCAAGGTGGAGGCTATGAGCCCGAAGGGCCGAGGGCTGCTTGACAGCCCGAGCAGATAATCTCAGTTGTACGCATTTTATTTTTAAGGAGGAAGCAAATATGGCCTTTAATGATTTTCTTTTTCGAAAAAAATACTATGGCTACAAATGGAGCATTCCATGCGAAGTGTGCGGTAGTGGGGAGCTCCAATCAGAAGAAAAAAAAATTCAAGAATGGGAAACATTTGAATCATATGCGAATAGGAATAGCGACCCAGAGAACTGGGAGTCAGAATATTATGAAGGAGCATTTATTGCGGAATTATCCTGCGACGCTGAAGGGTGCGGGAATAATATCGCAGTTAGTGGGCAAAGTATCGTAGAAATAACTGACATTGAAATACACGACCCTGAAGATGGGCCTCAAGCTATTGAATCCGTTATATACCTACCCAGAAACTTTAGCCCCGTTTTCAATCTTATCGAGATTCCGATGGAAATCGAATTTCCGATTAGAAAAATACTCTACAAGTCTTTTGAGCTATATTGGTTGGATAATGATGCCTGTGCTAATAAGATTAGACAATTTGTTGAATCATTACTTGATTCTTACAGGGTGAAAAAGAGAATAAGAGTGGTAAAGAACGGTACAGCAAAATATATCTCTTTACCTTTGCATAAAAGAATCGAAGAATATACGAAAACCCGAGCTGATTTGGGAGAAATATTAATGGCAATCAAATGGATTGGCAATGCAGGGAGTCACCACTCTCTCGGGCTTGAAAATCAAGATCTAGTCGATGCATATCGAATGTTGGACCACTTTTTTGAAGAAGCGTATTTTATTAAGACTAAAAGAAAAAAAATTAAGCAGCTAACAAAGACTATACTTAAAACAAAGAAGCCCGTGAGTAAATCTAAAAGAAAAAAATAAATTGCGTACAACGTCACGGTTTAGACGACATTTGCCGCCGCCGGGCGTTCAGCCCAAGGTGGCAAATGTGTCGCAACCCGCTGACACTGTAAACCCGGCCTTTCAGGCCGGCAACTGAAATTTTATCTTGGCGAGCCTCACTTCGCTTGGGTTGCCGCTAAGGGTTTAGACCGAGGACGGCGGGGTTGGGGACCCGCCGACCGATGCGTCTGAAACCGAGTTAGGCGTAGTTGGAGTGTCAGTATCAACACTTCTATTGATTCCTTGTTCTAACAATGACCTTCGCAAGTAAGCATAGGCTTCTTTTCCATAGTTTGACATTGTCCAATACTCATTGGTATCCGAAACTTCATGTTTTTTTAATGAATGTTCAATAAGCCCAAGAATGTGAAAATCGGCAATAATTCCTCTTATTGTATTGGAAGGTGTAGGCCATGGATTTCGAAGGTCTCGGTTTGTGTTATTAAACATTATACCAATATGCCTCGAACATTCCATTACTGATTTTTCAACCATTAGCTCTGGAGATAATTGAAGAAATATTCGCTCATAACTGATTTCTTTACTATTTTCCCAAGCATATCCACCCTTATAATAGAATGAGATATTTGCTCGATTAGTTTTGAGGATGGTAATTGTCTTTTCTAAATTTGAAATCGCTCTACCTTCGTTTTCAGAAGATTTTTCGGCCAGACGGGCACGAAGTTGAGAATTCTCAATACTGAGTCTGGAAATTTCGTTTAGTGTATTTGAATCAACGGCATCTGATGATTTAACCCAACCGGGCCTTGGATTAATTGAGAATTGTTTTATTAATGCTATTGCAGTCTTGGTTTTTAAGTCGCTTGAGTTTTTCCAATAGTCAATAATTTTCTTTTTTATTTTCTCTTTGAATCCTTGCAATAAAATAAGTTTATGTGGATCATTATCCATTTTTGATTTTGGCCATCGAGCCTTATCATCCAAAATAAAACCTAAAATTGGTACATTTTTTTCTACCGCGTAAGTATATTCCTTTTCAGTATATGAAATAGTACCATCCATCGAACCATAGCGGTGAGCTAATATTATCACATAGTAATCACAATCGTCTATTTGCCGCTGAATTAATTGCCATTGAGAATCATCCCCTGCGCTGAACATTTCCATACCAACTGGGATATGCCCCATTTCAAGAATTGCTTTAATAACTTGCTGTCTTTCAGTTTTCAAGTCCTCATAAGTAGAACTAACAAATATTTGGTATTTTAAATTTGGCCTAATACTCAAGCTTGCCTCCAATTACGCCTAACGTACGAGATTATCTGTCGTAGCCGGAGCCGCCGCGAGCCCCACGAGCACCAAGCAAACCTCCCGGTTTGTGCGA
>JAGRNJ010000013.1:24812-71599 GCA_020440825.1 Leptospiraceae bacterium | reverse complement strand
ATATTCCAACGCCAATCGCTTTCCAGGGCGGGTTTTTCCACATGCCATGACTAATGATAACATTGTTATGTCCTGAGCTTCCTTTCCAGGATTTCAAGGCGGCTTCTGCATTCATATTAAAACCAGATGCACCGCTTGAAATCTCAAATCCATTCCCTTTATAATTGGTCAGTTCACGGGGTTTATCCCACATACATTTTGCGCGGCGATGATCAGAGGTATAACAACAAGATGTCCAAGTACCTTTGCCTGACCAGCTATGCAGATTGCAGTTGCCTTTATCGGGCGAATTGTTCTGAGAATCCCGAGCATGTGTCTGGGCAACGAACGTTAGAGATTTCGAGGCTGAAATTGCCGGTAATTTCTTCGAAGCCCGATATTGGTTAATGAGATTTAACAGTTTGCGTTCTTCTACAGATAAGCATACATCAGGCTCATTGCTCGATTTTTTTTCACTGGAGTTTGTAAATGAATCAGGCGGAGTGACTTTCTCGATTCCAGTCGACTGCCCGAAAAATTGACTGAGCAGCAAATACAAAGCCAAAACTGCTATATATAAATATTTTTTCATTATTTTCCCCTTCCCCTGACATGGTTTAACCATTCATAAATCATTGTACCCGCAGGCTATTTTTTTCTATGAGTTCGTCGACAAAAATTTTTACATAGTCCCTACTCTGATAATCATCGTGTACAATTTTGTTGTTCCAGATGATTATATCAAGATCCATTGTTCTGGGCCCGGCTTTATTTGGTCCTTTTATTCGACCAAGTCGCAATTCTACTTCTTTGAGATAATTATTGAAATTTGCGAAATCTAAACTGGTGGCAATATACACGGCCCCGTTCAGGAAGTCAGGCTGATCCAGAAAACCCACCGGGTCAGTATACCTGAACTGAGAGATATCTAACAACCGTTGTTCTTTTTTTAAAATATCCAGAGCTTTTAATTTGTTGTTTTCAGGCTCTATATTTGAACCACAGGATACAATCGCCAGATTCTCAAAGGCCATATTCGGCTGCATTTCTCCCGATATGGTTCTCATTTTCTGCACCGTCAATGGTTAGAATCTGCCCGCTCACAAAATCGTTGTTTAAAATATAATCTATACCCTGCATGATATTTCCTGCATTTCCCATTTTTTTCAGAGGAATAGTCTCGAGTCGCCACTCAATATATTCAGCCGGGCGGGAAGACATTGGCATCACAACCCCGGGCGAAATTCCATTTACCCGAATTTCTGGTGCAAATTCAATGGCCGCGATCAATGTCAATTCTGCAAGTGATTTCTTAGACAACAGATAGGCAGCATATTCATACTGATTGAATTTTATTTTATTATCAAGTATGTTGATAATATTTCCGGTTTTACACAGGTTTGCAAAATCCCGACACAACAAAAACGGAGCCTTCACATTAACATTGAAAGCCCGGGTCAATGAATCTTGATCGGTAGAGCGAATATTCGATTGGTAATACCACGAAGCAGAATTTATCAGCAGGTCACACCTGGAAAATGAATCAACCACTCTCTTAATCAGATCATTTTCCCGGGCAAGATCTGCCGAAAACAGTCTACAATCTACGCCCAGATTTTTAATTTCAGTCTGGCTTTGTGCGGCAGCTTCCTGCGAGCTGTTGTAATGTAAGGCTATATCATAGCCAGATTTTCCAAGATGAAGGGCAATTTCTTTTCCCAGTCTTACAGCACCCCCCGTTACTAAAGCCACCTTATTCATTTTCTACCCTGGGCTTTAATAAATGAACCCCCAGGTACATGAAAGGGGTGTCGAGGGCTGCAGCAACAATCTTGAAGATATAGCCAAACAGTATGAATTGAAGAATCTGCGATAGTGATAATTTTCCCCAGAAGGTAATGAACATGACAGCCGTGGTGTCGATCAACTGAGAGGTCATGGTAGATGCATTATTGCGCAACCAAAGATGCTTGTCTTTGGTAAATCTTTTCCAGAAATGATAGAAGTAAACATCACAGAACTGTGCGATAAGGTATGCAATCATTGAAGCCAAAGTGGCTCTCGCCATGAGATCATAAATTGTTCCGAAAATTTCTGCTTTATACGGCTCATCTTGCAGACCTGCAAGCCAAGTGGGGTCGGGAGGCAAATAGAATCCCATCGAGAGAATCGCAAACAGGAATACATTCATCATCAGCCCTACCCAGACCAGAAAATTCGCATGCTTGTGGCCATACAGTTCAGAAATTAAATCTGTACAGAGAAAGGTAACCGGGTAAGCGAGCATTCCAACAGGAATCGATAGACCCCAGAAATGTACAAATTTAGTAATCCCAACCACATTCGCCAGTACCAGGGATGTTATAAATACCGAACATAAAACCAGAAATATTTTTTCTCTTTTTTGCATTATTCACCGCACGTTTTTTTAATTAAATGTAATGTATAAAACTGCCAGTAATTCTGCTAAGTTTCATGCAGAAAAGAGAATTTTTACTTGCTTTTCCATGTACAAATGTCATCGAAGAATGTGCGCGCTAACATATCAACGGCTTTGCTGGTCGTGCTTTTGGGGGGTACAGTCAGCGCTACCGATTCGCTCTTCGGAAATGCATCTTTAAATAACGTTTTTATAAGTTCGCTCGATAAGAAAAATTCTTCAGAGACCGAGAATGAAATTATTGAGCGCCTGCAAAATGAAAATATTTTGTCGTTCGAGAATATTCGTATCGAAATTTTTTATCGCCGCAGTGAGCTGAAAAACCTCGAATTGTATGCCCTATTCTATTCAAATGATACAATATACGATGTATACTATTCAGAAGATCTGAAAACACAGTACCCTGAAATTGAGTTAGCGGCAGATATTCTTAAAAATGATGATAAGCTGATAATTTCGAAGTTTTGTGAACGAATCATTATTCGACTGCGGTCGAATCCGCGCAGATTAAAACGCATTACAAATATTGAAGATTTTTTATTGAACACAGAATTTGGACGTTCTATGAACCATGCTGAAATTCTGAAAAATGAGCAGAGTGTTAAAAAAAGTGAACATGTTTTTTCTTATCTTGAAGAATTAAAGGTGGTTACAGCAACAAAATCTGAAACCAGTCTACGGGAAACTCCCTCTGCTGTCTATGTGATCACTGAAAGTATGATTAAAGAGCGAGGTTACCGAACAGTAATTGATGCTCTGGCCGATATACCCGGATTTCAATTTCAGCGCACATATGGAACCAATCCCGATCTGGTAAACCAGCGGGGTCTTATTGGCCAGAACCAGCGAAGTCTTTTATACATTGATGGTCAACCCGACAATAACATCTCTGACCTGGGAATTCGCAACGGTTCTCTGTATTATCCTCTGCATAATGTAAAACAGATTGAAATTGTCGCAGGACCTGCTTCTGCCCTGTATGGTGCAAATGCATTCAACGGAATTATCAATGTTCTCTCAAAAGATCAGGAAAATGAAACCGACAGTGGTCATGCAAACCTGACCTTCGGCAGCTGGAATAATGATTTTTCATACAATGCCTACGCAGTAGATTTTGCTGTAAATAAGGCCATCCGCACTGATAAAGATAACCTGAGTTTCAGCGCTGCAGGTTATTACCTGAAATCAGACGGTCCTGATTTTCGTGGAATTCAAAATCTGAATTCTGATCGTAAAGGATACTGGTGGTCAGATTATTACAATAACTCGCGCGAAGAAGGTTACAGTGCAAATCTGCGCATGCGCTGGAATAATTTTCGAGCACAGGCAATAGCCTGGCAGCATATCCAGGGCGGAGGGACATTCGCGAACGGTATTCGGGAAATCGATACAAATACCCGAGGATTCGAAGGATATAATTGGGATTTTCGAAACAACTCTGTCATGACCGGCTACACACATGATTTTACCAGAATCTTAAACCTAGATTCTGAAGTACGTATAAGACACACTGAGATTCTGTCGAGCAGCAAAGATGAATATGTGAACACTGATATACCCAGTGTTTACAATAACGCGGCAGCAGCCCGGGCCAATAATGATATAACGTTGTATAAAGATTATGCTCGTCCTGATTATGGTTATGAAATTATTGAACGACTCTCTTATAATCCGAATGCTCACTGGTCGACCCAACTGGGCTTTGAAGCAGCACATTATTCTACCCCTGCCGGCTATGGTTCTCACATTCGATATCTATACCAGAATTATGGAACCTATATTCAACAACTGTACAAACCCGTGCCAGAACTTGCTGTAACAGCCGGTTTTCGATTCGACCACAATACAATTTACGGCAATGCTGCAACCCCGAGATTAAGTCTTGTCTGGTCAGCAAGTTCAAATCTTACCTTGAAAAGTTTCTACAGTACAGGATTTCGCGCTCCCACTGCCTGGGAGCTCTTCAATGCGACGGCTCAACGCCTGGCGAATCCTGAGTTAGCACCAGAACGGCTCAATGCATACGAGATCGGGGCTGGCTACCGGTTTTTAAAAAATTATTATTTAAATGCTCAGGTTTATTATAACCAGATTTCAAATCTGATTCTTGAAGCAAGTACCAATGAGGCAAATCCCAATGGAGGGTTCTGGAATAAAAATCAAAATGTTGGTTCTGCGAGAGTAATCAGTACAGAAATCAAGATCGATGCTAACCCCTTTCTCTGGCTTTCTTTTTTACGGCGTACACATATACCAGCAGTGAGTATTTTGACCTGTCTGCTGCCTTAACCTCGAATCCCGGGGTAAAAGATTCTACCAATATCCCGAATCTGGCGAGCCATGTATTTCATGTCGGCAGCACCTGGACTTTAATGCCGGGACTCAGTGCGCACCTGCGGGCAAATCTGATTTCGGCACGGGAAAATATAGCCGGCAATCCTGAACGGGAAACGCCCGGGTATACCATGCTGCACGCAAATCTGCGCTGGTCAAAACCATTGGGCAGCAGTCTTGTGTTTAACCTCTCAATAAGAAATCTTCTTAATGTTCAAGCATGGGATCCCGGTATTCGAACAGCCGACGGAAACTACTACCCGACCCGCCATCCGTTAGAGGGTCGAAATTTCTGGCTTACTGTCGGCAGTACTTTTTGACCTGGTGTAAAGAACATCCTTCAAAATCAAACTATGCTCTCTCAATTGCCCGAGCGGTATTTTTCAAGCAACCGGTCTGCAGCAACTTTCTTCTGCTGGGAAAGCCGCAGATATTCGGCTGACTTTTTATGGGCAGGGTTGACCAATAATATGTTCTCGAAAATTTCTATCGCAATAACATATTCCCGCCGATTGTAATGTCCTAAACCGGTTTCAAAATAATCATTGATTTTTCCTGACTCGCGGTTACGCAAAGAATTCAATTCCTGTTGAGCGCGGGAATTTGACGATAACACTCTCAAAGAAGATAAATACGCACGAATTGCTTCAAATGGTTTATTGGCCACTGCAAGGCCTGCACCGTTACGGCGATATTCTTCACTGAGACTGGCAATCGAATCATTCAATCCCGCACGAGCTTTCTGATTTTTGGGATTCAAGACCAGCACTTCACGGTACTTATTCCCTGCCTGGGTAAATCGACCGCTCTGCATAAGCGATTGAGCCTGGGCCAGCAATGCCCGGGTTTTGTCTCCCGTTTGGCGTTCAATAATTACATCAAGGTACACATTCGCTGCCTTATTCTCGGGATCCTGTTCGAGAATTTTTTCAAAAATGAGCCGGGCGGGCTCGAGTTTTTCTTCTTTTATCAGTGCAATGCCGATTGAAAAAAGACCCGTGAGTTTCGCCCGCGCAAGAATGGGCTCAGGAATCTGAATTCCCTGTGCTTTTGCATACTCTTCATTGATAAACAGTGAGTGATGTTCAGGCAGCCGAATGAATTCTGAAGCACAGGTTGAACTTCCGTTATAAATCAGGTTGGCCATCTCTGCAGTTTGAATACCAACCCGAGCATAGTCTGGGCTTAAGCCAAATGTTGCGCCCAGTTTGACCAGAGAGGCAAAGCCCGTCATAATGATTTTTTTCTGCTCTCTGCCATAATTTGAGAGCACTAAAAAATTCTCTCGACTATAGAGCGGGTCAGGCGTCATCAGAACTCCGGCTGCCCGATCGGCTTCTTTCGCCAGAACCTGTGAAAAATCATCGTTGCGTGTGACCTCGCTCGCTTTATACAATACCCCGTGACTTATGTCATGAAATTCGCCTTCAAGAGCACTTTGTCGGCCTGCGGCAGAATAAAAGCCGGCGACAAAACGCACAGAAGGGTCAATTTCCCGTAAGACAGAAAAGAACTCTGAGGCAGGGGTATCCATACTAACCCCGCATATTTTTCCCGGCTGTAATCCTAATGATTTTGGCGTATTCACCATTGAAAAAACAACCGGAGTTTTTTTTAAAGAACCATACAGAGTTCGAGTAGCATTTACACCCACTGTTATAACAAATGGCAGTTCACGATCATCGAGTTCCTGCAGATAGGCCTGCAGATCAGGTATTTCTGCCTGTAGAATTTCAAGATACTGCAAATCTATCGAAAACTGAACGACAGATTGTAACCCGGCAAGAGATTCTTCATAGATCTCACTATCCGATGATACAAACACGGGAATCACTTTTTGCTGCGATCCCGGTTCAACAGAAAATATCGATAGAGACAATAGACAATATAAGAATGCGAATATGTACAAAGCATATCGGCAAATATAACTTTGACCGTCGCAGTTGAGACACAGAACCGAATGATTCAGGCTGGCAATTCTTCGGAATGTTCTTTGATGTCTACTCTGCATACGTCGCTTTTTCTGAGCTTAAATATTTTTCATCAGGCTGCGACACCCAGTTTTTCATCGAGCTCAAGCAGGTTTTTTTTCGCTGCAGAATAATCGGGATTCATTTTCAGAACTCGCTTCAACTGGTTTTTTGCCTGTTCCAATTCTCCGAGATGAAAATAGGCCACTGCCAGATTATTTCGGGCTTTGGTATGCGAAGGATCAAAAACAATAGCCTTGCGAAAAGCTGTCGCAGCGTCTTCATAGCGATTGTTGTGCAGATAGCAGTTACCCAGACGATACCAGACCAGAGAGTTCGAAGGGGTAATGGTTGTAATTTCACGGTATTGAAAGGCAGCCCGATTCCAGGATTTATCAGAGTATGCATTTGCCGCAGCTTTGAGAAGCTGAACCAGTTTTTTATCATACCCTTCTTCTGACTGATTATGTTTTTGAATATTCAAAAACAGTTCTCTGCCCTGTACATGATCGGGATCAAGTTCCAGTAATTTTTCAATCATCCATTGGCTGCGGGTATAAGCCCCGAGCTCATAGTAGACCCGTGCAAGATGCAGCAAGTTAAGTTTATGATAGCGGTTGCGCAGATACAGACATTCGCCGTAATCGGCTGCTGATTCAAGATCATGCTGAAGGCCTTTCACATAGGACAGGGTGTACAGGGCTTCATCATCTTCTGGCTGGCTTTGAGTCAACTGTTCGAGGCATAAAACGGCAGAATCAAAATCTTTGTGCTGAAAATAAATTCTCACCATAAGGCGCAGAATATCGGGAAAGGGTGTTTCTGCATCCAGAAATGGTGCTAAAGCCTCGAGAGCTGCATGTGAATCCCCATCTGCCAGTAATTCTTCGCCGCGTCGCAAATGTGCTTCTACTTCATCGGGCAATTGGGCGGCGCGTTCGGCATGTTTACCCGTGTAGCGAATACTCAGCAAAGAAAGGTCATCCATAAGGTTGCCGGTACTTTTAATCAGCTGCACCAGTTTGTGCACATCGCCTTCTGCGCGTTCTACCAGCTTGAGAATTTGAGTTTCATCTTCGTTTATATACTCAGCGCCGTTTTCATCATGCATAACGAGATCATCCCGACCGTCTGAGCCGGCAATAATGATATCGCCAGGCATGATCTGGAATGTGCGCAACTGTAGTTTAGTGTCTTCACCCGGGGTACCCAGTTTACGCAGTGCCTGAGAGTCGTCAATAAAGCTCGCAACCCCGTCGCGATATAAAATGGTACCGGGATGTTCTGCATTGATAAAATAAAAGAACCCGGTTGCCTGGTCAATGAGCCCCAGCATAATCGAGATATACATGGAACCATCAAATGATACAAAAATATTCTGCAAGTCCCGGTAAGTATCTCTTAGCCAGATTTCTGGCTTCGCAGCTTTTGATTTACCGAGCCGTGATTGAATTATGTGAGCTTTGAAAGCTGCTCCCAATACGAGAGTGCCGCCTGCTCCCTGAATCGATTTTCCCATCGCATCGGCATTGATCACCACGCTATAAGATTTATTACCGATATCAATGACATCTGCAGCACATAAATCACCGCCGATTTCAGAGTGCCGTTCTTTAAAGCTGAATTTCTTTTTCTGCTTAATTACAAAATCTGTTATCACCGTCGAGTTTTCAGAAACATTATTTGCCTGCAAGGGCTGGGTCAGCAACGAGGTAAGAAAATAATCCCCATCTTGCTGTTCTTTCAGGGTTTTCACATGCTCTAATGTTTCATTGAGTTCCTGTGTGCGCTGTCGAACTTTGGCTTCGAGATTATTTGTGAAATCATTGATTTTTTCTGTCATTTCGTTGAATGAGCGGGCCAGATTGCCAATTTCATCGGTTGAGCTTACATCTATTTTATGCTGTAAATTGCCTTCGCCTATGATTCGCGCTCCATCGGCCAGTCGTAAAATGGGACGCGTAAGAATTACTGCGGTTATGATTGCAATTAGAATGGCAATGGCAAAAATAATGCTCGATACATAAAAAATAGTGGAACGGGTTTCTTCAATGGGGCGATACACAGTTTCTTTGTTGAACTCAAAGACTGCTGTGCCCACCCGCAGATTTTCTGATTTGTATTCAATAAAAATCGGATAACTGAAACGCAAAATGCTGTTATTCTCGCCGGTTTCATCCATCTGCAGTTCATTCAGCCTGCTCAGATACTCAAATTCCTCGTTTTTGAGGCTTCCCGATTGAAACCGATCTTTGGCAAGTGCCGCAACAATCTCACCCTCATGATTCGCCACAAACGCATTTTTCAAACCTTCGATGCCAGAGCCCTTTAAGCCGTGAATTACTGACCGGGTAGAGTCAAACGTTACCCCCATCAATAACTCTTCGGTAGAGGCCTTGGCAATATTCTGGGAAAGATTTCGGCAAACCTCAAAGGTTTTACTGGTGATAACTTTTTGATTCTGGTACAATACCAGCAAAGACAGCGGAAACACCGCTAACGCTACCACCCCCGAAATTAAAAGCATGAGTTTGTATTTTATTTTCATGATGGCATCTAAGTACATTAGAGTTCAAGTTTTTCTTTCGTCAATGTTTTTTTAATCTGCCTGCAAACTTGAATCGATAATATAGTTTTATAATAACATTATTTCAATTGACACAGAAAAGAGTTTGTCGCATTTATCGAACATTATCCCCATTATGCCCTGCACTAACTCCCTTCACAAACGGCTTGCCATTGCGATCATTATAACAATCTCTCATATTTTTCCCGGTTTGGCTTCTGCACAAACAGAAATACAAAATTCGTCACTGGATTCTGAAAGCATACAGCTATGTCGATTTGAGACATCGCCAGATGTGGCACCGCAACTCGTAAGTTCAATGATACGCAGTCTGGTACAAAAAGCAGAACGCGCCTCTATTGTTCTCAGTATATCAGAGAGCTGCAGCATGCAGAACCCTACCGCAGGCAACCGACAGCTGGCAGGATATATAGCCAGGGATGCTCGAACCCGCAATCTGGCTTTCTATATGCTGCTCTTGAACGGCTCACCGGCCAAAGCAGTCGATGCAATCTCCCTGCATGAAGAGGCTATTACTGACTTTGATACCGACTTTGATTTTTCAGTATTGAAAGAAGAGGATATTTCAAGAATCGAAAATTTCAACGACAGATTAATCATTCGACTGAGAACCAATCGAAACTTCAAGCTGCATAGTGACCGGGTCGACAATGTACTCAGAAATTCAGTTCTGGCAAAAGCTCTCCCTCAGGAAGATGCCTTAATACCGGTGCAGAATATTTCGTCTGAGCGCAGCAGCGACGTGTTCAAGGTTATTTCAGAATATGCAGTAACGGTTGCCTCAAATGTGGTTACTGAAAAAGACAAACAGCCTGTCTCGATCACAATTATTTCACGGGAAAAGATTAATCTTTCAGGGGCTCGTAACCTGACCCAGCTTTTGAATACCTATGTTCCCGGTTATTTCACCATCGAAGACCAGGACGATATAATCGCCGGTTTTCGAGGCCTTGCCCCTGATAACAATGTTAAGGTACTGCTGCTGCTCAATGGTCATAATCTTAATACAGAATGGTTCTGGGGGCCGCCAGATGCCCTGTTACAGAGCTTTGATCTGGGATTCATTGAAAGACTTGAAATTATTCGAGGCCCCGGTAGTGTTACCTTAGGCCAGGGAGCCTTGCTCGGGGTGATCAATATTGTGACCCGAAAAAACAAGGTACAAAATAACTTTACAGTAATTGCTGCTGCCGGCTCTGAGCAGTTGGCACGTACAAGTATTTTTGGGTCAAAGGGCGGATTGCTTCTGCGCGATCTGTCTGCCTTCGGGTATTTTTCTCTCGTCAGCCTGAATGGACAACCGGTGAGAAGAGAGGCATATGCCCTAGATAAACTGTATGAAGGTTCTGAGCTGCCGGCAAATTCAAAACTGGCAGATAATTCTCTGCGCCTGAATCGAGCCCGAAACTCTACATTACTTGCCGATTTGCAATACACTGAGAATCATAAACTGCGTATCATGAATACCCTGCAGCGGCGGGACAGTTATAATTTTTACCGAGACAGATCAATTTTCGAAAACTCGGTCTTTACGATTGGCAGTGAAAACCTTATTCCCCTGAAACAGAATATCAATCTGAAACTGAAAACTGATTTTGCAAACGATGATCTCGAAGTACTGTCTGCATCAAATATCGTCAATGGTGGAACCCGGGAGATGCGCTTCGGAATCAATGGTCTGGTCAGTATTCAAGACCTGCCAAAAAAAAACCGAATTGCCGTCGGGGCAGAGTACAGGCGATACATTATGGGTCTGGCAAATTCATCGGGTAATAATTTTGTAGCAAATAAGTCATCCACCCGTTTCAATGCATCTAACCAGCTGGTCGACCGTAACGGGCAGTATACCTATATTTATCCTTTTACGATTAACGTTTTCTCGTTCTTTGCAGAAGACTTCTATAGTCTCACACCATGGCTCGATGTCTTTGCTGCATTGCGCTATGACCGGCACACCGGCTGGGGCGATAATCTCTCACCCCGGGCAGGGGCAATTTTAAATTTTGGTGTCTGGGGCAGATACCGCATAAACTACCATGAAGGTTTTCGAGGGGCGCCGGGCCAGTCTTATGCCGGGGGCTGGCGCAATGACGGTTTTTTGAGAGTTGAAAATTTTGATAAAATTGCTGCGGCACGAATTCCCGATGGATCAGGATTTTATCAGAATATTCCAGCAACCCGACCTGAAAAAATGCGGTCAATAGAAACAGCAGCCAGCTGGGAGGTTACTAAAGATTTGAATGTTTCTGTGACCGGTTTTTACAGCCAGATCGAAAATGTAATTGATGTCGGCGTTATTTTTGTCGATGCCGGGGTCGCCACAGTGCCGCCGCTCGGCTCAGATATTCCCGGAGACTGGAATGGATACTGGTTTTATAAAAACAATGAGGGAGTCATTCGACAGGGAGGGCTCGAGGCAGAAATTTCATACAGTTATGGAATTGTTAAACTGGAAGCTTCGCATTCACTGGTCAAACTCATATCTGCACCCGATGCCCAGCTGGGCAGCATGTATGTTACCTCAGGTAAGAAGTTTCGCGCATATCCCGAAAATGTAACCCGCGCCCAACTGTGGGTAGCACCCCGTGAAGATCTGACACTTCATCTCAACTGGCTGCATTATTATCAATGGAATTCACCAAACAACAATGTCATAGCATCTGCTAATCTGGTAAACTTTGGCTCACAATACTCACCGACTGCAAACTCGGCATTGCGGTTTGTTGTGAGAAATCTGCTGAACGACGCAACACCCTACCCTATGAATGCCAATGCCGGCGGAAAAGACCAGTCAGATGGTTCACCGGCTTTAGATGCGCGCTCATACTGGTTTGAATTTGAATACTCACTGTCAGATTCATAACGTACCAGCTCTCAATTACCATTAGGTCACATCTGAATATTCAGATATCTTTAAAATAATGCAGAATATGTTGCGCCAGTTCTTTTCCTTTATCTTCCTGTAAAAAATGGCCTGCATTTTGAATTGCAATATCAGCCAATACGTTTTGCAGCATAGAAAAGTATTCCCGCTGCGACCACGAAACAGGATCGCGGTCTGAAAACATAATCAGTTTGGGTAATTTTGATTTCTCAAGTTTTTTACGGGCTTTCTGAATATACGGTAAACTTGCATGACTCCAGGTTAAAGGCACCAGTCTGGGAAAAGCATCAACCCCGGCTTTATAAGATTTATCGGGAAACGGCGCCACATAGGCTGCCACGACAGAAGAAGGCAACTGCATCGGGGGCCAGCAACCCGCTGAGACCACACTGCCGACCGGTAAATCAGGGTGCAATACTGCAAAAGTTCGCCATGCCATAAAACCTGCGGCACCGAGAATATTCCTGGGATCTAACCACGAGATTGACGTTACATCCGGTAAGCCTGTATTCATGATTACCAGACCTTTGAAAAGTGATTCGAACTCCATAGCCAGTGGCAAACCGAGCAGACCTCCCCAATCCTGGCAGATCAAAATAATATTCTGCGCCTCGGTCTCTTTGAGAAATTTTTTTAATATTTCAAAGTGCATTTCAAAAGAGTAATCGTCCATCCGCTCTGGTTTATCAGACTTGCCAAAACCAGGCAAATCTGGTACAAGTACTCTTCCGTTTTCTGACAATGCGGGAATCATTTTGCGATACAGATAACTCCAGGTTGGTTCGCCATGCAGGCAAAGATACGTTCGTGCGGCGGAGGGATAACCTTCATCAAGATAATGAATTCGCAAACCGTTGAGATCCAGATAATTTGGCTTAAAATCATAGCCGGGAAGATTTTCAAATCGGGATTCAGGTGTTCGTAATATTTCCATACTCTATACGTTACGCTAATTACGCAATGTCAAGCAGAGATTACACGAAAAAGAAACCGTTATGGACACCAGCTGCGATCACGGGATGCAATTGCCATGCACTGTCTCGATCTGCACCAGCTGCGGTCTTTCGAGGCAACCCCACGACAGTCATTGTCATTGCACCAGCTGCGGTCATTCGAAGCCCACGCGCGACAAAGTCTCGACTGGCACCAGCTGCGGTCTCTTGAGGCAACCCCATAACAATCCCGATCTCCGGCAGGGCACCAGCTGCGATCACCCGATGCGATGGCCATGCACACCCGGCCCGAGCACCAGCTGCGCTCACCCGATGCAATGCCCATTCAATCCCGGGATGAGAGAGTCGAAATGAAATTGGCCGGCCATTCGCTATAGACCGATTGGCTCAGAAACAACGAAATAACAAAAAATTTAAGCGCCAGCTTCATCTATACGGCTTCAATTTCCAGTAAGTGATTGTTGAAATGCAGTATATGCGCAAGCATGTATTCTTCTTTTGTCAGATCCCCATAGGCAAAATGAGCAGCGAGAGGCCCGTTGTATTTTTGAAAATTGAGATAGGTTTGCTTCAAATGAGCCAAAGCTTCTTGCGTATCCCCTTTGGCTGGCAGGGCAGTCGCGCCGGGAATATCTTCCTGCAAACCGTGTTTCATACTGCCCCGAGCCGAAAACACTGCAAATGCAAGGGGGCCGACAGTGCTCTTGAAGAAAGCAGATTTATGCTGTGGATATCCTGAAATCGAGTACTCAATGCTCTGCGCACAATGGCTGAAAATTTTAAAGGGGCTCCAGGCACCTTTTGAAGAAATGTTCTTTTGGGACAACTCATCTATTTTTTTCAATACATGATCGATTGTCAATTCTGCAATGTTTTTTGAACCACTTAAAAACATAAAGCCCCCACCTGAAGCCACCAGAGCTGTCGAACCTAATGCTATTTTTACAAACGTTTTTCTCTGCATATATTGCTTTCCTTATCTGTAATCATAAACCAGATTATTCTTCACAAAGCAAGTATTTTTAACAGAACCTCTGTCTTGAGCTTAGTATTGCAATATTGCTGTTGAACTGTTCAGTTTCAGGAAAACAATCGATTGAAGATCTCTGAAATTTCAGCCCGGCTACCAGAATAATGAATCTGCTCATAATTACACAATGGTTTTTTGTGAAATACGAGCAGCTCACACTGTTTAAGTAATGCCAGATCTTCAAGATTATGTGAAATCATAAACATGGTTACACCGGGATGATTCTTCAGAATATGCCGCATAATCACCCGGCGAGAAGCTAAATCAATTGAATTGAAAGGTTCATCCATCAAGACAAGTCGGGGATCGGTCAGGAACGCACGAACCAGTGCGACTTTCTGTTTTTGACCAGCTGAAAGCTGCCACGGAAAATACTTCAGGTACGCCTGCAATTGACAGGTGTCAATCCATCCGTTTAACCGTTGCAAATACTGCTCATCTTTCTGAACCTTGCAGAGTCTGGCTGAATACTCCAGATTTTCCTGCACAGTTCGATGGTTAAGCAGAGCTGCTCGCTGAAAAACACCAGAGATTTCTCTCGGCAGTAAACTGTTTTGTACCGTGCCCGAATATTGCCGGTCAAGACCCATCAAAATTCGCAACAGAGTGGTTTTCCCTGTTCCCGAAGGCGCAAACAGAATACAGTGTCGATTCATTTCAATACTCAAATTCAGATTTTCAATAACCGGTTTATTGTAAAAACTGCGACTGAGAGAATCTACTCTAATCAGCTCGAGAGAATTGCTTTTATTCATTGTACAAGAGCCGCGTGAAGAATTGAGAGTAAAGGGCTGAGAACAGAATCTGAAAGACCAGCATAATCAGGAGAATAAGAGAAAAATGGAAAAATACTTCCTGCATGTTCATGAAGATATAGGCAACATTCAATCTATACCCGATACCTGAGCTGCTGCCAATGAATTCACCCAATATCACCACCTTGAGAGCAAGACCAAAACCGATTGTATAATTGCTTTTGATCGAAGTGGCCAGTGCCGGCAGATAAGAATCAAACAGTACATGAATCAGACGCCCACCCGAAACTCGAATCATCTCTTCAATAAGCCGGTCTCGCTTGATTACTGCATTTGCAGTCTGGATCGAAACCAAAGGGGTCACCAGAAACAGGATCATTAGAATTGGTACCGGAGATCCTAGCCCGAAAATACTCAGCAATACAATTCCGAGAATAAGTCCCGGTACAATATGAAAAAAAATCATAACTGTATTTACATACCGATCTATATGCAGTATCACAGAAAGTAGACCTGCGATAATTCCCAGAACAAAAGCACCCGAAAAGCCGATCAAGGTTCTGCCTATTGTGACGAAAACATGTTCTCGCAGATATGAAATGCTGAAATAATTATGAGAGTCAACGAATACACTATATGGTGAAGGAATTTCAGCGGGCAGCAGCAATGAAACAACAAGCCAAACCAGCAAATAAATACCTAGGGCCAAAGCCTGATTACGGAATTGCGAGAAAAATCTCTCGGGTTTTTTCTGGTAATGGTTTGCCGATTGTTCTATAATATTCATAAACTTCCCTGGCCAGACTGTCAGAACTGTTAAAGTGAAACACACTTCTTGCCAACGCTTTTTTCATAATCTCTGCGCTCAGGCCAAATTGATTGATTGTCAACCGAACCGCTTCGTCGGGGTTTTCCCGGGTGAGCTGAATTGCAGCCCGCAATTCATAATTTAATTTTTCCAGATATTCTTTTTTTTCTCCTGAAAAATCTGCACGTAAAAGAGCAGCAACCTGCGGATAACCTTTTGCATTCTGGGCAATCTTGTTATAATAATCGTAATAGGAAAACGAGTACGTCACCGGCCCCGGTTTCGAAAGTAAAACTGACACCAAAGGTTCAGGTAAAGGTGCGGCCTGACTTTTCCCTGTTTCGAGCAGGGCCTTAGCACCATTTGGCAATGCATAGGCGACCTTAATATCTTTACCATAGACTAACCCCTCCCTCTCGATAAAAAAGCGGGTTAACTCGTCGATGGGTGAGTTCTCGAAGGGGACAATTATGGTTTTTCCTTTTAACTGTGAAAAATTTGAAATTTTGTTTCCATAAGTTAATAGATGGGTCACTCCCGTCACGTAAGAATTTAGAATTCTAATCTGCGAATTTTTTTCAAAAAATATTAATCCTACTGACAAACCCGTAAACAGAATATCCACCTCTTTGTTCAGAAAAAGCTGGTGTGCCTGGGAATGGTTTTTGAATACAACACAGGAAGTATTCGGCATTTGAGACCCCGCGATCAGAACAGGTATCGAAGCCGGGGTTGCGGGCACATAAATAACTATAGTCTCTCTTTTCTTTTTTTCACCGCAGAAAAATAGGAGCGGCAAAAAGACACAGACCAGAAAGGTTTTTTTCAGCAAACTCAATACCGTCTTCTTTTCTGATAATGAGTATGCAATAGCCTGTGAGAGATATCACTCAGTGGTTCTTTCAGAAATTCATCGTAGATTTGTTTTATTTCCGGATTTTCATGGGATTTGCGCACAGGTTTTCCGGCATCTTCTTTATACAGAGCAAGTGCTCTTTGCTCTCTGATTTCTTTTGTCGTGGGAATGGGAGCTCCGCCACCGCCGATACAGCCACCGGGACAGGCCATAATTTCAATAAAATGATAGGGACTTTCGCCGGCTGCAACCTGGTTCATGATATCCCGCGCATTGGTGAGACCATGTACAACCGCTATTTTGAGTTCCAGCCCTTCGAGAAAAGAGTACTCTGGCTTGCAGTTTTCAAGTAGTAAACTGGCTTCTTTAATTTCCTGCATACCCCGCACCGGCTGAATATCCAGATTTGAAAACGGAATTTCTCGATCGGTTATGATTTCATAGACGGTGCGTAATGCAGCCTCCATCACTCCACCGGTAGTACCAAAAATTGCCCCGGCCCCGCTTGACTCGCCCATTACAGGATCAAAGTCTTCATCGGGCAGGGAGTTAAAATCAATACCCGCCTGCTTTATCATGTAACCAAGTTCACGGGTTGTTAAACCCATATCGACATCTTGAAAACCGGATGCCTTCATTTCTGGACGATTCGCCTCATATTTTTTTGCTGCACAGGGCATTCCCGCGACACAGACAATATCTTGAGGATTCAAACCTTTTTTCTGTGCATAATATGTTTTTAAAACTGCCCCAAACATTTGTTGTGGTGATTTTGCTGTAGACAGATGTCCCAAAAGATCAGCATACATATGCTCAATAAATTTTACCCAACCCGGCGAGCAGGATGTCAACATGGGTATCGGAATATCTTTCCCGTCCCGAAATTTCATGGTCAGTCGTTGCAGAAGCTCACTACCTTCTTCCATAATTGTCAAATCTGCTGCAAAATCGGTGTCGAGTACTGCATCAAAGCCCATTTTTCGCAGTGCTGCTACCATTTTACCTGTTACAGGGGTGCCCGGGGCAAGGCCGAACATTTCACCAAGACCCGCTCTAACAGATGGTGCAGTGTTTATCGCGACAAATTTTTCAGGATCGCCAAGAGCATCCCATACTTCATTATTGTAGCGCCGCTCTGTAAGTGCACCGGTCGGGCAATGCACAACACACTGCCCGCAATTCGTACAGACAATTTCATTCATCGGCAGATTCATGAACGTTGAGATTTTCATATTGCTGCCCCGGCCAAAAACATCAAGCGCATTCACATGCTGTATATCTGAGCATGATCGAATGCAGCGTTGACAGCGAATACACTTGCTGGTGTCTTTTTCGATCGACCATGAAGAATTATCAACAGGTTCCGATTCATCGAGCAGGCTCTGGTATGTTACATTATCTACATTATATTCTGCAGAAAGACTCTGCAGTTCACAGTTCATACTTCGAAAACAGGTCGTACACTGGGTCTTATGTTCAGAGACAAGTAATGAGACAATATCCCGTCTTGCTCTTCTGACTTTGGGCGAGAGAGTATGAATGACCATACCTTGAGACAACGGGGTGGCACAGGCAGCTTCGAGAACATCCCTGCCCTCTATTTCGACCAGACAAACCCGGCAGTTTCCCGCCACTTGCAGATCGTCATGATGACAAAGTGTAGGAATTTTAACGTTGACCAGTGCTGCCGCTTCAAGTATTGAAGTGCCCGGTGCCACTTCAATCTGCTGGTGATCTAGTATTGCTTGAATTTTTTCTGCCATGGCCTGCCTTAAATTTTTCAGTACAAAATTTCTTCCTTAAAATTTTCAACGATTGAATTAAAGGCATTCCCTACAGAGCGGCCCAGCCCGCATTTAGAACCAATTCTCATTGTCTCTGTCAACCTTATCAACTGTTCAAGATACACAGTATCTTTCTCGCCTTTCTTGACGGCTTCAGTACCCAACAGCAGCTGCTGGCACCCGACCCGACAGGGCGTGCATTGCCCACAGGATTCCTGATTGAAAAAATCCAGATAATTATGCAAAACGTTATACATCGAACGTTTCGAATTGAACAGAATCATTGAGCCACCGGTCGGAACCCCCTCAAAACCAATAATTGTGTTCTTGAACTCACGACGGGGCACACACATTCCCGCAGCCCCGCCAACCTGCACCGCTTTGGTATCACCATCCCCGAATTCTTTGACAAAATCATATAGACTCATCCCCAGTTCCAGTTCATGTACACCCGGCTTTCTTGTATCGCCAGAAACCGAAAAAAGTTTTGAACCCCGTGAATCGGGAGTACCCAGTTTTTTATACTCTGAGGCTCCGACCTTGAATATGATCATTGCTGTCGCAAAAGTCTCAACATTATTTACCACGGTTGGTTTGCCCAGATAACCAACCTCAGTCGGGAAAGGAGGTTTATTGCGCGGCTCTCCACGTTTACCTTCCATAGATTCAATGAGGGCAGTCTCTTCGCCACAAACATAGGCACCCTGCCCCATGAATATTTTGACCCGAAAGTCCAGTTTAAACCGGTCACAGTACTCGTGAAATATATCAATATGAGCTTGTAATTCATCAGCAAGATTTCTATACTCTGCCCGAAGATAGATATATCCCTCAGTTGCCTGAATCGCTTTTGCACATAACGCCATGCCAGTCAAAACTTTACGCGGGACCTGGCGTAAGATTGCTTTGTCTTTGAAAGTTCCCGGCTCACCCTCGTCTGCATTGCAGATTACAAATCTTTGGACTGCCGGTACAGAAGCTGCAGCCTGCCATTTTTTCGCAGTAGGAAAACCTGCCCCGCCCCGCCCGCGAAGACCCGAATCTAACATTGTCTCAATAATCTGCTCTGCCGATAACTGCAGTGAACTTTCCAGAACTGTGTACATGGTTTTGTATTGTGCAAATATCAGATCTGACTTTTTTATAATGCCAGAAGAGTGGTTTTCATTTTCATTCATATAACTTTAAGGGTAATATCTTTTCAAGATTTCTCGGGTACGAGTCGCATCTAATTTTGTATATGGTTTATCGTTAATGAGCATGGCAGGAGCCTCGTCACAACAACCAATACAATTTACTGCCTGCAGAGAAAAATTACTATCGGCAGTAGTCTGGTCAAAATTTATTTTCAACATATCCTGAATAACGGCGACCACATCTGCACGACCATGCATATCACAAACAATGGTCTTACAGACACTGATCAAGTTTTTCCCTCTAGGTTCGGTTGGTAAGAAATGATAAAATGAAGCAACACCGTAAACTTCTGCAGACGACATATTAAAACGGGACGCTACTTCCCGCATAATTTCAATCGACAGATATCTGTGTTCATCGCGAATAAAACCCAGCACGGGCAGCAGGTTTTCCCGATCACACCCAAACTGATCAATAGCCCGGGAAACAATTTCTTTTTCAAAACGGTTTTCTGTAATGCTCGACTCGGGCATATCTGCATCGAATCGAAGAAAACGGCTGCGTCAAATAGAATATTATTAAAAATTCCCGGTCTACGTAGTTTTATCGATAATCCTCAAGGCAAAAACCGTATAACTACTTATCCAGAGCAGCTTTGGCCGCAGCGAGTCTTGCTACCGGTACTCGAAACGGTGAGCAGGAAACGTAATCGAGTTTCAATTTGTGGCAAAAATAAATACTGTTCGGATCTCCTCCCTGTTCCCCACAAATTCCAATTTCGAGACCGGGTCTGGTCGTACGTCCTCTTTGTACTGCCATTTCCATCAATTGTCCCACCCCATGCTGGTCAATAGACGCAAACGGATTCGCAGGAAAAATCCCATGATCGAGATAATAAGGCAGAAATTTTCCCGAATCATCCCGTGATAATCCATAGGTAGTCTGGGTAAGATCATTCGTACCAAAACTGAAAAACTCTGCAGTTTTAGCAATGGCATCTGCAGTGATACAGGCGCGAGGAATTTCAATCATGGTACCGACTGTGTATTGAATTTCATCGCAATGTGCATTTTTAATGACCCGCTCTGCAGTTTCAACCACCAGTTTCTTTTGGGCATTCAACTCAAAAACATGAGATACCAGAGGAATCATAATATGCAGGTTTACTTTTTTACCAGATTTACGAACCTCACATGCGGCCTGCATCATGGCCGTTACCTGCATTTCAATTATCTCTGGGAAAATAATTCCCAAACGACAGCCGCGCATGCCAAGCATCGGGTTGAACTCTTTATACTCATCAATCTGGTGCTGTACCGTTTCAAGAGTGAGCCCCAGTTCTTTGACAACCTCTTCAATTTCTCTGGCTTCGTGGGGCAGAAATTCATGTAAAGGAGGATCAATACACCGAATCGTTGTGGCCTTACCATTCATGACCTTCAATATTGCGGTAAAATCACTGCGCTGCATCTCAGCCAATTTAACGAGCAGTTTTCTTCTTAACTCTTTTGTCGGGGCAAGAATCATGCTGCGCACAACCGAAATTCTGTCTTCCCCAAAAAACATGTGTTCTGTGCGGCATAGCCCGACTCCCTCTGCCCCGAGAGCTATCGCCTGTTCACATTGTTCGCTCTGGTCTGCATTTGCATAGACCCGCAGGTCACGAAAACGGTCTGCCCAGCTCATGATTTTTTCATAAATCTGCAGCAATTGGTTTTCGCCAACATTTTCATTGTGCAGATATTTACGAATCACCACCGATGGCACAGTTTCAATAAACCCACGGAAAACTGAACCGGTAAAACCATCGATTGAAATATCTTCCCCTTCTTTGATTTCCAGCTCACCAATCTTGACACTTTTCGAATCTAAATCAACTTCGATTTCTTCACAACCCACGACACATACTTTTCCCATTTGTCGTGCAATCAAAGCAGCATGTGAGGTCATCCCTCCGCGAGCCGTTAGAATACCTTCAGAAGATTTCATTCCCCGAATATCATCGGGAGAAGTTTCCATTCGCACTAAAACCGCAGAATGCCCATGTTTTACAAACTCTTCTACCGATTTTGTTGAAAGTGCTAACTTACCTGCTGCAGCCCCGGGACCGGCAGGCAATCCGCCGGCCAGCCTTAAACCGTTGGCAATCGCTGTTTTTAATTTTTCGGGATCAAATATGGGTTGCAAAAGCTGGTTTAGAGAATCAGGATCAAGTCGGCGGATGGCATCTGCCTCGTCGATAAGTCCCTCTGAAACCTGATCAATCGCAATTCGCATTGCTGCCAGACCGGTACGCTTGCCATTGCGTGTCTGTAACATCCACAATTTACCTTTTTCAATTGTAAATTCTACGTCCTGCATATCTTTGAAATGAAGTTCCAGAATTTTGGCTATTCGATTCAGTTCCTGGTATGCTTCGGGCATTTCCTGCGCTAAACGGGCTACCGGCAGGGGAGTTCTTACCCCCGCTACGACATCTTCGCCTTGAGCATTCATTAGATACTCACCATATAACGTATTTTCACCGGTCGCCGGGTTGCGGGTGAACGCTACCCCGGTACCACTGTTGTCGGCCATATTGCCATAGACCATTGCCATGATGTTAACTGCTGTTCCCCAGTCTTCGGGTATGCTGTACATTCGTCGGTATTCTATGGCCCGATCATTCATCCAGGAACGAAAGACAGCCCCAATCGCCCCCCACAATTGCTCAACCGGAGAATCGGGAAAAGATTTCCCGGTTTTTTGTTTGACCAGTTCTTTATATTTTTGAACTACCTGTTTTAATTCTTCACTGGTAAGTTCAAAATCAACCTTACGCTGGTTGGCTTTTTTTATATTATCGAGAATTTCGGCAAAAGGATCCGTTTCTGTTTCTGTCAAACCGAGCACTACGTCACTGTACATATGAATAAACCGCCGGTATGAATCCCAGGCAAAGCGCTCATCACCGGTAATCTTTGCCAGACCTTTTACTGTATCATCATTCAAACCAAGATTCAAGATTGTATCCATCATACCCGGCATTGAAGTTCGCGCCCCTGAGCGTACAGATACCAGCAGCGGATTTTGTGAATCACCAAAAATTCTATTGGCTATGATTTCTATATGTTTCAGCGAACCTTGAACCTGTTCCCGCAGATTAAACGGATAGGTCCATTCATTCTGGTAAAAATGAACACAGACCTCTGCAGCAATTACAAACCCCGGGGGCACGGGCAGAGAGAGTCTATTCATCTCGCACAGATTCGCTCCCTTCCCGCCCAGAATATTGCGCATTGCCGCATCACCTTCTGCTTTGCCATCCCCAAATTTATAAACTAACTTTTTTATTTCTGCCATAACCCCGCCGTTTTTTTGAGAGGCCAGGTAACCGCCATCTCGAACTTTTCATTTCTCTATTCCTGTAGAAATCCTGCTTTGTCAAATGTAACTTGTGAAGAATTCGACACAAAATTCAGTTTTATAGAAAATCAACGTAGTTCTACTTAGGGAACCTGAAGAAAAAGTTCCTGCTTGCACTTTTTTTTCAGATTCCTTAGAAATTTTATTTGCACTGCGCATTTAAAAAGATTTGAGGTTCATAATACTCTTATTGAAGTTGATCGATGAATGCACTTCAACCAATACTGGCAATCGATGTAGTCTTGAAGGTACCAGAGCCCTTATACTCTCTCTGTTGCAGCTTCAGCAGCAAATACACTGATGCTCGCATTTCATTGGGAGATCATATGCAGCCGCATGTATCTCTCTATATGATGGCTGCCGCAAAGAACGATCTCGAGAAGATAAAAAAAATTCTTGCATCAATCTTTACTGGTGATGCAGGCATTACCCTGCCGGTACTTGGTTTTACCCAGAAAAATCTTAACTCGAATAAACCGGTCTTACACTATGAACTTTTACCGACAGCAGAACTTCAAATTCTGCAAAAACAGATTGTTACCGCCCTATCTCCTTTTTATCAAAATCAACTTAACTCGTCATCATTTGTGAGAAATAACGATACAGAAATCATCACTGATTCGACACTAGAATGGGTAAAAAATTTCAATACTGCATCAACAGGACAAAACTTTCAACCTCACATCACGATTGGCTATGGCGAATTACCGGCTGAACTGCTCAACAGACAGAATGAAGCGGAAATAACGTTCACAGAATTGAACGTTTATCAATTAGGCAATCACTGTACCTGTCGTAAAAAACTGTAGCACGATGACGTTTTAGCCTTTTTAGGAATCTAATCGAATTTCAGTTTTTTTGTGAAACTCGAAATGATAAGAAGTAGGCCGTATGTGCAAAATAGTCATACATTTTTTTTCGCAGCGGTTCATCGATTTCTGGTACCGATTCTAAAGCCGCGCGCATATGAAACAGCCAGCGTTCAGCAGCCTTCTCGGTCATATTGAAATTCATATGACGGGCAGCCAATGCAGGGTGGCCTTTTCTCTCGGAATAGAGAGCAGGCCCTCCCATTCTTTGAATAAAGAACTCATACTGGTTTTGTATTGCTTCTTCTTTATCTTTATTCTTGAAGATATTTCTGAACCAGACAACTTCATCGGCATAAACCCGGTCGTAAAAACTCCTGCTCAATTTTTTAAATACATCGACCCCGAGGCTTGCAAAGAGATTCTCTGAATCAATGGCAAAGGCGGCATCGTTCGATACGCCGCTTTTTTGGCGAATCCAGTCATCCATATTGGTCATGGGGTTTTCTTTATTTTCTTTTCAATCTGTAAATATCCTATCTAAAGATTGACGCCACATCGCACCAGTCTTGTGTGCATTGCATGATTGAAAAGCTGCGGGTAATCATCGATAACCAGATCATTCGTCATTTTCGGGATTCTCGTGCGCCTGTACCTGAGGTCGCGTTAGGCGGCATGATCGGGATGTTCTGGGCATTAACGCCTTTGATTGGCATTCAAATGGCATTGGTAACCGGCCACTGGCTCATCATGCGTTCCTTCGGTTTTCGATTTTATCTGCCGATTGCGCTGGCAATGGTCTGGATTACCAACCCGGTTACCATGCCTTTTTTCTATTATGGCTTTTATATTGCGGGATCTTATCTTTTTCAGGTAATCAATTCTACTTTTGAGCCGGTTTCGTTTGAGAAATTTTCCCAGATTTTGAATTCTGCACAGACCATGCCCATGCTCGAAGGAATTCTCGAATGGGGAAAGTTCATGATCTATGAACTGGGTACCCCTATGCTGGTCGGCGGTTTTCTGCTTGGTATACCCGTGTCGATTGCCTTCTATCCCATTACGGCGCGGGTAGTGAGAAAACACCGAAAATACCTCGCCAGTCGAGAAGGCATCACAATGGAAGAATGGGAAGCACGACACCTGCGGCACGACGAAAAGCATGATGCTATGCCCGACTCAAATAAAGTCTGATGTAATTAAAATATTCAATTGACGTGTGCGATAAATCAACCGCATTGACATGTGACATAATTCTGTAGCCCGTGACTTTTTCGGTGGTCTTGCAAAGAATTTCTAAAATTGATTCGGATCGACCGAAACACTTTCTGGAATATCCCCGGTAAAAAAGGGGGTCGATAAACGGTCTTATTTGACTGTTAAGCAAAACGCACAGAATTATGGCAAACTTTTTAGAAATTTTATACGATACATATATACAGAGGTTTTATGAAAATTGAACGTAAATTTACGAAAGCAGCCCACTCTTCAGGCAAAGACATCTATTCTGATATTCTTTTTGAAAAGCGGATGTCTCGCATTGCAAATCCCGACGGCACGACAGTATTTGAAGCACCGGATGTAGAAGTACCCTCATTCTGGTCTCAGGTAGCGACAGACATTCTCGCTCAAAAATATTTTCGTAAAGCCGGGGTTCCGCGTTTTCGTAAAAAAGTTGCCGAAGACGGGGTACCCGAATGGCTGCAGCGCTCTGTTCCCGATGAAGAGGCTTTAGCCAAACTGCCGAGTGAAGAACGCTTTACCCGCGAAACCTCTGCGCGCAGTGTAATGCACAGAATGGCCGGCGCCTGGACATACTGGGGATTCAAGCATAATTATTTTGAGTCAGAGAGCGACGCTCTTGCCTTCTATGATGAGCTGCGCTATATGCTGATGCACCAGATGGCGGCACCAAACTCACCACAATGGTTCAATACCGGCCTCCACTGGGGATACGGTATTGATGGTCCCTCTCAGGGTCATTACTATGTTGATCCCGAAACAGGAAAACTGGTTAAATCAAAATCGGCTTATGAACATCCCCAGCCACACGCCTGTTTTATTCAATCGGTCGATGACGACCTGGTGAATCCCGGCGGGATCATGGATCTCTGGGTACGGGAAGCCCGGTTATTCAAGTATGGCTCGGGCACCGGCAGCAACTTTTCTAAACTGCGCGGGGCCAATGAATCTCTCTCAGGCGGGGGTAAAAGTTCCGGTCTAATGAGCTTTCTCAAAATTGGTGATGCAGCTGCCGGTGCGATCAAATCTGGTGGCACAACCAGACGGGCGGCAAAAATGGTCACTCTCGATATAGACCATCCGGATATCGAAGAATTTATCTCCTGGAAAGTTACAGAAGAAAACAAGGTCGCTGCTCTGGTGGCTGGTTCAAAAATGCTCAAAAAAAGAGTAAAAGAAATCTTTGAGGCTGTTAAAGGCTGTGACGAACGACCTGCACTTCTCGATGTTCATACCAACCCGAAACTGGGGGCAGCACTGAAGGCAGCTAAAGAATCTTTCGTACCTGAAACCTGGGTAGGCAAGATTCTTGCTCTGGCCAAAGAAGGGGCAAAAGATCTCGAAATTGAAGAATACAATACCGACTGGAACAGCAAGGCCTACCAGACAGTATCGGGCCAGAACTCCAACAATTCAGTACGTCTGACCAATGCGTTTTTGAAAGCTGTCGAAGAAGATCGCCCCTGGGAGACCCTGCGCAGAACAGATGGTAAGGTCTCATCGACTCTGCCTGCGCGTCAGCTGTTTGAAACCCTGAGTCATGCCGCCTGGAGCAGTGCCGACCCAGGGGTGCAGTTCGATACCACCATCAATGAATGGCATACCTGCCCGGCAGATGGCCGAATCAACGCCAGCAATCCGTGCTCAGAATATATGTTTCTCGATGATACTGCCTGTAACCTGGCTTCGCTGAATCTGATGAAATTCTATGACGATGAATCGTCTCAATTCGATCTCGAAAGTTACCGGCATGCAATTCGACTCTGGACGATCGTACTGGAAATTTCGGTAACGATGGCACAGTTTCCCGCGCAAAAAATTGCAGAACTCTCATATAAATTCAGGACTCTGGGTCTTGGCTATGCAAACCTCGGTACTTACCTTATGGTGCGTGGCATTCCCTATGCTTCCGCTGCAGCAAATGCCATTACCGGATGTTTATCTGCCATTTTAACCGGCGAATCTTATGCCACTTCAGCAGAGATGGCTAAAGAACTGGGCGCTTTCCCGGGCTATGCAAAAAATGCCGACGATATGTTGCGTGTCATGCGCAATCATCGCCGGGCAGCTTATGCTGCTGAAGAATCAGAATATGAAGGTTTGAGCATTACTCCTCCGGGAATTTCTGAAAAATTTGCACCGGCAGAAATGCTCAAAGCAGCAAGAGCAGCCTGGGATCAAGCACTTACTCTCGGCGAAAAACATGGTTACCGCAATGCACAAAGCACCGTAATCGCTCCGACCGGTACCATTGGTCTGGTTATGGATTGTGATACAACCGGTATTGAGCCAGATTTCGCTCTGGTAAAATTCAAAAAACTGGCCGGCGGCGGTTACTTCAAAATCATCAACCAGTCTGTCAAAATGGCTCTCAAGAATCTCGGCTACAGTAAAGAAGACAGTAAAAAGATAATTGATTATGCCGTGGGTACAGGTACCCTAAACGGTAAACAAAAAATCAACCGCACAAGTTTACAGGCGAAAGGTTTTCCTGAAGAGTTGCTTGACCAGATTGAAAAAAGCCTGCCCGTTACTTTCGATCTTTCTTATGCGTTTACCCGTTGGAATCTGGGTGATGAATTTCTTACGGATAATCTCGGTGTATCGAAAGAAATGCTCGATGACCCACAATTAAATCTGCTAAAATTTCTGGGCTTTTCAGCTGCAGACATTGAAGAATCAAATGAAATAATCTGTGGAACAATGACCTTAGAAGGCGCACCCGGGCTTAAATCAGAGCATATGCCGGTGTTTGATTGTGCCAATAAATGCGGTCGCAAGGGAACTCGCTATATTGCATGGCAGGCACACCTTCAAATCATGGCCTCTGCCCAGCCGTTTATTTCAGGCGCAATCAGTAAAACGATCAATATGCCGTATGATGCCACAATCGATGATGTCGCCAATGCATATATGATGAGTTGGAAGCTGATGATCAAAGCCAATGCTTTGTATCGTGACGGTTCTAAACTCTCACAGCCTCTCTCAAGTGTAGGTGAGAGCTTATTTGATGAAATCGAAGATTCAGTTGAGACAATTTCGGCAATGCCATCTACTGCGAAAGCGGCTGCGGTGGCAGAGAAACTGGTCTTACGCTATATTGGTGAACGCAAACGTCTGCCTGCCCGCCGAAAAGGATACACCCAGCGGGCAATTATCGGTGGACACAAAGTATATATCCGTACCGGGGAATATGATGATGGCACCTTAGGCGAACTGTTCCTCGATATGTATAAAGAAGGGGCAGCATTCCGCAGCCTTATGAATGCCTTTGCCATTGCGATCTCTATGGGCTTACAGCACGGGGTTCCTCTCGAGCAGTTTGTCGATGCCTTTACGTTCACCAAATTTGAGCCAAACGGCCCGGTTGTCGGTCATGATAGAATTCGGATGGTCTCATCGGTAATTGATTATATCTTCAGAGATCTGGCGATCAATTATCTTGAGAGAAATGATCTTGCACATGTTTCAGCACAGGATAATGAAGACCGTTCACCGACAAGCTTAACCAGCGAAGTTGTTAAAGAAGATTCAGAAGCAATTGCCACCAGCTCTGCGAACCCCGGCAAACCAGAGAATAATCGCTCAACTGTTGCAAAATCGGCAAAGCCCGCCCGCGCAACTGCAACTTTGCAAATGATTGACCGCGCCGCAGAAGCAAAAGTAAAAGGCTACACCTCAGAAGCCTGTCCTGAGTGCAGTTCATATACCTTAGCTCGTAACGGCAGCTGCCTGAAATGTGATACCTGCGGGGCAACGACGGGCTGTTCTTGACTCTTTAGATAGTTGAACGCCCGGCAAATTAGAATGAAACGATACGGCGTTTCAGGAATGAAAAACCTGAATTAAGTTTGGTTTAGGTAGCGTCTGAAAAAGTCCCTCGATGCACTTTTTCGGCGGCAATTCCACGCTAATCGCGCGGGAAAACATTTATGTTTTCAGGAAAATCTTCAAAACTTTCCGTTTTTCAGAGATTCCTTAGTTTTTTCTTTGAAAGAGAATCGCCATCAAGTCGACAATTCGTTCGGTATGCCGAACCGGACGCGGGTCTAAAAATAAGAGAGGCGGGACATCCGCCCGTTTACCGTTTATATTTTTTTCTGGATTCAAACCCTGGTCTGAATTTTCTGCCATAATAGTATATTATCGGAATTCAAACGGCTAAACGTAAATTTCTGAATCAGTTTAGAGCAGCAGCAGAATAAACTTCTGCAGGAAGAATAAGTGAGAATTCCCAGCTGGGCTGAATCTACAGTATTCTCAAATTACTTTTGCAAAGAGTTCCCCGGTACCGGGTTTATCTTAACCTTGGGAGCATTGTCTGCCCAATCTTCAGGACGCAACGTTGTAATGACGGTTTTGAAATAGTCTTCTTTACCAGAGGCAATAAAACCATAATTGTCATCATGATGCACAAAATAATTGTATTCATCGAGAAACAGTTTACGATTGATCATATTCGCGAGAGAATTCCCTACTCTGCGATAATCTGAAATAACATCAACTTCAGGTTTGTTCAAAACATCATCGAGTGTCTGCAGTTTGAAATCTGCTTTTTCAGAGATGGGAGTTTTACTCTCAATGAGCGACAGAAAGGCATAGCGTTTCGCCTGGCGAATATATTTAATTGCTTCTATGTAAAAATGTATGCGCATTGAATTTAAGAACTTATTAAAGTTATATGCCTTGGTTACTTTGACTCTCGAAATTTTTAAGTCTCGATATCCAAGTTTCAATAAATGAATTGCACGTTCATCTCTGGAAGATACAATTTTTGCCGCATTTGCATCTAATAATGACTGCAAGTCTGGTAAATAATATTTTTCAATTATCGAATGATATAAAATTCTAATATCTAAATGGGTTTCTTTAATTTTTTCAAAAGACTCAGGATACTGGCCTCTAAGAAATAACTGATAGGCCTTGTAATATTCAATCACCCGTTTTCTAAATTCAACTTTGTCCTCATCTGAACCAAAGTTTGAAATCCCTATATTGATAAACTCAAGAAAATGTCTGTTTTCTGTTAATTTTCTCTCGACCATTGCTCTATCAGCAGAGTTGGCAATAATACTATTGCAAAGTATCATTGAAATGAGAAACAGAAAATATATTTTCGAAAACTTAGTTAACATGAATTCTTATTGTCCTCTAACAATATCGGATTATTTTTCAATTAAAATCTGAATTTTTTAAGGCACACTTCTCAAAATCGGCAGCGATTCTCACCCATTTTTTTCTGTAAAAAGAAACGGCCTGGTCCAAGAAAAATCTGTGCCCAGAGCATTTTGCATACAAAATGCAAGCCATCTGTGTGGGTGGCGGATGACTATCTTCTTAAACCATTAACCACTCAAAAATAATTTTTACGTTTTTTCAACGTTACAATTTGATTTCAATTTATCAATATGACTGAAAATGAAGCATTTATTTCTTTGCCTTTTATCAGTTACCTTCTCTCTGTACGGTTGGCAGAAGCTTAAACCTAAAAACGGAATTGAGGTGTATATCAACGATAAAGCCGGTTCAGAAATTAAACAATTTAAGGCCGGGGCAAATTTCAATATAAATATTCATCAATTTATCCCGATTATTCAGTCAATGTACGAAAGTTGTCAACTGTGGATGAAACAATGTCTAGAGAGAAAAGCCATCCACCAGTTTTCAATCAATCATAAAATTTATTATACTTATTTTTCATTACCGTTTCCTTTTGAAAATCGGGATATGATACTTGAATATAAACTTACAGAGAATAAAAAAGAAAATTCAGTTTATATATCGTTAAGCGGCCGGCCAGATTTTATACCACACCGGAAAGAAGTAACCAGAGTTCAGGTAATTAACGGATTCTGGAAAATTATTCAAATAAGCGATAATCAGATTTATGCTCTCTACCAGATGCATATGGAACCCGGAGGCTCAATACCTGCATGGATGATGAACAACTTTATTGAAGAAAAAGCCTTTGAAATGTTTGAAATACTGAAAACAATTACAGAGAGTAAAAAAAGCTAGAGCTGATATCTTTATAGCATTTTGAATAAATATGAAAAACAACGAAGCAGAAAGTAAATGAATTTCACTCTCTTTGTTGTGTATAGTTTATTAAGCCTGAGCCTCATCATTGTGGTGGGTTATTTGGTGTATGCCCATCATAAGATACTACTGGGGTTGACAATAATTTTTACCCTGGCCATAGTCATTTCGTTTAGCGTAAATTCAAATTTCAGCCTCAATGAATGGATGGGGCTTTCGAAAAAAATTGCTTTGATACCGCTTGGGCTGGCAGTGGTCTACGGCTTCAGTCTTCTCAACTCCTCCCTGCGCGAAGCCAACATAAAATTGTTTTCGATTATAATGAACGTATCTATGCTTGGTAATATACTTATGATGATGTTTATACCCCCCGATGGAAGTTACCGCAATATAGTGGGAAAAATTACCTGCACGCTATTGGTCATCTGGGTTTTACAGGAAATGAAAAAAAGAGATTGGCAGACCGTAAAATTTGAAGACGGTTTCTTTCTGTTTAATGCTTCACCGCTACCATGGATTTTATCTCATAGTCTTTATCGTATGATTCTGGTGAGTCTGCCAATTTTTGATAGTTTTAAGTATGTTCTGTTAGAACCTTTAAGTCTTTCGTTTATGTATATTTTTTACAGGGCACATCAAAGAAAGTTTGCGGTCTATTATTATTTTGGTATGGCCGAAAGTGTGGTAGTACCGACCCTGGCAGTGACGGGCTGGTTTCTAGATCTGCCGGTTTTTAACTTTCTTGAAACTTCAAACTTCGTACTTTTTTCTAATTTTCAATTAGACCTTGCCTTTATACCGGTTCAGGTCTTAGTCTGCTGCTTCGCCTTATATTCAATTTCGAGAAATTATCGCCAAGTCCTGGTTAAAAGTTCCCGGTTAAATTAAAGAACATTGTAAGAGATGCAGGTTTACTTTTGAACGGGTAGATGCCTATAGCTTAATACGCTGCCAGCAGAATGGACTCAATTTCATTGCGAGTCAAAGTGCGCGGCGCATTTTCAAGTTGAGTAAACATCGTCGCACCTTTGGCAATATCGGCAAGCAGATTTTTTCTTATCTCAAATTCTGAAAGACGGGTCGGTAAATTGATTTCAAGAAATAACCTGCGCACACCCTCTACCGCCTTAATGGCTGCTTCAATAACAGAAATATCTTTCACATCTTCACCTAAAGATCGGGCAATATTGATATACTGGGCAGGGGCAGCAGTCAAATAGTACTCCATAACGTGCGGCAAGATAAGTGCCAGGGCATCATAATAATTCATCTTTGCATAGGTGCGCAAGGCATTTGAAATTGCGTACGTTACCCCGAGTGGTGACGAAATGCTTGAAATGCCGGTCATGATACAGGCCCATAAAATGTTTGAGATCAGTTTTTCGTTGTGCGGTTCTTTGTACAGACCGGTTAGATTTTTCTTGATCAGATCAATGGCCCGTAACGCCATAGTACCCGACAATTGATTCGATTTAGGGCATAGCTGGCTTTCAATTGCATACACCAGTGCTCCGCCGCCTACTCTCGCTGCAGTATCCGAAGTTAAATGGTTGGCAATTTTCGGGTCATAGAACGATGCTACCGGGAATAACGACTCATGCTCAAAATATTTTCGCATACCATCACTGGAATCTACCATCGTAAAACTCGGGGTGAGTTCTTCGCCCATCGAAGGTTCAACCGGTACGACGATGAGTGGCAAGGCAGGGTTTTTCAGTTTTGCCCTGCCGTTCAAAAGATCAGTGGCAAACACAGAATTGGTAGCAAGAATAGCAACAGCCTTGGCAGCCGCATATGTATCGAGCGAGCCATAGGCTACAATCATGTCAATATGGGCTTTTTTGGCAAAATATGTGACAGAATCGATCTGGTCAGAGTTTGGTTCGGCGTCGAGGTCATCATACAAAATCACCCCGTCAGAGTGTTTGCTAAGGCCGTTTTTTAGAATTAAAAGTTCTTCAGAATTTTTATTTTCAGAGCGGATGTTCAGCAGCAATACTCTGCCGCCGAACTGGCTGATATACCCGCCCAGTTTGTACGCGGAGTCTGTTTCAAACTGGATGCGGGTCGGTACGCTGAATTGAGCCCAACTAATCCCTTGCACGGGTCAGTTCCCGGTTGTGGCTGTAATAATTCAGCTTCTTATGAGTGAACTGGCGATGTTTTCGGCAACCCGTTCGAGCATTTCGGTAGAAATATTATCATATTCACCGTTTGCCAATTTCTCTTTGACTTCTTTGATTTTCTCTGCGCGGGAATCGGGAGCAGATTTTACAGTCTGTTGAGCCTTATGGGTTTCCTGGGCTTTGAGCGCTTCTGCAGAGATACTGACAGTATCTTGTACAGTAGGCGAAATCGCCTTTTCTGTTGCTTTTGCAACCTGGTTCTGGGTCGCGATCTTTTGTACATTCGCGATATTGCTTATTTTATCTATTACCATAGTCTTTTCCTCCGACCAACCGGGTGTTGGCTACTCTTGTGGAGACCTCTCTCCATTTATATTATCGTCAAATACGGCTTTTACATTAACCTTTTTTTAAAAACGCATATGGCAAATTCACCCTTTTTACCGGGCACCCAGCTCAATGCAGTCTCTAAATTGCCGAAAAAGTACTCTTCATGTGTCTTGGTCATTTCACGGCCAATGAATACCTCACAGTTTCCCCATGAGGTTTTCAGTGCGGCAAGCAGTTTTTCAATACGATGCACAGATTCATAGAGCACTACACTCCCCTCGAAATCATTATAACGGGCAAGAGTGTTCAAACGTGTACCAGATTTTGGTGAAATAAAACCAAGAAATAAAAGCGGTTCGACCGGCAGCGGACTCACCGAAACAAGAGTCGTCAATGCGCAAGCTCCCGGAATCGGTATGACGACAATGCCTTCTGCATGAGCAGTTTTGACCAGAGTATAACCGGGATCGCTGATGCGCGGAGTGCCCGCATCACTGACCAGGGCAATGTTTTCCCCATTATGCAGCAATGGGAGCAGACCTTTTGCTGAGTTGTTCTCATTGTGAGAGTGGCTGGCTAAGATTCTGGCTTCCGTTCGAATGCCTGTGCGCTGAAACCATTCTCTCGCTTTTCGGGTGTCTTCGGCTGCAATGATGTTTACCCCACTCAGCACTTCCCGTGCGCGGGTTGAGATATCGGACGCATTGCCAATGGGCAAAGAAACTACATACAAAATGCCGGGCAGGTTGCTCATAACAAAATCAGTTTGTGGTTGTACCAGGGTTACTGGCTACCTCTTTTTCCTGTTCCAGCTCTGACATCGCTGCATAAGATTCGGCATAACGATTGTATGGGTTCCAGATTACCCAGCCATCCCCATTGGCATCTTCTACCGCCCGCATCTGGGCTTTCAGATAATCTTTCATAGACAGTTTTGAAATGGAGATACTCATAGAAAAGCCTTGTATATATGCGATAATCGCAGTGTCGGGTACCCGTTTTTTAGATTCGCCCACCCCTTCTTTAACCGTAAAATAAGGATCTCCCATTCTTTTCTTATCGTTGTGGTAATGCGAGGGATACACCATCGGGTACAAGGCATCCATATAGGTTGCAAAATTTTCTAATCGCTGGCCGATATGATCATTTCTGTTGAGGGTAACCCTGCCGAACACATCTGCTGAAAGTCTAATGTTTGACTTTGCAGCTGCATCTCGTATCTGTGAGATGAAATTTTCCAGAATCTGATATTTTTCTTTGAGAGGAATTTTCATGAGCTCGGGTTCATCCGCGTAGCGAATATAATCTAACTGAACTTCGGCAAATCCCTGGTATGCGCAGTCTTCGACAAGATCACTGATCTGTTCGGCATACCCTTCCCGGGGAAATTTTGTTTTCAATCCCGTATGAAACACCACCAGGCGGGCGACCGGGAAAATTCCCGCTTTTTTTACCATTTCAATGTTATCCCGGGAGGGCATTTTTGGTTGAATATCCATGACGAATGTATTCACCCCGTATTTTCGGGAATCGCTCAAATATGTCGAGAGTCTGGTAGAATTTCGAACCACCGGATTTGAAATATACAGACCCTTCATAAATTTGGGGGTTTCGACCCGGTTCGATTCAATTTTCAGATTTGAATTCGATTCAGTGACATCAGAACCTGCCTCTTTCCCGGCTGAAGAACTCGGCAGATTGCCGAACTGATTTACTTCTTTTACAGTTTGATTGGTTAACTCTGTATTTTCTGTCTTAACATTGCGATGGTAGCAGGTCATGGTAAGATACAACAGAACTGTTCCGGTCGATAAGAGCCAAAATTGAGATAAGCGCATATTGCAGGTATCGACCAGACCTCAGGACTGCCTCAGTAATTTCTTTGCACTGCACCTCAAAATTCAATTCTGGACGATGTCTGGCCAGCAGAACCGCTATCTGAAATACACCAATGCTGAAGAACAGCGCAGCAATGTACGAAGCCTGTTCAATAATATAGCACCGACGTATGATCTGCTCAACACTATGTTGAGCTTTGGCATTGACAAAAGATGGCGCAAAAAAGCAGTTTCTGAGCTGGGAATTGACCAGCATTCGACAATACTCGATCTGGCAACCGGTACAGGCGAACTTGCCCGGGAAGCTCTGCGCAAGTACCACTGCACGATTGTTGGCATTGACCCCGCCCGGGACATGCTCAAACGTACCGATTTTAAATTATCTACACTGCCCGGCAAATTTTCTCCGGTTGAGGCTTTTGGTGAAGCATTGCCCTTAGCCAGTAAAAAATTCTCCCATGCCATGATTTCATACGGAATACGCAATGTATCTGACCGGCCAAAGGTATTTTCTGAAATAGCCAGAATTTTGAAACCGGGTGGAAAGTTTGCGATACTTGAATTTTCTGATCCCAAGAACAAACTGTTTGCGAAAATTTACCGTTTTTATTTCCATACTCTGCTGGCAAATATCGGCGGCTTAGTCAGTGGCGACAGAGATGCATACACTTACCTGCCCCGCACCGTAGCTGCATTTGTAACTCCTGAAGAGCTGGCTGCAGAATGTGAAAAGGCAGGCTTTCAAATTCAGTTGATCAAGCCAATGATGTTTGGCATAACAACGTTGATCATTCTGCAAAAAAAATAAACCAGCTGCGCACACCTTTTTTATCCTGGGCCCTTCTCGTCAAAGCAGTTAAATTACTTGGTTGACAGTTCACAGTTTATCGCTGCGTTGAAGTCATGTCTTTATTTGCAAAAATTTTCGGCCCGTTCTTTTTTCTCTACTGGCTTATTATTATCCTGCCCATCACATTCAGTTGCGCAATTCTGGTTATTCTACTGACCTTGTTCTTACCTCAAAAATGGGCCAGTAAACTGAGGGTGATTGCACGCTTCTGGGGATGGATTGGCGTGCGACTGACCTTTTCGGGTGTTACAGTCCTGGATGCTGAAAAGGCAATACATGAACCTGCTGTGGTCATCAGCAATCACCAGTCGCCATTTGATATTTTTGCCGCTCTGGGTTTTTATCCGGTTGATTTTGTTTTTCTCTCAAAAAAAGAGGTCTTTAAGGTTCCATTAGTCGGTATGGCAATGCACAAAATCGGTTATCTTGAAGTCGATCGCGCCAACCCCAGAGCAGCGGCCAACTCAATGAAAAATGTCATCCGCAAACTGAAAGAGAATGAAAGGGTTCTCATATACCCCGAAGGGACACGCAGTAAAAATGCGGCTCAAATTCTGCCATTTAAACCGGGCGCGCTGGTTGCAGCGAAACAGGGAGAATTACCCATTTTACCAATTGTCGTCTATGGAACCCAGCAGATACGTTCAATGACAAACCCAACCATTCTGTGGCCCAGTCGCATTGTGATTCAAATTCTCGACCCGGTACGCTCAAACAATCCTGTGCATCCGGCTCATGATACCCCGAATATGAGCGACCAGGCTAAAGCCGAAGCCCTGAGAGAAATGGTACAAAACGCATATAATGAATTGGCAAAAACTTACGGGAAAGTTTAGAAGCTTTCCTGCCACAGCGCTTATCTTATTCGGGCGAGTACCAGAATACGGCACCGGAAAAACCCGCCTTTCTGCACAGATCGGCAAGATGGCGGCTTTTAAACTCTATGAGCTTTGCCTGCAAATGCAAATTCAGAATATACAATTGGCAGAAAACAATCTGCAGCTTTATTTTGATTTTGCAACCGATGCAGCTGATAGCGAACCAGACTGCAGAGAACTGCAAAAAAAATATTTCAATGATCTGAATGTAAAATTTCGCCAGCAGAAAGGGGCCACACTCGGCGAGAGAATGCGCAATTCCTATGCAACTGCATTCAAGAAACATGAGGTGGTTATTCTGCAAGGGGTAGATTTACCCTGCCTGTTGCCTGAAGATCTTGTGAGTCTCATCGCAAATTGCCCATCGATTGTTCCGGCGATTGACGGCGGATGGATGGCATTGTCATTACACCGCAAACAGTTCTTTCCCGAGCTGTTTGACAATATACCCTGGAGCAACCCGAAGACTTTGCACTATACCCTGCAGAATCTGGCTGAACAAAACATTTATCCTGCCAGATTAGAACGCCGCCCTGATCTGGACACAGTAGACGACTTATTTCATTGCGGCCGCTGGCTTTTCAAGCATGCCGGCAAGCTGGGACAGGAAAGAATTTCACGCGGTGTTTATGCACTTTCAAATATTCAAGATTTTGAGAAATGAAATTCCCGGCCTCAGCTTTGTGTAAATCGATAAACTCACTCTCTTTCTGTTTAAAGTGGCCGGGAAAATTAAATTTTTGAAGTGGCTTTAAGAATTTGGTTCTGAAACCATTTCCTGCGGGCTCGACGGTGCCTCCATATTCAAAGAGAGCTGAATACGCCAGCCCGCATCTGTTTTTTTCAGTGGAATGCGCCCGAAATCTCCAAAATACAAAACCGCTTTTTCACCGTTTTCTTCTTTTTTTGTGATCGACGGGTTTTCTAAAAGGCCGCGCGGGATAATGCCGGTATCTGCTCCCCTGCCTTCTCTCTCTTGCTGCATCAGGTATCCCAGATAATCGGTAGCCGAGATACTGCCTATCTTGTTCACCGGTACCCCCATCTGCTTTGCCATGGTCGAGAAGGCTTTGTGGGCGCGCTCTTCACTGCCCATTTTAGAGTAAGCCTCTTGAATGGGATCTAAATACTCTTCTATCGATGTTATTGAATCGGGGGTCAAGGTCTGTGCCACTTTTTCTGCATCCCCGGTTTTATAAGCCTCTAAAAATAAAGCAAAGGCATCTTCTGGAGTTTCGGCCTTTTTCGGGGAACAAAATATTCCCAGTAAGACCAGTGCAATCGCCAGTGAAATGACGTTTCTATTTCTAATTATCTTCATGGAACCCTCTATTGCATATCGCGTTTTTTGTCTGTTTTCGAGTAAAATAATCTATTTACTGTATATTATCCAATATTTGACGTTGACGTCAATGTTAATTCTGTACAGAATTTTCTTTGCAACAATAATTCTGCTGGCCGGGTGTGGAAATCCGCCCCTGTTGCACCAGATCAAAAACGATGTCAAGCAAGAGATTGGCAGTAAAATCGTCTTGCAGAATGACGAGACAGCCTACCTGTCTATTGAAATGGTGAGTGCCGATTATCTGGATTATATGGCGGATGACCTGAATCTCATAACAGAGCAGCGCTATTATCGGTTGCCGGGTCTTTCGTTTTTTAAGGTCTATGTGCAAAACAAAGGCAAGACCGCGATAGATTTCTATCCTTATTCATTAAAAATTGAGAATGAAAAATCAAAAACGTCTTATTATCCGGTTTTAAGAAGAGAGTACAAAGAAAAGTTTACCTCTTCTGCCTACCAGAGATTTGATTATGACCGAATGTACTCATTCTATATCACCGAACGGGACTCTCAGGAAAAGTCTCTGGCTTCGGCTTTTCAGTCTGTTTTACCCGAAAAAACGATCAAACTGGAAGCGGGAGAAGCAGGCAGCCAGATAATCCCGCTGCAATTCATACCGGGCGAGAATACGCAACTCTCGGTAGAACTGGAGTTTCCACTTAAAAATTATAAGAAACAAGAGTTCTTGTATACTATTGAACGATCATCTTTCTTTTGAAACAATACTGGTCGGTCTGTCGCAACAACCGTTGACAGGTCGAGTTCAAAATGGGCACCGTCGTAAATGGCAGAAAGACTGCGTAGCGCAATTGCCTGGTGCGCGCGCCTGGCATATCGGCTTGTCAAACTCAACTACCGAAGTGATGAAGACAGATTCTCTGAACATCTGCGCGCAATTGTAATTGCCGGTTTTATCGGCGTATTATTGACCACAATATTTCTGTTCACCGTCGCCGATGTGGGCTCTGTTTATGCCCTAAAAGACTACCGTCCACCCACGCCATCGAAACTGCTCGATAGAAAAGGGCGGCTGGTCACCACCTTCTTTCAAGACCAGAGAATTTTAGTTCCCAAAGAAGAACTGCCCGAACACCTCTTTCAGGCGTTTATCGCCATGGAAGACAACAACTTTTACAAGCACCATGGGGTTTCACCTCAAGGAATTTTAAGAGCTTTTCTGATCAACCTGACAGCCGGCGGGGTTCGGCAGGGCGGCTCAACCATTACCCAGCAACTTGCCAAAGTAATTCTGACCAACCAGGAGCGCTCTCTTATGCGTAAGGCAAAAGAAGCCTTACTGGCACTGTTTCTCGATGCAATTTTTGAAAAAAAAGATATTTTGCATCTCTACTTTAATCAGATCTATTTCGGACACGGCGCATATGGGGTAGAGTCTGCCTCCCGGTTTTATTTCGAAAAAACTGTTAAAGACATCACGATCGGCGAGGCAGCAATCTTGTCTGCCCTGCCCGCCGCGCCGAATTATTATTCGCCGGTGAGAAATCCTCGTCAGTCATTGCAACGTATGACGATGTCGCTATTGAAAATGGTCGACATGGGCTTTATCGATAAAAAGACCGCAACAATCGAGTATGGCAAGATTCTCAAATATTTTAACTCACTCAATATTCCTCCGAGTGCAACAGTCTATGGCCAGCGTCTCGATGAAGCACCATACTACTCTGAGATGGTTCGGGCTAAACTTGAGCGTGAGATTGGCCGGGATCTTTTATACAATGGTGGCCTCGAAATTCAGGGAACAATAGATCTTGATCACCAGGATGCTGCACAGCGCACTCTGTGGCCTGCCCTCAAGCAGCAGAACAAGGTTTCCCGCCAATACACTTTTACCAAATATCTGAGTCTCTCCAAGGCACATGCTGCTCTGCTCGATATTCTGGGACTCTCATTTGATCTACCCGAGATCTCGGGCATCCGCAAATATTCTGCCTATGCGATTGGCTTACACTACTTCGATGAACTTGCAGATACCATGGAACTGGTGAATCTGGGTATGGGCGGAGAGCCAATTCTCGATATATTTCAAAACGAGGTAAGACAAGAGAATCCATATTTGAATCGCTACCTCTCGGTCGAAGGGGCCTTCATTGAGCTCGATAATAAAACCGGTGAAATAACTGCGATGATTGGCGGAACTCCTTTTTCAACACAAAACCAGATAAACCGGGCGATACAAATGAAACGCCAGCCCGGTTCTACATTCAAGCCTTTAGTATATGCTTCGGCCATTGAATTGAAAAAGGTGACTGCTGCTTCGGTGTTTGCAGATACCCCGGTCATTTTTCTCAACGAAGAGGGTTCAGCCTGGATGCCTGAAAATTACTCGGGCGGATATGCCGGTTTTATTTCATTGCGCGATGCTTTGACCACTTCTGCGAATATGGTGTCGATTGCAGTCGCCAGAGAAGCAGGCTTAGGAAATCTACTGCCCGTGCTTGAAAAAATTCTTGATGTAAGGGAAAAAGATATTCCCTATAATCTATCTGTTGCGCTTGGTACCTATGAAGTTTCACCCCTGCAAATGGCCACTGCATTCTCATTATTCCCACGCGGAGGTGCACGACTGACTCCTGTTATTTTGCGTGAAATTAGAAATCCCGATGGCACGGTACTGAAAAAATACCCTACTTCACTGAAGGGCGAACAGATTATCTCACCAGAAACTGCAACCATTGTCTCAAGTATGCTCGAGAATGTGGTCAACTCAGGTACTGCAACCGCGATACGTTCGTATGGATACAAAGCCTTTGCTGCAGGAAAAACCGGTACGACAAATAATTTCAGAGACGCCTGGTTTGTCGGTTTCAATGACCGCTATACTTCTGCAATCTGGATGGGATATGATCGTCCCACACTCTCGCTGGGAGCCGGCCAGGCCGGTGGAGCGATTGCTGCCCCAATCTGGGCACAGTATCAAATTCGGGTTTTTGCAAAACGCAAGAATGAAGAATCACACTTAATTCAAGGCAAGGTAAAAGAGGTACCGATTTGTGTTTCGACAGGAATGCTGCCTGGTCCCGGTTGCAGGCAGGTAAGAAACGAATTGTTTATACCCGGTACTGAACCTGAAGAGGCCTCTCAGGAAACAACCGGCACTATTGAAAACCTGCCCCTGCTGCCCAAAACCGAAAGCCTGCCGGCAGAAGACTTTTTTCAAGGGGATGAAAATCTTTAATGGGTTCTCTGGCTCTCAAATACCGTCCTCAGACATTTCAAGATCTGGTAGGTCAGCTGAGTGCATCCCGTTCGCTCAAGAATGCAATTGAACATAATCGAATCTCTCATGCTTATCTTTTTTTTGGAGCCAGGGGTGTCGGTAAAACCAGTACCGCCAGAATACTCGCACGTGCTTTAAACTGTGTTACCGGCCCAACAATTACTCCCTGCGGTACTTGTGAAAACTGCAAAGATATTGCAGCCGGCACAAGTATGGATGTTGTAGAAATGGATGCTGCATCAAACCGGGGCATTGATTCCATTCGGGAATTGCGCGAAACAATTCGTTTTGCTCCGATGAAATCAAAGTATCGTATCTATATTGTTGATGAAGTTCACATGCTTACCCCAGAGTCATTCAATGCATTGCTGAAAACTCTCGAAGAACCACCGGCCCATGTTGTCTTCATTATGGCAACGACAGAAATTCACAAAATTCCTGAAACAATACTTTCTCGTTGCCAGACGTTTGCCTTTCGAAAATTTTCTATAGAAGAAATTCGCGATAGGCTGGTGCATGTTTTAAAATCTGAACAGACTGACTTTGAAGACGATGCGGTTTTTCAAATAGCCCAAAGGGCAGAAGGCTCAATGCGCGATGCCCTTTCGATTTTAGACCAGGTGTGTGCCTTTGCCGCAGAGGAAAAGCTGAGTGCAAAGGTGGTACTTGAGGCATTAGGTGTTTCTTCAGAACAGATACGCCTTGAATTTCTAGAAGCAATTCGCAGACGGGAAATCAAAGATGCACTTCAGGTAATCGATAAGCTGCATACAGAAGGTTTGAATTTACGCAGATTTCTATGGGATTCACTTTCTGCGATGAAAGATCTGGCTTTGTTTCACCATTCAGCTTCTTTAAGTTCATTGAGCGGCTATTCAAGCAGCCAGACCACTCTGCTGAAAGAATATGCTTCCCGCTGGGACACACGTGAGTTGAACGCAGTATTTTCTACTCTGTACAATATTTATGCCGGCTGGAACCAGTTTCCCAATTCCAGAGGCAGCGAAATTCGAGTCTCCCTGGAAATGGCAATCTTTCATGTGATTGAAAAACTAAATTCACCGTCTGTCTCAAGTCTCTTATCGAGATTGAATGCACTGAAAAGCGCAATCGAGACCGGTAAAACCCATACTGACAAAAAGCCAGACGTGGCTAGTGTACCGACTGAAAAAAAGCCAACCACAGAGATATTCAGCCAGCCGGAAAAAAAGCCCATACCGCAAGAAAACCCGTATGATAGCACACCTCCCGCACAGGCGAGTCTCGATGCAAAGTCAATTCTGGAGTCAGAATTTATGGCAGAACCCGGCTCAGACAAAGACCGAATTTTCGGTGAGTGATTCCCGCTTAATGCCAACTGCAATCTTTGAATATCATAAAAAAACCACTCTTTAAGAGTGGTTTTAGGGGTTTTGTTCTGATTTTTATCTTCGTTGAAATTTAATCAATACATGGAATCGATTAAATCTTTATACTTTTGGCTGATTACATTGCGCTTCATTTTATAAAGATTTGTGATTTCATCTCCAATTTCCATGGGTTTCGGTAAAAAACGAAAATCAGTTAGCCGCTCAAAACCTTTGAAACCATTTTCAGATGAAACCGTTTTCTTGATCATCTTGGTAAATAGCTCCCGAATTGCAGTATTCTTATTGAGGTCATCACCCGGCTGAACATTGTGTCCTTCTGATTTGAGTTTTTCAAAATCTGGCCAAATCAAGGCTGTGAGAGATTTTTTGTCTTGCCCGACCACAATCACCTGGTTTACCAATGGATTTTCAACCAGCAAATTCTCGATGGGAATAGGTTCAACGTTTTCACCACCAATTAGAACGATAGTGTCTTTGACCCTTCCTCGAATTGAAAGGGTGCCATTTACACTCATGAAGCCCAAATCACCTGTATTGAGCCATCCGTCTTTCAATACATTTTTGGTCGCTTCTTCGTTTTTATAATAGCCCTTCATTACCTGGGGCCCGCGCACATGAATCACACCAAGTTCACCAATCGCAACCGGACTCCCCTTTTCATCTAACAGAGCAACTTCAGTTCCATCGGGGGTAAAACCGACACTTCCCTGAACCAGATGGTCTGTTGTGCGTACCGAAATAATGGGCGCACATTCTGTCATTCCGTATCCCTCATAGACGGGAATTCCCACAACATTGAAGAATTGGTCTACATGAGCAGGGAGGGCTCCGCCACCTGAAATACTGCCTTTCAGACGACCGCCCAACGCATCGCGGATTTTACTAAAAACTACACTGTCGAGGACTTTGGCGGGCACAAATAAATTGACTGCGGTAAATAAAGAAACCGCAGTTTTGCCGAATTTCTCAAGATCACTTTCTGGTTTGACCAGCAGTTTGTTGCCCTGCAGGTAATCTACACTCTCTTTCCAGAGCTTGTTTACTTCATAAGCAAAGTCAAAAACTTTCTTTTGCACCGGGCTTGCTTTCTCAGTTTTCTGTTTAATGCCGTTATACAGATTTTCCCACAATCTGGGAGCAGAAGCCATGAAGGTCGGCTTCGCTTTCGCAAAGTCTTCCCGAACATCCCGTACATTGGTATAATAAATCTGGCAGCCCATTGACATTCCCGCATAGTCAATTGCCCTTTCAAAAATATGCCAAACGGGCAGAATACTCAATGCTGAATCATTTTCATTCATCCCTACCATCGCAGGTACATTATTAATGTTATACATCATATTCTCATGAGAGAGCATAACACCTTTCGGATTTCCTGTTGTACCCGAGGTATAGATGATCGTAAAAAGATCGTCGGGCTTAATTGCCTTGATACGTGATTTTAATTCAGCAAGTTTGGCAGAGCGCAAGTCTTTGCCTTTTTTGAGCAGCTCTTCAAGTGACATTACACCTTCTGCCCCTTTGGCATTGAAGGTGTTCTCCATAACGATAATGTATTTGACCTTTGTGGTTGCTCGAATCTGCAGAACTTTATCGAGAGTGGCATCGTTTTCTACAATACAGAATTCTGAATCGCTGTGCGACAAAATATATTCCATTTCTTGCGGGGTTGAATCTGTACCGCGAGGCGTATTGCAGGCACCGGCCATAATGATGGCCATATCTGTCAGTGCCCACTCCATGCGATTATCGGCCATATGGCCTACACGGTCGCCGGGTTTTAACCCCAATTCTATAAGTGCAAGTGCCAGATTTTCAGATTTCGTATAGACTGAAGCAAATGTTTCTCCCTGAAAATTTTTATTTTTGTCTTTTGTGAAAAACATTTTTTTGCTGCCATATTTCTGGTTAACAGCTTCAAACATTTCTGCCAGTGTTTTAGATTTTTGCATTATTCCCCCAATACTTATGTTGCACTTATTTTCGTGTCGATTTAGAACGTCAAGGTATTCTCTTAAAATGCGCCCCACCGCTAGAACAATGATTTTAACAAATCTTTTGCCAGCGAACTGCCCCGGCCACGACGTGCTGTTTTTAGACCAATTGCCCCAAGCAATCCTCTGGAAACTTCCCGAGCGACCGTTTTGCCGACATCTCTCATTAGTTTTGAATCTATCAAACTTGTCTTTTTTGCAACAGGTTCCTGCTTAGAGCGAACAGCCGATTTGCTTTCTTCAGAACCAGCCCGCCCATGCACTCGCAGATTTGGCAAACGTTTTGAGCCGGTCGCAGGCTCGACCGGCGATTCAGTCGGTTCTTCTTCAATGCCCTCGTTTGCCAGACGTTTTTCAACCTTGGCACTTAAAATTTCAAAAGCACTCTCAGGATCAACAGCTTGGGAATATTTTTTATACAGATCGCTTTCTTGCGCCAGTTTTTGGAACTCAGCAGACGGTAAGGCCTCCATCGAAGAATGTGGGGCTGCAACCAGAATATGTGCCAATGGGGTGGGAATCCCCTTTTCATTCAACACTGTAACTAAGGCCTCTCCTGTTCCCATCTGTGATAACAATGTTTCTGTTTCATAGAATTCTGTAATCGGGAAATTCTGGGCTATTTTTTTCATCGCAGTTCTGTCTTTGGCTGTAAATGCTCGCAGGGCATGCTGTACCTTAAAACCCAGCTGGCTTAGAATTGCTTCAGGCACATCATCAGGTCTTTGGCTGCAGAATATAAGGCCCACCCCGCGAGATCGAATAAGACGAGCAGTCATTTCAATCTGCTCCAGCAATGTCTTTGAAGCGTCTTTGAAAACCAGATGAGCTTCATCTATAAAAATTACCAGTTTCGGTTTGTCAAGATCGCCAACCTCTGGCATCTCGGCAAAAACCTCTGCCAAAAGAGCCAGTAAAAAAGAGGTAAATATAGAAGGCTTTGTTAAAACAGGAGCCAGGTGCAAAAGATGGATAATTCCCATTTTGTTTTTCAATCTCATAAGATCTTGAACTTCAAAGGATGGTTCAGAAAAGAAATTAGCGGCAGCCTCACTCTCTAATGCTATCAGTTTTCGGCGAATTACACCTAGCGTTGCGCCCGCAACTTCTCCGTATTTTTCTTTGAACTCGGCCTCACCTTCTCCCGAGATAAAATCGAGAACTTTCGCCATATCTTTAAAATCTACGAGCAAAAGACCACTCTCATCACAAAATCGAAAAATAACTGTCAACACAGAGGCCTGGGTATCGGTTAAATCGAGTAAACGGGACAGCAGGTCAGGGCCCAGTTCACTGACAGTGGTACGCAATGGAGCTCCCGAGTTTTCGCTGAGTCCCAACCAGTCGACAGGAAACCCCTTTGGCTCCCAGGCATCCCCCATTTTTTTAGCCCTTTCTAATAACCAGTCATGTGCAGTTCCCGGTTTGGCAATGCCACCCAGGTCACCTTTCATATCCATGAGCAGAGAGGGCACGCCAGATTGAGAAAGGCGCTCGGCCAATAATTGCAATGTCCTGGTTTTTCCCGTGCCGGTTGCACCGGCAACCAGACCGTGCCGATTGAACATTTTAAGCGGCATTTTAATTTGTGCATCGGGTATTACACTGCCTTCAAAAAGTGCAGTGCCCAGATATATCGAGTTATCTGATATCGCCCCGTAAGATTCTGAAATTTCCTTTTTAAATGCCGCTTGTTTATCTGCCATAGCTGAACCTGAGAGTCAGATTTCGACAGTAAAGTATAATTTGACATGTGCCCGAGTTTGAGATTTTCACACTCCCGTTATGGAATTCCACAATACTAAG
>JAGRNJ010000013.1:19094-24715 GCA_020440825.1 Leptospiraceae bacterium | reverse complement strand
TAAAACCGGCCATCCGCCCAATTGCAGAAACACTATAAATTAAAAAATCTTTATTTTGCAGCAGTTTAGCAGCATTGCGAGCCCGTTGTACGTTTAATAATTCTGTGAAAGTTAATTGCAATATATCATTGATACTTTGCGAGACATACGCACTGGGTATTTTTAAATCTTTAGCCAGATCTTGCAGTGAATACTCTGTGTTTGAGTAGACTTCTTTTCGCATTATCCATGCTTTGGCAGCATCGGCAATCTGCTGCTTCTTTTCTATTTTGAGAGAAGATTTTACATATTTAGTTTTCAGTAAATCACGGTTGATTTCTGCTTCGTTATTTGTTTCAGGGGTATCGTGGTTTTCAATTGCACCTGTCTCTGGTTCAATTTTGAGAACAAAATAGCAAAAAAGAATAATAAAAATTGATTTGCCGATACCGGGAAAAATGGGTGAGCGTAGAAATTTAATTATATTCCTGCTTGCTCCGTTGAATTCATAGCCGGGCGGTAAAATTCTGATCAAAATTGTCAGAATCAAAATACTTACAAACACTGAAGTTAGAATCACAATCCACTTTTTTATTTGATTGAAGTGTGCAGATTCAGAATCGGCATAAGTTTTTGAATTTTTTGCCCAAAGCATACCGCTGGTTAGCCAGATAGCTGTCCAGCCCAGTCTTGCTGATATTTTATACTGAATTGAAAATTCTGTAAAGAGAATTGCGAGACACAGAATTATTGGTACAACAATATATAAAATGTGCAGTATTTTTTTCCTTGAATTAAAACTTGCACTCACTCTTGCACTCACTGATGAGAAGATCATTTTTGTCGATGCATCATACGGTAGCAGTTGATGAAGCAGGCGGGCAAAATATACAAGCAAAAACGGTTCTACCAGCAGGTCTGCCAGTTTCATAAAGAGTGGCAATTCATGAACATTCATTCTCTTATGATGATGACCTCCCTGGGTTAAAACAAAAACATGGGGAATCAGCAGACAGATAATAATAAGGGCATACAGACTAAATGAGACACGGGCTTTCTTTGCTCTGTTTGCAATGAGCAAAATAGAGAACACCCCGATTGCAATCGCAGCAGCTGGCAGCATTTTATTTAAAGTGGTATTTCCTAATTTGAAGCTACCAGTCAATTAAAAACATGTCAGAAAAATGTCAGAATTCTGTTGACAAAATGCTGTTGAACAGTCTAAAAGGTAAATAAAGCTAATGATACTAGAAGGGAATAAATACTTCCCCGACGGTCTAAAGGAGTTCAAATGCAACTACAACCGAAAAAATTCTTATTCAAATCAGCCGTATTTTGTCTGGTAGCAACACTAAGCAGTTTTTGTGCCTCAGAAGATGCAACTACAACTGAGAGCTACAGCTGCCTCACTTCGTCTTTTGCTTCCGGTACCCCAACGTGGATCAGTGATAACTTTTCCTGTGTACAGGTCAGTGTCTCTGGCAGTAATCTTGTGATAAAATCAAACGGTATGCCTCCCTACTCTTCGGGATACTATCCCAGTACTTCGACCAATTATACCAGCATGCCGAGCGGGCGTAATGCCAACCCTAACACAATTTCGACCAGTAGAACCTATACAATGACTGTACCTTCCAGTCCTACAGCAAATTGCAGCTCCACATCGGTTACATCGTCTCTGGGTGAACAGGGAATCCTGACAAATGGAGTTATTGTCTATAATAATGCTGCGGCACCCGGTGATACTTTAAGTAGTGAGGTCGTGACATTTGACGGCGGGGATGCCCATCCCGATTCAAGCAGTGTCTATCATAACCACACCCAGCCAACGAATATCACCTCTAACACAGGTAAAATAATCGGCATTGCGATCGACGGTCTGCCTATTCTCGATAAACTGGAACTGGATGGCAGTACACCCACTGGCCTGAGCAGCGGCGATAACCAGATTACTCACGGACATTCCCATGCACTTTCCGGTGGCGGGAAAAATTACGGGACTATGTCACACTATCATATTCTCAATGATACAACTGCAGGAATTGATACAATTCTTGGCAGTAAACTTTGCGCGACCAAAGGTTCACTTACAAAAAGTTGAGTATTTGTTTTCTCATTTTTTGAAAATGCTTGTTCAGTATTTAAAGTATTTTTTAATATTGCAGATTATAACTTCGTGTGTGATAGTTGTACACTGCAATCTAAATACATACAATGCCAGTGATAAAAATTTTTCAGTACAAAATGAACTGATGTTCTACAGATCTTCACCTTTTTCAGGTAAAATTAGAAATGCCGATCGGTCAAATGGTACAACCCGTTTTACACAATACCAGAATGGCCTGAAAAATGGACCTGAAGAAGTCTACTACCAGAGTGGACAGTTGGCTATCGAGCAGTTTTACAAAAATGGAAAACTGTCAGGCAAAGCCCGCAGCTGGCGGGAAGATGGCAGCGACCAGATGTACGCAGAGTTCAAAAACGGTGCATATCATGGGGATTACTGGACATGGCATGCAAATGGTAAGCCTTATCAGTACGTACGATATGAGAATGGCCAGGAAAAGGGTCGCAAAATCTGGCGGGAATCAGGACAGATTTATGCCAACTATTTGGCGACTGAGACAGAGAACCTGGGACTGAGTGGCAGTAAATTGTGTGACCCCGTTCAGCAGCAACTGAAAGAATTAGGTATCGAAGATGATTTACAAAAAAAATAAATCTGCGATTACAGCTGTAATTGTGTGCATACTTGCCTGCACTTCAATAACATGCGGTAAAGGCAATCCGCCAATCGACAATTCTCTGAGTGAATTTGATACCCCGATTGATGGAGTTCTGCCCTGGTATTCAGGAAAAAACATGGACCCCGTCTGGAGTAAAAAGCCGGCGAAGAAAGATATACGAGGGTTATCGGAACTTTCACTCATCAATCAGAATGGTGAAAAAGTCACCCTCCCTGATATCAAAGGCAAAATTGTAGCTTTATCTTTCTTTTTCACAAATTGTCACGGAATTTGCCCGATGGTGATTCAAAACATGAAAATTGCTGAAGCCCCTTACAAGTCTGATGAAAACGTGGTAATGCTTTCTTTAAGTGTAGATCCCTGGCATGATACGGTAGAAAAGCTGAAAAATTTTTATCAAAAACAGAAATTGAAAAAATCAAACTGGTTCCTGTTGACCGGCAGCCAGGAACAGATATACCGAATCGCCCGAGAAAATTTTGATGCAGATATACAATTGAATGAAACGAAAAATATGCGGGACTTTCTTCATTCTGAGCTTGTTTATCTGCTGGATGTAGAATCAAATCTTCGCGGGGTCTATCGCGCGCGCGGCACTGCCCAAATGCAGCAACTGGTAAAAGATATTCAGAACCTGAAAAAGTCATATCGCCTTTGACTTGTCGACCTATGGCAATTTTGCTCTTTCTCCTATGCAATTTATATATTTGCACGGATTCGCCTCTGGCCCTCTTTCAAGTAAGGCTGTCTACTTTCGTGAAAATCTTGAAAAACTGGGACATACGGTCAAAGTTCCTGATCTAAATCTGCCTGATTTTTCGACCCTGACAATTTCCCGTATGCTGAAACAGCTTAAACCCCTCATTGGGTCAAAAAAGACTGTTCTGATTGGTTCATCATTAGGCGGATTGACCGCAGCCCTGGCAGCCCAGTCTCATAAAAATGTGATCGCAATGATACTGATGGCCCCCGCATTCGAGATTTCAAGCCGCAGAGTAAGCCGGCTCAGCAAAGCAGATTACCGAAACTGGCAAAAGACCGGTTTTCGCAAATATATGCATTATGCTCACAATATTGAATATAACTTGCACTATAAATTTATTCAAGATGCTGAAAAGCAAGATGCAAAAAAGTTTCGCAGAAAACTGCCAACGTTGATCTTTCACGGAATTCACGATGAGGTTGTTCCCTTTGAGGTGTCGGTAAATTATCTGCAGAATCATCATGAGGCAAAACTGCTGCTCTTCAATTCTGATCATTCTCTTTCAGATAAAATTCAGGAAATCTGGCAGATGAGCAGAGACTTTCTGGTCAGTGAAAAAATAGTGAAAAACTGATTGCGTCGTTAACAAAAAAACCAGGGAACATTCCCTGGTTTTAAGGTCGAAAGGAGTAACTTCTCAAATGCGGTTTTGTTACCGCAATTCTTGTTTGATTGAAATTAGTTTGCGCCTGAAGCCCGTTTTCTCAACTGCTCTTCATACGCTTTCAGACGTTCTTTTTCAGCTTTGTCGGCCTCGTCAAAGTTCATTTCTGAACCATCAAAGTGAACATCATACATATCGGTAAGCACTTTAAGGCTGTCTAAAAACAATACCACCTTCTCTTGGCTCGTTTTCGGGGTTGATCGAATGACAAATTTTTTGAACACCAGAGTCTTGGTCTGGGGAAAGCTGTACACGTCCTGCGGAACGCCTGCCGGCACATCAGCGCTCAGAGGTCTCCACCCAATATAGTCCAGCGAACCGAATTTCAAAATGTGGGTATCGCCTTTCCAGTCTTCTATCCAGCCTTCGAGCTCATATTCATTGCCCCGGCCCAAAACCCAGACTGAAATTGCCTTTACTTTACCGGGTAACTCAATACCGGGTACTGTAACGACCTTCGGTTTATTGTCTTTATCAAGCTGACCGGTTGTACGTTCGACCTGTTTGCTCGCCGGTGGGGTCAGAGTAACTGTATTGTTGCCGGGATAGATAAACTGGTAGCGAACACCGAGAGAATTCTTGTTGCCTTCATCATAAGACAGATTCTGGGGTCTACCCGGTACAATTTTGATTTCTGCTGAACTTTCAGGCGGCTTTGGACTCGCATCGATTACCCAGGGTTCTGCTTCAAAGGGTTCTACGATAATAGAACGCAATTCCTGGGCATCGACGTCGTCTCCGTTCAGGGTCTGTACTTTATTGGCTGCCAACCCGCTGATGGTCAGTAAGCCGGTCAAAGCGAGACCTGCAGATACGCGGCGTATATTTTTAGATAACATAATGTCTCCTTTTTACCTTTTACCAGTTGTCTTTGATTAGACTTCCCGGGTAGGTCATCTCTGTTTTATCGGCTTTTATGCGTAAATCATCAACATAGAAATAAAATGAGCCGCCTACTTCATGCGGGTCAGATTCTATGAACAGAGACACGAAATGCAGATTTTTATCCATGAGTGAGTAACGGGTACTTTGCGGCAGCCAGCCAGGCAAAGTAACAGTCAGTTTACGCCAGCCCATATAATCGAGTCGGCCTAATCTGAGTTTGTGTATTGTTCCGCGATAATCCCGCATTTTTACATACAGAGTATGGCGAAAATTTCGGCCTAATGCCCAGACTGAAAGCTGTCTGCCAATGCCTTTGATGATGTACTCGTGAGGCGGTTTGGTTTCTACTCTGTCAAAGCCACGATCTTTAAAGAAGGTTTTCACTCCCAGAATATGGTTCGCGCCAGCTTTGAAGCGTTGCTCTTCTTCAGGGGAAAGTTCATCGGGGTTAAAAACATCCCGTATTTCGCCCTGCTGAATGGTTTTCTTGATCTTGGTATCTCCCAACGGGCTGGTTGGGAATGCACGCCAGTCTTCTGCATTTTCGAAGTCATTCAAAAGAATGTCTTCAAGCATAGCCTGT
>JAGRNJ010000013.1:0-18996 GCA_020440825.1 Leptospiraceae bacterium | reverse complement strand
GGCAATTGCTGTTGCCACTAAACCCAGAAGCAGTTTGTGTAGTGTTGTTGAACGAGTCATAATGAGGTTACTCCTTTAACCTGTATTTTGAGACTTTTCCTGTCAAGAAAAATCTTTGATGTCAACCATCCGTGGATAAAGACATCTTTGGTAAAAGTATCGGCAAACATTGTCTATTTCTTTATGAGTTATTTTTCCTGACAAGATAAAAATGATTATTCACAGGATATTTTCAAGGCATATTTTCAAGGCAATGCTTACCGAAGGTATTTTGCAAGAAAACTCCCTTCAGAAGATGAAAGAATTGCCAGACCAGTCAGGTTTGACAGAGAGGTGAATGGGCAACGTCGAGCAAAACCTGACTCTTCAACATACTGTTGCCCGGTATTGTCCCACGGCCCCGCCCTGTCTGCAAGACCCTGCGATTCTCAAAAAGCTGGATGTCTACGCCAATATGCTGTTTGAGACTGCCCTGCCCGCCGGCTTTATTGGTCAGGTGAGCCGTGAAACTCTCAATCTGCGTCATATTCTCGATTCTGTTCTGCCATTGACAAACCCGTCTCTGCTTGCAGCCTTTGCCAAAGACATAAAAGTGTGTGATCTCGGTACGGGTGCAGGCCTGCCGGGACTGCCACTGGCGATAGCATTGCCCGATGTACAGTTTTTTCTCGCTGATTCTGCATCAAAACGTCTGAATTTTGTAAATGAAGTTGTCCTTAACCTGCAACTGCAGAATGTGAAAACCATTCATTGTGAGGCGGATGACCTCTCTGCCCACCTTGACGACGTTGATCTGGTTACTTTTCGCGCATTTCGAAAGCCCCTGGCCTCGCTTGAGCTGGCACTGCAATGTACCAAAATCGGAGCAAAAGCAATGTACTGGCGGGCTCGACCTCTCGATTTTTCTAATCCGGAAGTCAGCAAAAGATTACAATCTCTGGGCTGGTCACAACCAGATTTTATCGACTTTGGTGAAATTGGTGAGATCGGCAACCGTGGAGTGCATGTTTTTCAAAGAAACTCTGCATCGAAAGCTCCCTACCCCCGGAAATTCAAAAAAATTCGCAAGGAACAGCTGGTCGTAGATTTCGGCTGATATCTGTATCAGCTTCCATGACAGATATCTTGAATTGACCCTTTGTCTCAAAGGTTGAGTCTGGGGTATGGGCCGGGTTATTTCTTTAGCAAATCAAAAAGGCGGGGTGGGCAAAACAACCACCGCTATCAATCTGGGCGCATTCTTAGCCCAGGAAAAACGTAAAGTTCTCATTATCGATATTGATCCGCAGGGCAACTCAGGCTCGGGTCTGGGAATTGAAGTCATGTCGCTAGAGACTACTTTATACCAGTGGCTGCTGGGCGAATCAAGCTTCGAAGAAACCTGCATTCAAACCAGTATTGAAGGCCTCGATATCGTTCCCTCGAACATTGATCTTTCGGGCATTGAGATTGATGTGCGGGATGCCCCGAACCGCGATTACCTGCTCAAAGAAAAACTGTCTGAGATTCGTGACCGTTATGATTTTATTCTTATCGACTCACCGCCCAGTCTGGGCCTGCTGACCATCAATGCACTGGCTGCCAGTGATTCAGTTTTGATACCCTTGCAATGTGAATATTTTGCTCTCGAAGGTCTAACCCAGCTGCTCAAAATTGTTAAACTTGTTCAAGACGGACTCAACAAAAATCTGCAGCTCGAAGGACTGTTGCTCACCATGTATGACTCTCGAACAAAACTGGCTGCTCAGGTAGTAGCCGATGTGCGGGAACACTTCAAGGCTTCTGTTTTTGAAGTGATTATACCGCGCAATGTAAAACTCTCTGAGGCCCCCTCCCATGGTGAACCGATTGGCAAGTATGACCCGACTTCAACCGGGGCGATGACGTACCACAATCTGGCCAAAGAACTTTCTAACCGCTATAAATCTATGCTTGCCTGAATTTTACAGGTCTGGGATGACCCAGTTTTTGATTCTTTCTGAAAGTGTGCGGGTAGGCACAACCCGGTAGGCGACGTATGTATTGCGCGAGGCGACATCACCGTAAAATACCAGATCATAGCCTGCCTGTTGAGATCGAAAATAGAGAGATTTTTGCATGCGCTCTCGCATGTCGCGTCGAATCTCTGCCTCGGCTTCTTCAATTGTCGGGAAGGTTCCGGGCAAAAACAGTTCGTTCTGGTTGTAGAATTGACCATCCCGTTCTAAACAGATAACCAGCTTCACTCTGTAGTCTTTATTACTGTTCACGCTTTATATACATCGGAACCAGACTACCCTATTCTTTATCATAGCAGTAAAAATTCGATCTTGAATCACTACTGCAAAATGTTATGTCTCTTAGATGAATTTTCAAAAAGGGTAAATAGTATTATTCGTTAAACTCCAGTTTTGTCAATTTATTGTCTAGATAACAGTAAAACTCGTAACTTTTGCTTTCACCGAACTTAAATACTTTTTCAAGTAAAATTTCATCGTAAGCAGGCAATAATTCCTCGTATTTGTTGAAAAGTTCAATTGGTAGTTCAGAAGGATGAATCGCTCTTTCAATTTCTAATCCGTCATCAATTGAATACTCTAACACAAAATCAATTTTTCGCCACTGAATAGCCGTTTCAATACTACTATTCTTTTTCGCTGTATGAACAGAAATACTATCCTGTTCTACTATTCGCTGAGTAGTACTGAAGAATAAAATTAATCCTGACACTACCATGGCTCCATAACCTATTTTACGAAAAAGAAATTCACTAAGATGCGGAAGAATAAATTTAACAGTGTAGGAAGAAATCACAGCCCCGACAGCAATTATAACTCCAAGATAAACGGCAGTTATTGAATATAATCCTAATAAGATATAAATAAATAATTTTATTGAGTGAAGGAATATTTCATTTGCTGCCCTGGTCGCAACAATTTCTTCTTTAGATAAACCATATTTTAAATAAAAACGATTGAACAATAAACCTATGGCACCGGTAATACCCGACACAAAACCGGCTAAAAATCCGACAATCGCCAAAATAAAATTAGGATATGGTGTTTCTTCTTTTGACTGTTGTTTTTTTGAACTGAATAATTCGGGAAGATTAGCAAATAATAATAATGCGACAATTAATTGCAAGTAAACAGGATTTATGAATTTTATTAAATACGCTCCTGTTAATACGGCTGGAATAGAAAATGGTACAAACCAAAAAAATATTTTCCAATTTATTTGATTTCTAAAAACGACAATCCTAGACCCTGAACTGAACAAAGTACCAATAGTTAACGAGAATGGTACGACCGATGTGGGCAGTAACAAATTTAAAACTGGAATTAAAATTAAACTTGCGCCACCGCCACAAATTGCACTAATCCAAAAGGCTAATACTGTCCCCAAAAATAACAATGCAATTTTTATCAGCATCGTTAACCTGAAAATTTTATCATAGGTTTAATTGATGAATTTGTTTATGCAGACACTCAACGTCTTATCCCTAAAACTTTCAAGATCTTATCCAGATCTTCAAGACTGAAATATTCGAGAGTTAATTTCCCGTTATTCTTACTTGTGTTATGATTTATGCGGGCACGAATCTGTAGTCGCTCTTCGATTTCTTTTTCCAGACCCCGCAGCTCTGGCGTTGTTGAACGCGAAACCTTTTTGGCCTTTTCGCCTTTTTGACGATTGACCAGATCTTCAACCTGACGGGCGGTGAGCGATAAGCTTTCAATTTCTTTTACCAGTTTCAACTGTACGGCCTCACTCTTAATGCCGAGCAGAGGCCGCACCTGCCCTTCAGACAGCTTGCCATCGGCAACTGCTGCCTGCACCGAATCTGGCAGCTGTAACAGTCTTACCCGGTTGGCAATTGCGGTACGGCTTTTGCCGACACGCCGGGCAAGCTCTTCCTGCGTAAGTGTATGAGTTTCCATAAGACTCTTGTAGACCCCGGCCTCTTCTATGGCATCGAGTTGTTCACGTTGAATATTCTCAATCAAAGCAACTTCAAGCAGGGTCTGGTCATCATATTCTTTGACAATACAGGGTACGGTCTTGAAAGCCAGCTGGCGACAGGCTCGCAACCGGCGCTCCCCTGAAACCACCATGAAATGATCTTTCTTTTCAATTACGAGAATCGGTTGTAAAACTCCATGGGCGCTTATAGTAGCTGCCAGTTCTTCGATTGAAGTCTTTTCAAATTTTTTACGTGGATTCCCGGGGTTAGCCCGAATACGTTCGATCTCAATTTCCCGAATACCTGCCGCTTCGCTTGCGGCTGCATCGCTCTTGAGCAGGTTGCTTAAGCCCCGTCCGAGAGGTTTGCGTGTATTCTTTTTATTTTGGGACAAGGCGGATGCATTGCCGCTTGCAGCTTTACTCATGGCTTAGAACCTGAGAAGCAGGGATATCCCGTAAAGCTGAAACATAATCTTTCTCTATATCACTTAGAAGCATAGAGACTCCCAGCAACGAGACATCATCTTGAACCCCTTCTGGTACTTCTTTGACAAACATCTTCAATTCTGTTCCCAGCAGATCACAAATAGCCGCTGGTGGCATCGTCTGGTTTCGGGCGAGCAGATCGAAAAAACGTTCTTCACCATAAAATTGGCCATGTTCATTTCTGGCTTCTACGATACCGTCTGTGTAAAAAAACAGAGCTTCATTTTTATTCAGCAAAAAATCTGTATATCCGCATTTGGGTTCAGCCATATCAAAAATCATTGTGCCGGGGGCATTGATTTCTCTGATCTGTCCGTTTTCATTTCGAATAATTGCAGGCATATGACCGGCAGAGGCCAGACGACCGATTCCCGTTCGTAAATTGAGAGTGCACGTAATCGCGGTGATGAAATTACCATTGAGCTTGTCCTGGATATCATGATGAATTTTATGCAACAGCGCAGCCGGGTCACTGGCATAGCGTGGCCAGTCTGCCAGAGAAAATTTTACCATTGAAGCCAGCAGTGCAGCTGCAACACCATGCCCGCTTACATCACAGACAAACATGCCGAGATGATCAGCATCGAGCATTCGATAATCAAGATAATCGCCGCCTATCGCCATTGTCGGTATATACAGAAAGCCGGTCTGCAGCCGGGCATCATCCAGAGGACGTGGTAAAAGGGAGCGCTGTATGCCCTCCGCCATTTTGATCTGCTCATTTAATTCGGCATTCTGTTTTTCGATTGTCGAGGTTCTTTCTTTGACTGTGCGCTCGAGACTGGCGTTGACAGAATCTTTGTAGCGGTCCATCTCTTGCAGATGCTCGAGCAGTTCCCGCTGGCTTTCTGCTTTCTCTTCTTTGAGCAGATTGATTCGATAGGCAAGAGCAAAAGACAGCAGCACAGCCTCGATTACTGAACCGAACAGCATACCATTATCGATGATCAAATTTCCCGCTATAAAACCATGGGTTTTGAGAGAAAACAGGAAACCACTCGCCAGAAATGAAACCCAACTGATCATAAGAAACTTTGCCGATCGATCGCCTCTGACAAGCGCATAAAAAGTAAGTGCAATAATCGTAACCATCGCCGAAAGACTTGCAAACGACGTAATTTCAGCTGAAATTTTACCTGTCGTAAATGACGACACAGGAATCTGCAGCAGTACAAGACCAATTGAAATATTTGTCAGCATTTTGGTCCAGCGGGCTTTGGCAGGCAGACGCAAAAAACCCCGCACAAAGATCAGGGCAAACAGGCTGAACGCCCCCACAAAAATTCTGGGTGCCCGGTCATTCCAGATTACAGACTCTGGCCAAAAGTATTCAAAAGCAAAACCGTTAAATGAAAGCTGGCAAATCAGATGAGAGATCATGAAAGCTACGTAATAGAGATAATTTTTTTCACGAATTGACAGAAACAGAAAAAGGTTATATGCAATGAGCGCAAACATGACCCCGAAAAAAATTCCATGAATATACTGGATGGTTCGATCGGTATTGAGGAAATTGCTTTCACTCTGCAGGCTCATTGGAAATTGCAAAGAGCTGCCGGTTTGAATTCTCAATGCCAGAAGGTATTGTGTATTGTTCTTAAGTTTAAGTCTAAAGCCGGGGTTTCGGTGCAGTAGCGGACGCTCTGTAAATTTCAAGTGATCTCCGCTTATGCCTGCGGCTAGCTGACGATTATCTGAGAGCAAGGCATAGCGTACATCATCGAGCATTGAATAGCCTATGGTAAGAATATATTCTTCATGAACTTCAGCTGCAGTGAGGAGCTTCATCACAATCCATACCGGTTTATCAGTATAACCGAGAGAAGGATAATCAAACTCTTGACAGATAAATTTTTCGAGGGGCAATTTTAGTGCAGAAATAATTTCAGAATTGTCTGTCTTGCCCGAAGAATTTTGATCTTCCTGCCAATAGCAGACCGATCGGCTCAATTCTAAAGACTCAGTTTCTATTGAAACTCTATATTCCGGAATGGTCGCGGCAACTTCATAACTCACCAGAATTGACAGAAATGCAAAAAAGCGGAATGCACTTTGTCTTTTCATCAAGGCTAAGGTTCTGTCTGGTGAATAGTCTGTCAATTCGAAGAAATTTTATGGGAGCTGCAACTCTTTGAAAATACGGTTCAGTTAAAATTGTATTCTCAATTACAGGTTGTATTCATTTTTAATGAACGAAAAATTATAAAAATATTTGCCATATGTCTTCAACTTAATTAATGTCTATTCAGTGAAACGAACTTTTATCGTACTCTCACTTTTACTGTTCTTTGGTGCTGCTGATGCGATGCATACCCAGCACCCTGCAAATACCGGAAAAATTCAATTCACAAAAAGCAGCAAATTGATATCTGCTCAGGTATTCGAAGCGGTTGTTGAAGAAACCCTCGAAGAACGATCTGAAGAAAGCTGCGAATCTGATTATGAATTTTTCATTTCTGTAGACAGCAATAATCGTTTATTGCAACAGGCAATCTTTTGCCCCGGTGAACATGCAAAAAACTCTCTTGAGCGATACCTCTGCTCACTTTCGCTTCGCGGCCCTCCCCACTCCCTGTAAACGTTGAACCTCGGTTTTCAAGTTTAATTCAAACGAAAACCGCGTGACCATGGCTGACGTCACTCAGCGTTTCGGTTTATTCAGCCGGGAATGGAGGAAAAATGAACATTATAACCAATATATTTTACAAAAAGGTAAAGAAGATGTCGTCTATGCTGCGACAAAGAGTCTTCAATTTGCTTTTTTTAATCATATCAATACTCACATCTGCTGGAATCATGAATTGTCATTCTAAGCATGATGAGAAATCAGCATTGCTGAGTGCGATTCATCCCTGGCGGCAGGATGTTGAAATAAATTCAACCTATGTCGCACAAATCAAAGCGATTCAGCACATCGAAATTCGAGCATTCGAAAAAGGGTACCTTCAGACTATCTATGTCGATGAGGGTAAGACGATTCACAAAGGTCAGAGAATGTTTCAAATTATGCCGCTGCTGATGCAGGCAGAGTACAATAAGGCCTTAGCCGAATACGAAGCTGTGAATATAGAATATCTGAATACGCAGAAACTTTTCGAAGAGAAAATTGTCTCTGTAAGTGAAATGAATCTGCTGAAAGCGCGTCTCAACAAAAGTAAAGCCGTTCTGAATCTGGCAAAAACCCATCTTGACCTGACTACGATCAAAGCACCGTTTACAGGAATTATGGATCGTTTCAGAGTGAGACTGGGAAGTCTCATCGAAGAAGGCGAACTGTTGACGACTTTATCTGATGTGTCAAAACTCTGGGTATATTTTAACGTCTCTGAATTTGACTATCTGAACTTCAAGACCCGCAAACAGAGCAATAAGCCAATTCAGGTCAAGCTAATGCTGGCGAACGGAGAAGAGTATAAACATGCGGGAGTCATCGACACCATTGAAGCAGACTTTGACAATGAAACCGGTACGATACCTTTCAGAGCAACCTTCCCTAATCCCGAGCGACTATTACGGCACGGAGAAACAGGCAATGTTATTCTTAAAGAAGAAATCAAGAATGCACTGGTTGTACCACAAAAAGCCACTTTCGAAGTACTAGATAAACGTTATGTTTTTACAGTCGATGCAAAAGGAATCTTAAAATCTACAGAAGTAAATATTCTGCAAGATGTTCCCCATCTATTCGTACTGCAGAACGGACTTTCTGAGGAAGATGTTGTTCTGCTCGAAGGTCACGGCAAAGTTCGTAATGGTGAACGTGTGCGTATAAAACTTGAAGATAAAGAGACTGTACTCAAGGGCCTGGAACTTGAAGCTCATTGAGTTTCAGGAAGGAGTAACATCATATGTTTGCTAAATTTATTCATAGACCGGTTCTTGCAATCGTCTTATCGATAGTTGTAGTCTTCGTAGGAATTCTTTCTATTAAAACGCTGCCTGTCGCCCAGTTTCCTCAGGTGGCACCTCCGCGGGTAATTGTGAAACTTTCATTTCCCGGTGCGAGTGCAGATGTTCTGGTAAAGTCATCGATAATCACACTTGAACTGGCGATCAATGGTGTGCAGGGAATGCGATATATAGTCTCAGATGCAACCAGTGCGGGAGAAGCGAATATTCAGGTTCTTTTTGAGCTGGGAACCGACCCGAATGATGCTCTGGTGCAAGTTAAAGCAAGAGTAGACCAGGCTGTTAACCGTTTGCCGCCACTGGTACGACTCGAAGGGGTTATTGTACAGCCCGTTCAGCCCAGTATGCTGATGTACGTAAACCTTTACAGTACCGACAAAAATGCGACAGAAAAATTTCTGTATAATTATGCAAATGTTTTTCTGTTACCAGAATTGAAACGTATTTCAGGTATCGGACAGGCCAGCATTCTTGGTTCACGACAATATGCCATGCGAATCTGGTTAAATCCCGATCGAATGCGTGCTTATAATGTTTCGACCAAAGAAGTAATGGATGCGATTCAAGATCAAAGTATTATTGCGCGCCCAGGCCGTATTGGCCGCAGCTCAGGGAAAACTGCACAATCCCTGGAATATGTTCTTGTCTATGAAGGTCGTTATAACGAACCTTTGCAATATGAGAATATAATTTTACGGGCAAAACCATCTGGAGAATCTTTATATCTTAAAGATGTTGCAAAGGTCGAACTCGACAGTGAGTTTTACAATATTTATTCTGATGTAAACGGATTTCCCGCAGCGGCTATAATGTTCAAACAGACTGAAGGCAGCAATGCCAGCACGGTGATTGAAGAAATTAAAGAGAAACTCGAATCTCTAAAACCTCTGTTTCCGCCCGGTATGGATTACAAAATCAGCTATGATGTATCAAGCTTTCTGGATGCTTCAATCGAGAAAGTACTTCACACCCTGGTCGAAGCATTCGTTCTTGTTGCCCTTGTAGTTTTTCTATTTCTGGGAGACTGGCGCTCAACGCTAATTCCCACTCTGGCCGTACCCGTTTCATTGATCGGGGCTTTCACCTTTATGAAGGCTCTCGGGCTCACAATCAATCTGATAACTTTATTTGCATTGGTACTGGCAATCGGGGTCGTAGTCGATGATGCAATTGTCGTAGTAGAGGCAGTTCATGCCAAAATGGCCGAAGAACATTTAAGCCCGTATCAGGCGGTAAAACTTGTATTACAGGAAATCAGCGGCGCTGTTATTGCAATTACTCTGTTGATGACTGCTGTATTTGTGCCGGTTGCCTTTTTACCGGGACCGGTCGGTGTCTTTTACCGGCAATTTTCGATTACAATGGCAACTTCAATTGTTCTATCAGGAATGGTAGCTTTGACTTTGACACCGGTTCTATCGGCTATGATCTTAAAGCCTCACAGCGAAAGCAAGAAGTCGCATGGTCCCATCGCCAAAATTCTGGATGTTTTTAATTTTCATTTTGAAAAAGGAACTGAGAGATATATTTCTGTTCTCAAAAAGATTTCACATCGACCTGCTGTCACATGGCTAATGATTCTGATATTCGCAACATGTACCGGCCTGATCATTCGCATGGTTCCCTCTGGATTTATTCCCGGTGAAGACCAGGGCATGATTTATGCAGTAGTACAAACCCCGCCAGGTTCGACAATAGAATTCACGAATTCTGTAACTACCAGACTTCAGAAAGAAGCGATGAAAATTGAAGGGGTCGATTCAGTGGCGACTCTGGCAGGCTATGAAATTCTGACCGAAGGCCAGGGATCAAATGCGGGAACCTGTCTGATAAGTCTCAAAGACTGGTCAGAGAGAAAACATTCTGTGCATGAAGTAATTGAAGAACTTGAAGAAAAGACAAAAGACTTTGGCGCTGTTATTGAGTTTTTTGAGCCACCGGCCGTTCCGGGTTTTGGTGCAGCCGGAGGGATCTCGTTTCGTCTGCTCGATAAAACAAATTCAGGAGATTATAAAGCATTTGAAAAAGTTCATGTCGAGTTTATGAATACTCTTCGAAAACATGAAGAGTTAACGGGATTATTTTCGTTTTTCTCTTCAAATTTTCCGCAATATGAACTCAAACTTGACCGCAAGGCTGCAATGCAGAAGGGAATCAATCTGGGAGAGGCAATGGAAAATCTTAATATTCTCATTGGCAGTACATATGAGCAGGGCTTCATTCGATTCGGACAGTTTTTCAAAGTATATGTTCAGGCATTACCAGAATTTCGCAAACTGCCTTCTGATATTCTGAATATGTATACACCTAATGAAAAAGGTGAAATGGTCCCCTACTCTTCATTTCTCAAAATGGAAAAAACCCAGGGTCCCAATGAGCTGACGCGCTATAATGTTTACATGTCGTCAGCGATCAATGCTCTCCCAGGCCGTGGCTATACAACAGGTGAGGCAATAAATACAATCAAGAATGTTGCTGAAACTTTACCGGCCGGGTACAGCGTTGGCTGGGAAGGCTTATCCTATGACGAAGCTTCGCGAGGCAATGAGGCCTTCTACATTTTTATTGTGGTGCTGGCCTTTGTTTTTCTGGTACTTTCTGCCCAGTATGAAAGCTTTATATTACCATTCGCTGTAATTTTCTCATTACCCCCGGGAATTTTTGGCTCTTTTTTTCTGCTCAAGGTAATGGGTCTTGCTAATGACATTTATGCCCAGGTAGGTATGATCATGCTTATTGGTCTACTGGGTAAGAACGCAGTCCTGATTGTCGAATTTGCCAAACAACGCCAGGAGGCGGGACGTACCGTTATCGAAGCAGCAATTGAGGGAGCGAAGGCAAGGTTTAGACCTATTTTAATGACTTCGTTTGCTTTTATCGCCGGCTTAGTTCCATTGGTGATTGCAACAGGACCCGGGGCAATAGCCAACCACACTATAGGAGCCTGTGCTTTAGGGGGCATGTTGTTCGGTACAGTCTTTGGAGTCGTATTGGTTCCCGGTCTCTATTTCATTTTTGGAACATTAGCATCAAACCGGTCTTTGATTCAACAGGAAGACGACCGGCCATTAACAGAAAAGGGGCATCACTATGTCAGCAAAAAAAAGTAAAGTTTATTTAATTTCTCTGATTTTTATTTTAATGGCAGGCTCATGTGCGCCATCACTGCAAAGGAAACAGCCTGAAACAGCAGCCTTACCATTAGAATATCCTGAAAGTCATTCAACACCTGAAAGTGAAGATCTTGCTCGAAAAGTCTGGCAGGAATTCTTTAAAGATGAACAGCTTGCTGAATTGTTAAAACTGGCAGTACAGAACAATCAGGAACTGGCGATTGTTGAGCAGGAAATCAACATAGCCAACAATGAAACAATGGCGAGATACGGGGAGTACCTGCCCAAAGTATCTGCTGATTCAGACGCCGGGATAGAACAGACGGAGCGCTTCAGCACAGAAGATGCCAACTCTCAAACCCGTTTCGGAAGAATGGGACTCTCTATGAGCTGGGAGATTGATATCTGGAATAAACTTCATAATGCCACCAAAGCATCATACATGAGATACTTGAGCAGTATTGACGGCCGGCGTTATGTAGTTACCAATCTCGTTGCTGAAGTAGCGAATACCTACTATGAACTGATGTCTCTTGATAAGCAGTTGGCAATAGTAGATAACTTTATAGATATACTATCGCAAGTTCAGACAATTGTCGCAAAGCAGCGCGATGCAGGGCGGGTAACCACTTTAGCTGTAAAGCGATTCGAAGCAGAGGTGGCAAAAAATAAAGCCAGAAAATTTGAGATTCAGCAGCAGATCGGTACTACAGAAAATAGGTTAAACCAGCTGCTTGGCCGATACCCGCAACCGATTTCGCGAAAAGCTGAGGCTTTTCTCAATCTTGCTTTCACAAATCTGCAGACAAGCATACCTGTAAAACTGCTCGACAATCGTCCAGATGTAATGGCAGCTGTTTACAATGTTGAAGCTGCCAAATTAGACGTTGAAGTTGCCAGGGCCCGTTTTTACCCTGCTTTGACAATCGATGCAGGGGTTGGTTATGAAGCTTTTAATTCAGAACACTTTGAGGGAACTCCGGTTTCGCTTTTTTATGGACTGGCAGCGGGATTAACTGCCCCGGTTCTTAACCGAAAAGCAATAAAAGCCGCATACTACACAGCCAATGAAAAACAGATTCAAGCGGTTTATAACTATGAACAAACCCTGATTCGTGCATTCACCGAAGTCAGTAACCAGATGATAAAATTAAAAAATCTGCATTCAAAATTTGAATTAAAAGAAGAACAGGTTGCTGCATTGGAAGATGCGGTTCGAATTTCTAATTTAATGTTTAGAGCTGCCCGGGTAGAATATATTGAATCACTTTTAACTCAAAGGGATTACCTGGAATCTCAAATTGAACTTGTTGAGATTAAAAAACAGGAACTGATTGCAGGTATTGGCTTATACAAAGCAATCGGAGGAGGCTGGCGAGGACAGTATGAACCAGAAACAGAATCATACTGGGAGCCATGAGAACAGGGCTAATTTATGAGCAATAAATTTTGATTATTGCTCAGTATTAGACTTTCCCGATGATTCGAAAATTGTTCGGATCATCGGGATTGTATACAATTTCAATGTTATCACCGACTGACAAATTTTTATACCATGCCGGATGAACCTGATAAACCTGTAAAGACCCCAGCCTGAAATGTGAAAACTCAATCCCGACAGTATGCTGAATTACGGAGTATCTACTCCCAACTCGAAAGATCCATTTATATTTTACAATGCCTGTGGCAGGAACTCCGTGCTGATTGACAGTATGCGTCGCCCGCCTTACTTTAAGACCAAGAAACAGGAAAGGCAATGCCATAACGACCCCAAGGCAGATCAGTACCAAGAAGGGGATCGCTTTTTGGGTATTGATAAAAACGGCCAGACCAATGCCTGCAAACGTGCAAAACATTGCAGCAGCAACTATAAAAAATATCATCGCTGTTTTTGATTCGGCGGGGTTTCTGAGTTTTATAGATTGCCAGTTTTCGGGTGCAGAGCCCTCTACGAATTTCAACATATCTTTTTTTACGATCGACAAAATTTATTTATAGCTTATCAGAATTTCAAAAAACGATGCCAAATTTAATCGGTAATGAATATACCCATTCATGCAAATTGCTTGTCTGCCCCGCGAGTCGCATGGGTATATAACGAATACCAACACCAAATGAAACAAAGGCGGAGGGCAGATCGTGAGAAAAGAAATAATCAAACTCTAAATTGAGGTAAACTCCATGGTATACTGTATCTTGAATTTGATCTTGCTGCAGCATGGTTATGCCGCTGGTCATTTCTTTATTGTACAGCACGCCATAGAATAAATATCCGCTGGAGATTCTAACGTAATCCGGAAAAATGATGAGTGAAGAGTACCCTACCGGAATACGCACACTGAGACCGGTCATGAGGTTATGCAAATCTGCGTAACCCAGAGATTTTTCCCCGGCTTCTGCACAGGCTCCTATGGATACCCGATTCACACATTGACCTGCATTTACGAAGCGAACATCAAGACGCCCCAAGAGATATGAAAAATCTAAACCCACGTATTGAAATGGGAAAAAATTAAAACTGAAGCCCAGATAGGCAAGATTTTCATAAGAAGACGAAGTACTATATGCACCGGAATCAAAGTCAGTAAGATTCTGTGGAAACTTTATAGATCGAACCAAAGCTGCGGGGTCAATCAAAACGCCAAGTGAGCCATCCGCAAGTTTTGAATTTTCTTTGCTGGCGATCGCCGACACATTATGCGCCGAACTCACCAGCAGCGTGCAGATAAACAATACAGGTAAATAAAAAGCTGATTTGACGATCATAGAATTTTCTCAAGAAGAGCCAGTATACAATAACGCTCTTCTCAAGAAAAGTAATCAACGGTATACTATTTTATTATCTCTGCGATTGGCCAGATTTTGGTTTTTATTTTCGGTCACACTGCGGCCGCAGGCCCAGCTTAAAGAGAATATTTGACATAATGCAAAACCCGGTGAGAGAAAATACGACCAGATTGATACCAACCAGTATATTCAGTGCAAACCAGTAAGCACTTACCTGTGTACCCAGAATAATGCCGGCAAGAGTAAAAACTCCTGCAACAAGATAGATAACCCGTTCAATATACCAAAAATCATTTCTCGCTAAATACATCCGCCCTCCATATACTATACCCCATATAGTATATTAGTCTACGCGTATCGGCCAATTTTTTAACTGAATTCAATATGACATATTCAAAAGCCGTGCTTACAAAGTTATTTTCTATTGATCAGAATTCCAATTCAATGTTTATCCCCAGGTATCATGATTATTTTTATCAAAGAGACTGCTCCTTAAAACCAAGAATAGCATATTTTTACATCAGCTATACTCATTGATCCATTCGGCCTCGCTGAAGCTTAATTTTCGAATAGAGACCTCATTGCTGATTGGACATCGATATTTCAATAGCCTTAAATTATGCGGTTCGGATTATAATATTACCCATATTGTACAAATCATCAAGACAACCGGAATCGCCCGTCAGTTTATACACATGAATTACTCCCTCATAAATGATAAATAATTTTCGGGCGAGATTGGTAGTATTGACCTTTTTATCCAGAAAACGCTGTTGCCTCGCCGTATTAAGGAAATCAGTAAGACTGTTCAGAATGTGATTTGCTGCTGAAGTAACTTCTTCAGCTAATACCGGAGAAATTGCAAAAGTCTGGGCTCTTAGATTTGCCATAGCACAGCCGTAAAGATTTTCTTTTCGGGCTTCTCTCTTCAGGATATAAACCCAGGCTTTCAGAAATTTTTCGGGATTCGGATTTCGTTTTTTCAATCTTTCTAAAAGCTCAAATTGCTGAGCACCATAAGATTCCCTCAAATAGGCGATTCCAAGAGCTTCTTTAGACGGAAAATGCTGATAAAAGCTCGCCTTTGCACTTGAAGATTCTACGATAATCTGATTTATTCCTGTTTCAGAATACCCTTGTCTGCGAAATAAGTCACTGGCTACCGACAGAATTCGTTCCCTGACATGAACTGGACTTTTTAACATAAAACAAGAACCCGGAAGTGAATTGTTTCGTCAACCAGATGACACAGACAGTATGGTCTGTCTGTTTTATAATTGACAGACAGACAGGTCTGTCTTATTTGATTAATGAATGAAACGAACATTATATTCGCAGATTTTGATCGATCGCAGTAAGTAAGACTGCTGCAATGAAAATCCTGAATATTATATGGGTTTATACAAAACACGGAGAAACATTATGAATCAAAAATTAAAAGAATGGAAAGCAAATGGAGAATTTATTGAATTAGCACCCTGCAGGCATCAAATGTTTGTGAAACAAATCGGGAGAACATCTGCCCTGCCGCATGAAACACTGTTGATAATTCATGGATTTCCGGAATCATCTTTTTCGTTTCATAAGGTCATTGAAGGGCTGCAAAATAAATTTGAGCGTATTATCCTTTGTGACATGTTAGGTTATGGTTTAAGTGATAAACCAGTTGAAGATTATACATATTCACTGATCGAGCAGGCAGATACAGTATTAAAAGTTTGGGAACATTTTGGTGTAAAGGGAGGTCATTTACTCTGTCATGACATGGGCGTCAGTGTCGCTTCTGAAATTCTAGTGAGAGCAAATCAAAATCTTTTACCTGGCTGGTTTTCTGACGGGCTGGTATCTGTTACTTTTACCAATGGCAGCCTGTATCATAAAATGGCCAAACTGAGAATAATTCAGAAATTACTTTTAACCCGCTATGGAAAATTTTTGCGTAATCTTGTCAAAAAGCCGATTTTCGCAAAACAGATAAAAAAGGCACATGGCAATGATAGACTTTCAAAAGAAGACATCGACATACTTTGGGAGTTAAATATGCTGAAAGATGGTGTTCGTAAATCTTATTTAACAATAAAATACCATCTAGACAGATTTAGATTTGAAAAAACCCGCTGGCTGCCTGCCCTTGCGCAAGCGAAGCTGCCGGTGCACCTCTGTTGGGGAGATAAAGACCAGATAGCGCGAATTGAAATGGCCCACTACTTGAAAGAAAACGTCTGTACAAATGCTAAGCTTACTATTATGCCAGGGGTTGGGCACTTTTGTCAGCTCGATAACCCACAACTTTGGCTGAAATCAATACTGCATTTCTATGATGAATCATCCGGATGAATTACCTCTGAGGTATTATTTCCACTTCGAAGCCTTCGTCTTCACGAGGTTCCTGAAAAAAACCAGTGACTCTATGAAAAACCGCTTCGGTATCAAAGTGGGCCCGCTCAGGTGATTCAATTCGTCTTCGCGCAAGTCTTGTCAGGCAAACTTCATCAGTAGCTTTCAGATAAATTAATTTGTGATCTACACCAGAGTTGTGAATTATACTCTTAAAATACTTACGCAGGTTTCGGGTATTGCCAGGGAAGTCCATTACTACCGAATTTCCCAGTTTTAAAATTTCACAAATAAGCGAGCTCAACAATGGTTTTAAGCGGGACGAATATTTGATATAATCGTCAAATGTTTTAATTTCTGTCGGATACAAAGCGGCCAGCCAATCATCTTCTGAAAACAGAATACCATTAATTTCCTCAGCTATCTGTTTTGCTAATGTTGATTTACCTGCGCCCATCTTTCCGCAGAAGAAAATAAGGGTACCGTGTTTCATTATACGATGCCAAGAAGCATTTTCAACTTGTATCGTCACGCAAGGTCTTTACAATTGCCTATCGAAAATAAATCAGGAAACAACGAAACTATTCGACGACCAATTCTATCTTTTGGAGCAATCATTAACCATGGCAAACATTGAAACCCGCTACTTTAAAAACATAAACGATATCAGAGACTTTTTGAAGCTGAGCAAACCTGTATTTTTTCACGGCAGCCAAACTTCCATGGTCGTACCGTATGAAAAAATTGAACAATTCTGTTTACAAGAAAACATCGATTCATTTTTAATGGGAGATCTCAATCAAATGCCCCCGGTATGCGAGGTGGATGATAACGGGGTTCTTACCATTCGCGGCAGTATCACCTGGAAAGAAGGAAGAGAGTTTGCGCAAACCAAAGGGCGCAACATTCTGACGTCACCCACCGAAGAGCTGGCTGCCCTGCTTTCAGGAATAGCAACCAGCTGTACGGGAGAACGCTGCTTCGGCTTTGGCACGTATCGGGACCATCTGATTGAAGTAACCTATCTGGATCATCAGGGTGAATTAAAAACTCTCAGGCATGAGAATCTATTGATTGACCATGAACTTTTTCAGAGCGAAGAAGCCAGAAAACTGCTTACTGACTATCAAAAGTCTTATGAGTTTTATTCACAATTTAAGAATGCCCCTTTCCCACGATTAGAGCGGGAGACCGATCTTATGACCGGAACCGAAGGCCAGCTCGGGGTTATCATTGAGGCTAAAATTAAAACAGCTCCTCTGGAGAATGTTACCTACATTTTTCTAACGCTGCCGAAATGGGAAGAAGACTACTCCCTTCATTTGAGAGTGTTTGATAAAGTTCAGAATCTTCGTGACAAAATCTTTTCAGTAGAACTCATTGACGAGAATTCCTGGAGCTATTTACCTCAAGAGATGATTCCCCGCCCCGCGAAAGATATAATCTTTCTGGAGATTGCCGATAAGCATTTTGACGAAATTTATGAAAGTGTTCTTGCACATTTACCTGAATTGAGCGAAGACGATATCTTTCAGGTAAACGAGAGAAAATGCAAAGATTTGCGAATGGAAATTCCCCGGGCTGTTTTCGAGTCAAATTCAAAAATGGGCGTGACTAAAAAGGGGACCGATGTGCAAGTCACTCCAGAGAGGTTCCAGAGTCTTATGGACTACTATCGCAAGATGACGAATGTACCGTTCGAGTATAATCTGTTTGGCCATTTTGGGGATGCCCATCTGCACTTTAATTACATGCCGAAACCAGAACAAGTCGAGGCCGCGCAGGAAATGCTTGAAGAAATGTATAAATGGGTGAAAGAAGAAAAAGGTTCACCTTTCGCCGAACACGGGATTGGCCTGCTGAAGAAAAGATTTATTTGGCCTTTTTATGAAGATGTTCATTTTCAAATGTTTGCCTATCTGAAGAAGAAAATGGATCCGCAAAATTTATTTTTCCCACATGGGTTTATGAGTATGAAAAAAGGATGATTTTGCCTGTAGCCTTGCGGGTTTACTGCAAAAAGCTTGATGGGTATGGTCAGACAACCGTTTAGTTATTAAAGATACAAGAAGTGATTCATAGGCCCAAATATGTACTTAAAAAGACAGCTTTTCAAACATGCAACCCATGCCTTAAGTAAGTGAAAAAGATGCAGAGCGTCTCACATTGGTATTCATTGACAACACTATTTGAGCAGGATAAGAAGATTTCATTCGAAAAAATCTTGAAAAAACGGTATTGATGATTAAAAATCGTGATACTCAGGCCAACAAAATATCAGAGACACATACCCTAGCTCTCTTTGCCTCTAAATGCAATCGGTCTTGAATAGTTCTATTAATTGAGCAAAATAGTATCTGTAAAAACTTTAACCCAAATATACACATTTTGATTGACGTTTCGGGTGCTTATTTTGTTA
>JAGRNJ010000139.1 GCA_020440825.1 Leptospiraceae bacterium | reverse complement strand
GCCGGCAATGACCTCTTTCTGCAAAAACCAAAAGCAGGCCGGGCAATCATCAAAAACCTTGATTCGAGAAGCCCGCTTCTGATGGAAACATTAGAATACGCGCATCATGCATACAAAGCAGATATGTTCAATCGTTTGCTTGCGAGATCAACCGGGGAGCCGCATGCCGATGTTCCCTTGATCGAAATAGCAGATGAACTCAAGGAACTTTACAAAACATTATATGTCCTGTATCCTTTTCAAGAGACGCTCAAAAAAGCATACACTTCTGCCTATGATATTTATATTGCCGAGACAAATGCTTCTGAAGAAGAAAAATCGAGTATCGAAAACAGAAAGAAAAAAATAATTAAAGACACAAAAATAATTTTTCAAACCGGTTTCCCGAAAATTTTTCAACTGATTTGCCGTATCGACGGTACTGAGTATGTGCCCTTCTCGCCGTATCTGGAAAAAAATCTTGGAATTGCCCAGGATATGAAACTGGGAAAACGCAAGCGCGGAGAAACCGGCCAGCTCAACGCTGTTGACTCAGGAACCGAAGCCGCAGAAGAAAACAAACCCGAGACCGAAAATACTGCAACCGAAACGGCCGAAGGCAGCACGAAAACCAATGAGCAGGAAACAAAGAAAACAGAACCAGAGAAAGAAAAAAAAGAACCTCCCAAAGGTCTGCAGGCTACAAAAGAGTATAAATACGGCATGTATACCATGTCGCGAATATCCCCACCTGATCTGCTAAAAAAATATGATCCTGAGGGAAAATTCAGTAAAATACCGATCAACAATAAAATGCTGCTCGCTTATCTTTTTTTTATGGAATTTGATCAGGAATACTCTTTTGTCTTGACTACCAATAAAATTAAAATAAATCCCGATTACTCTGCCGGTGTAAAGACCGACCATAAAGCATCTTTAGCAGACTTGTACAACAGCTCCCGGGACATTATCAAGGCTTTTGAAAAGTTTACCCAGACCGTAGATGAACTTGATAAAATGAAGAAAAAAAAGGTCAGCAGCAATTATGTTGAACAATCTAAAATGGAAAGCAAAGTAGAAGGTCGAATCAGTATGGAGGCCCGCAACACCCGCGGACTTTTGCGAACCTTTATGGAGCAGGTTTCTGTACAAATGGCAAAACTTCTCGCAGATATGAAAGGGCCAAAAATTATCATTGGCAATATGGATGACCAGGTTTCTTTCACTGCTGTCGAAGGGGCAAAAAAACTGAATAACAAAACGGTGAAAGAGTGCATCATGGAAGCCTACTGCTACTCTCTGGCCCTCAAAGAAAGGGTAGAATCTGGCGATCTGTTTGGCGGGGTTGCAGAAATGACAGATGAAGAAATGATGGAATCGTTTGGCAGCACTTTCAAACCCGCTGGCAGCAATGAGTCAGAAGAATAGTATTCTTGCAGTCATTCCTGCCCGGTTAAAAAGTACCCGGTTTCCTGAAAAACCGCTGGCACTTATTGCCGGTAAACCAATGATACAGAGAGTCTATGAGCGAGTGCAAATGTGCTCTGCTATTGATAAGATCATTGTTGCTACCGATTCAGAAAAAATTCTGAAGACAGTTTTGGATTTTGGCGGAAATGCCGAGATGACCGATGTTGACCACGCATCTGGCAGCGATCGGGTTCAGGAAGTGGTCGCCAGACATGCAAATGTCGAAATTGCCGTGAATATCCAGGGCGATGAACCCTTAATTCATTCTCAATCTATCGAGAGAGTTATTCACTTGTTCAGCGATCCCGAATGTATGATTGCTACCTCTGCTATTCCCATTCAAAATCATGAAGATTACCTGAATCCCAATATCGTAAAAGTCGTTCTAGATAAAAATTCCAGGGCGCTGTATTTTTCACGCTCACCAATACCGATGTACCGGGAACAATTTATGAATCGCAAGCTCTCCCCCTTAAAGCATCTGGGATTATATGCCTACCGCCCGGCAGCCCTGCGACAGATTGCCGAACTGCCCGAGTGCCCCTTAGAACAGGACGAAAAACTCGAACAATTGCGATTTCTTTTCAATGGAATTTCTGTATATGTTGCAATTACGCAGTTCGATTCCATTGGTGTCGACCGGCCAGAAGATATTCACAAAATAGAAGAATTGATCAGAATATCAGGCAACTGATTTATTCTTTTTATCCAGGGTTACGAGAATATTGGCTATAAAAATTGCAACTGCACCAAGAACAGAGTAAACCCCCACCTCATTACTGAGCAAGAGCATACCAAAGACTAACGCCATGATGATTCTGCTCGATGAGAGAATTGACCCTTGAATTGCAGTTACATACTTGAAACCAAACGTCAATAAGACCTGGCCTGCAAACCCGATCAAAGCTGACAACCAAAGAACAAGCTGAACTTCTAAGCGGGCGTATGCTGAAGAATTGCTGATGAGAGAGTAGAGCGCAAAAGGCAGGGAAAAAAGTGTACCAATTCGAAATGTATACAGCAGAATGATCAATGTTGAATCTGACTGGCGAATCTTTCTTAGAGCCAGAATTGCTATGGCGGCAGTCAATCCGCTCAATAACCCTACCGCATTTTTCCAGATAAAAATATCTTCAACGTTATGAGAGTTAGAGGGAATAAGAATCATCAAAGAGCCAAACATTGCCACAAGAATTCCTGTGATACCCAGCCAGCCGTTTTTTTCCCCAATA
>JAGRNJ010000138.1 GCA_020440825.1 Leptospiraceae bacterium | reverse complement strand
TCCGTGCGCTCTCTGCACTATGCGGCCTCCTGCCGCGTGCAGACTATCGGCCATCCGTGGCCGCTACCAGCCGCTTCCAGGGGTTGCTTCACAAGGAGTTTGAAAATTCGGATTCGGCAGGGTTTGAGCGCCAACTGTGATCGTAGGTCCATCATGAATTCCATTGCCATCATAGTCCCCGACATGGTCGATACAGCCTATCGTCACAATCGCGTCGGCAATATTGACCCCATTGAGCAGGGTAACCAGAGTATTGGCGGAAGTTGCACTGTTCATCATCACAGCCAGGTGATAAGGTCCTATTCCCGGGAAGTTGGTATCTACTGCCGGCGGGGTATATACATTCGGGGCGAAAGAAGTTGCAGGGTCTATCAACATTAACCTAATCAGCCCCTGTTTCTTCGTAACAGTACCGGCATTATAAGTCAAATTTGTATTCAGGTTCGCAATCACTGAACCCAAGCGCTCGGCAGAATCTGGGATTCCGTTTGTGTCTGCATCAGTATCGCTCAAACTGATAATCAACGGAACCAGCATATCCCTACCTACCCCTTGGTTCGTAAAGGTTGCAGTATTCAATGGTGTAATCGGTGGGCCAATCAACTCTGCGACCAGACGCTGGTCGGCATCTGCCGTCATGAAGTCGGGCCCGCCCAACTCAGTGGTGATCCCTCCGACCGCATCAATTACCCCTGCAAGCTTGAGCGTATCGGTACGAGTTAGTCTTGCATCATTGATCAAATCAACCAGATCATCGCGGTCAGTATAGGTTATTTTGCCACCGGTAACTGGCCCACCTGCAACCAGATTGACGATTGTTGTCAATTTGGTAGAATCTTGAATACGATTTATCAATGCTCCCATCTTTACCGCATCGGTGACATTTACAATAACATATGCGAGATCGGCAGCAGCCGGGCCATATTCTACCAGGTTTACAATTTTTCCCATTTCTGTAGCATTGCGTCTGCTGCCTACCGTAAAGTTCCAACAGTTGCCTTCAGTGTTTGTACAGGGATTGGTCTCATACACGTTGCTCCAGCTGCCCGAAGCATTTGTACAGGCCGAACGTGTGTACTCGCTGGCGATTGAACAGCGACCAGCAACACTGTTGATCAACAAAGACATTTTTGCGGCCCCGTCATAATATGCGGGATCAAGCGGGTCTGCAGGCACCGGCCAGGTACCAACAGATAATTGATTGATGATATCTGAAATTTTCTGTATTTGACTGACATTGGCCAGCAAAAATACTACATCGGGAGTCTCTTCAACATTGTTGATAATCTTCACCAGCTTTCGCCCTGCATCACAAACCCCGGGCACACAGCCTGTACCAACGGCAACATTATTCATCAGATCGGTAATATTCCCGGGACTAGCCTGATTTACAAGATCAGACAGTGCCGATAGATTATTCATATTATCAATGGTAAAGGCAATAGTACGGATTGCCCCATTCTCAGCAGTGGGAAATGCTGCCAAATCTAACTCCCGGGTATCACCACCAACATTGAAAATTTCTATAATGTTTGTTGAGTCTGTCAATCCGTCGATTACTGTTCCCATTTTATTAGAATTGGCTATCGAGAGATAATTTACAAGGAACGACACTTTCTGCACATTATCCGTTAGACTGACAACATCGGCAAGCACCGGAATTTTAGCAAGTGAGACTGTTTCAATAATATTGCCTAACTTCTGACCTGCCGCTGTTAAATCACAAGTCGTTAAATCATCTGCCAGAACAGAAGTATATGCAACATCATCCATGACAGTTGCCAGTCTTTGGGGGCTGCTTGAATTCTGTAACAGATCAATTACTTTATTCTGGTCAGAGACATTGTTGACCAAATAAACCAGAGTACGCAGTGAATTGGTCGGGTTAACCCCCATATCGGTAGCCCAGGGGTTCGAGGTTGCGCAGCTGGTAGCTGCATAACTGGCCGGTTGTGCGACAGGCGTTAATGGTGCAACAGAGTTTACAGTCTGCCCAGAGAAGTCAACTCTTGCAACTACCTCAACCAGATTGGTAATAGCATTAGGATATGTCCCTAAATCGATATCGCGCAGAAGATCTCGAATTTGGGTTACATTCGGAATTTCATCTACCAGAAAAATAAGCCGGTCTACCCATTCGTCATCGACCAGATTCAAGCCTGTTGCACTGCAATAGACTGTTAAAAGCGGATCTGTCGTATACGGGGCAGCCGAGCAATTCGGTCCGCGTAAAACCTGTACAAGTCTGTTATCGAGATAATCAAGCTGGGCAACATCGTCGGTTAGGTTTATTGAGCGCTCCCCATCGATGAGCGGAAATATTTTATCAGGATCAGAAAGTCGCTCAAGTGTAACAATAAGTCTTTTTAACTCGATAAAATCGACACTGCCGTTGATCAGATTTTTAGGCCGCCCATCAACCCCGCAATCTGCAGGAATATAATTGAATTGCGGGTTCGATAAATCAGCGGGTGAATAAACCAGACCATCACAGGTTTTACCATCGAGACTGCCGCCCGTTAAAATATCATTGGCCATTCTGACAGCATAATTATTTACCAGGTGTGCGCTATCATTGGCAACCGCAGTATTATTAATCAAGCGAACCAATTTATTCATCCCTTCAGCCGGATCCCGCTTTGTTAAATACACGCCAAGGTAAGCAATCGTCTCAAGATAAAGATTATTATCTGCCTGGGTACCCCCAAGGTTCTGATTATTAATCAGAATACCCAGTCGACCCGCTTCGTTTACCCGGTCGACCAGATCGACCAGAAATCCTATA
>JAGRNJ010000137.1 GCA_020440825.1 Leptospiraceae bacterium | reverse complement strand
ATCAGGCACGACAGCGCAGAGAACTAATTATATAAGAATAATCATTTATGATTCATTAAATATAATAATTTATATTTTTGACACCCAATGCATTGAAAAATTCGCTCCTGCAATGGGTTTTTGAAACCGGTATACCCAGAGCGAAGGCGTTACCAGGCCATCTTAATAAACCGGGGTCCGTTCCCCGCAGCGATATTCCCATGCAATGTTAATTCGCCTGTCGTTGTATTAACATTGTATATCGTTATGTCTCCGCCTGCAGATGTTGTATTGTAATTCGAACGTGCCACATACAGGCAGCGGCCATCCCGGTCAAGCTGCAAGCCATACACCCCGGGCGCAGCCAGCGCAACACTGCCCTGTGCGGTCGCAGTTAAAGCACCGGTTGACTGGTTAATCGAATAACCATAGACCCCACCTGAAACTGTGCCGACGTTATTGCCAAAAGAACCTGCAAACAGAAAATTTTGATTCACCGCCAACCCGATAGGGTTGTTGCCAGAAGTAACCGCAGTTGCAATCTGACTCAATTGGCCTGTAGATGAGTTGATTGAATATTGGCTGATGGAATCTGTGCCGGAATTATCAGCATCATGATTTGTCACATAGATATAATTGCCTGAAGGGTGAGCCACAATCTCCCAGGGTTGATTTCCCGAAGCAATCGTTGCAGTACCGAGGGCAGAAAGGGCACCTGTAGACGAATTCACAGAGTACTGATAGACCTGATCAGTGTCGTACCGTGTGACATAGAGATAGTTACCATTAGTACTCAAAACCGGAAAGTACATCTGACCGCCAGTATTCAAAAAGGCAGGAGTTTGTGCGGTCAATACACCGGTGGTCGAGTTTTGATTGAAAAGCCCGATACTGCCCGTTAGACTACCCGACCTTGAGCCATCGGCAATGTACACGAATCCCGAGGGATGAATTGCAATTCCATAAGGCACGGAAGCATCGCCATTGCTTGACTGATTGACCCGCCCCCGGTCAGTAAGGGTTCCATTCGACTTATCAAAGCTGAACATGGATACATCGCCGTCACCATCATTGCCTACATAGAGAAACCCGTCAAAATCATAGGCCAAGTCAAACGCATTTCGACCTACTGCATAGGTTGCAAGCTGGGTGAACCCGCAGTTATCTGCATTCTTGCGAAAGACAATCACTTGACCACTGGCTGCATTAAAAATGAAGCTGGTGACAAAGGCATACTGGGTTGTTGATGACCCTGAAGCAGCAGAGCTACCCTCATCATTCTGGCAATTCATAAGGAAGATAGCCGAAAGCAGTAGAGAAATATAAATAATGATTGTTTTCATTTTACCATCCGAACACGTCTTTATATTAACATTGAGTTAACAAGATGAGACGGGAGGTAAAGGCATACTACAACATAAGATTGTTTTTTTTACCAGTTCAATCTACAGTTTTCTGACATTTTTAGAAAAGAAATTTCGAGTCTACAAACAAAGTATAAGACTGAATGAAAAGAGTAACTATCTTTTGGAATTCAAAAATTTTAACCGCAGGTGACTTGACAATTTACAATGTAAATACAGCAAGCGGAGGGCTAGCACTGTAGGAAACATTGCTGCGGAGCTGGGGCCCCGACTCATTGAATTTACAAATTAGCAGGTTATTGTTGTAACATTAGCTGAAGATTTCAGATTTACAATCTGTTAAGGCAGATTTGCCCGGTATAATGAGACGATTTACCTTAAAGAAATTATTTCTGATTGCCGCTGTATCGGGTGTATCGTTGGCGTCAGAAGAAAATCGCAAAGGTATTCTGCAACAGATTCAGGTTTATGGCGATACCCATATTGCAAATGTACCGACCTTCAAGGGCAGTGTGCGAGACTCGTCTTACACAACCCAGCCGGTTAATTTAAATGAAGTGACCGTAAACTATGCGATGTTTCGTTTTCTGCGCGATGAAAATAAATGGCGGGCCGGTCTGGGAATTCACGGAGGGTATTATGTTCGGGTGAATTATGCCAATGAAGCTACATCAAATGCATTACTGGAAAGGGCGCATCTCGGTTTTAAGCTGTTCGAAAACATTTGGCTTGATGCGGGCCTTTTTGAGTCTCATATTGGCAACGAAGGTGCTATACATTTTGATTTACCTACTTTGACGCGTTCATTAATCGGTGATCTTTCGCCTTACTACCAGAATCAGATTCGATTAGGCTATGAGTCAGCAAAGCTGACAGCCAAACTTGTATTTATGAATGGCTGGCAGAAAATCGTGGGGTATGGGCCAGCCGGCGGATGGATGTTTTCATATATGCCCTTTTCAAGTTTAAGCTTGAATTCAAATTCTTATTTTGGGGTGGGCTCGAATACAGAAAGCGTGCGCTATTTTCATAATTTCTGGCTTGGCTATGACTTAACAAAAGACTTGAATTTCAAGCTGACTCTTGACATTGGTGCAGAACAAGATCAGTACAGGGCAAATCAAAAAGCGCTCGGGTTTGGCGGTTTCTCATTCATAAGCCAGTATATTTTTAATTCACAGTGGGCGGTCTCTCTTCGACTCGAAGGCTATGACGATCGTCGCAATATTTTTGTGCGTCGTAATTTACGGTTGCTGGCAACTCCCTATTATGAATCAGAAGCGGCATTTCAGGTACTGGGTACCTCTGTGGGAGTCGACTTTAAGCCAGTGCCTGAACTTATGGTTCGAGCTGAGGTAAGGTATTTGCGATCGTTTGATCCCTTTTTTACAACTTCTCTATCGAACTCTCAAAGTAATCTGGAAAAACTTAAATTGCAGAAAGATGAAATGATACTTTCCTTGTCGCTCGCTGGTTATCTGTGGGGGGTTCCTGAATCTTAATTATTTGTTTATTCTTAAGTAACCTCTGAAAAAGTCCCTCCATGCACTT
>JAGRNJ010000136.1 GCA_020440825.1 Leptospiraceae bacterium | reverse complement strand
CCGCTATGGGGTGCAGGTAAACTCATTGGGTCTTACCGAAGAACAACCTGAAAATAATGCATGGCGAATTTTGATTGAAACCCTGGGTGTGACGATGTCAAAAAATGCCCGCTGCAGAGCTTTACAATTGCCAGCATGGAATGAAGCCTTGTCGCTGCCCCGCCCCTGGGATCAGCAATGGTCATTAAGACTGCAGCAGATTTTAGCCTATGAAACGGATTTGCTTGAGTATCCAGATCTTTTTGAAGGATCAAAAGTTGTTGAAGCAAAAGTCAGTGATCTCAAAGAAAAAGCAAGAGCAGAAATCCAGAATATACTGGATATGGGTGGAGCAATTGAAGCTATTAAAACCGGCTACATGAAATCTCAACTGGTTAAATCCCAGTCAGAAAGACTCAGTAAAATCATGACCGGAGAGATAACCGTTGTCGGAAGAAATAAATACACAGAAGGATTGCCCTCCCCCTTGTTGGAAGGTGATGATTCGGGAATCTTCAAAGTAGATACCTCTGCAGCTGAAGAAACCTTGAAGCTACTTGCAGAAATCAAGGGAAAACGAGACTCCGCCCGGGCACTTGCAGCCCTGGACAAATTAAAAGCCGATGCTCGAGAGAATAAAAATTTAATGCCCGCCTCGATAGAGTGTGCAAAAGCAATGGTGACCACCGGCGAATGGAGTGATGCGCTCAGAGAGATTTTTGGTGAATATCGACCCTTAACCGGGGTTGAAGGTCAAAAACTGACTTTGAGTGAAAACTCTGTCGATGCATTGCGTAAGGAAATTGAAGAATTCAAAGAAAAAAAAGGTTACCGGCCTCGCTTTCTGGTAGGCAAACCCGGCCTCGATGGACACAGCAATGGAGCAGAGATGATTGCAGTTGCAGCCCGTTATGTAGGTTTTGATGTAATCTATTCAGGCATACGTTTAACCCCTGAAGAGATTGCCCAGACAGCAATCGAAGAAGATGTCGATATTGTTGGCCTGTCAATTCTTTCGGGATCTCACAAAGAGCTGGTGGCTCAATTTTTAGATCTATTAGAGAAAAACTCTGCAAAAGGCAAAATAGCAATCACCGTTGGAGGGATTATTCCGGAAGGTGATTTTGATGAGCTAACCTCCATGGGGGTTGACCAGATTTTTACTCCCAAAGATTTTGATCTGGTCGAGGTAATGCGCAAGAACCTTGACCTGGTGAAAAAAATTCGCAGTTAATTATTTTTTCCACTTTATATTGCAACCCATGCTGGGGATTTGCGGGTCCGGAGGGGGTTTTAAAGCGAGTAAATTATCTAGCGCGGTCTGAAAATCCATACCCGTTACAGGGTTTTTACTCCCGGGCCTTGAATTATCGAATTGACCCCGATAATAAAGTTTGTCATCCGCATTAAAAAGATAAATATCTGGTGTACAAGCAGCATTATAGGCCTTTGCCACAACTTGAGACTCATCAAACAGGTATGGAAAATCAAACCCTAACCTGAGTCCAAGCTGTTTCATATTCTCAGGGGAATCATCGGGATAATTTTGTACATCATTTGAATTTATTGCAACGGCACCTACACCTTTACGAAGATATGAGTTGAGCAACTTGACTAATTCCGCACGAATATGAATTACATAAGGGCAATGATTGCAAATAAATACCACTGCTGTACCATTTTTCCCTTTAAGTGCACGAAATTGAATAATTTTACCTGAAATCGCATCTGGAAGATTAAATTCAGGTGCAGTTGTTCTCAAAGGAACCATGTTTGATGGGGTAAGCGCCATAGAAAAATTTTATATATCTTTGTAATATGTCAACCAAAAGAACCTCTTTTCACTATATTGCTGCAATGAATTCTGGATACACTTATTAATCCGGAGTTAAATATGCCTTCAGAACAACCAAATATCAAAACAGAGAACCTTAAACTCAGACCAGACCTGCTCATCGAAACATTAAACCCTGAAATGGGCTATTTTTTCAAAAGTGGAAAAGTTCTGTATGAAGGGAAAACAAAGTTTCAAGACCTTGAGGTTCATGAAACTCCTCGTTTTGGCAAAATGCTACGTCTCGATGGTGTCTTCCAAACCTCTGAAAAAGATGAATTTTTGTATCATGAACCATTAGCGCATGTTCCAGGAATGTCAATTGATGGGCCTAAAACAGCCTTGGTGATTGGCGGTGGGGACGGCGGAGCCGCTGAGGAAATATTAAAATATCCGACCATTGAAAAGGTAGTGATGGTAGAACTGGATGGCGGAGTTGTTGATGCTTGTAAGCAATATATCCCAGAAATCTGTAAAAACACATTCGACCATCCGAAATTTGAATTAAGAATTGAGGATGGTATTAAATATGTAAAAAATGCACCGATGAAGTTCGATCAGGTTTTTATAGACCTTACTGATCCATTCGGACCTTCAATCGAGCTTTATACAGTTGAATTTTACTCAGCAATCAGAGATCTTTTAACAGAAAGGGGTTCAATCGGGTTGCATATTGAATCTCCGGTTACTCGACCTGAACTGTTCAGTAAACTTTATTATACCTTAAAAGAAGTGTTCAGTATCGTAAGGCCCATGACGAATTATGTGCCCTTCTATGGAACCTTGTGGGGATATGCGTTTGCCTCAAACTCAATCGACCCGCTAAAAATTGATAAATCAACCATTCAGAGTCGAATTGAGAAGTTTAGTTTACCCGATTTGCAGTTTTATAATGCGGACACACATTTCTCTTTAATGTCCTTACCGAACTGGATACAGAAGCTATTGGCCGAAAAACAGACTCCAATTCACAGCGGGGATTCTTTGCCTGTTCCAGCCGGTTCTATCCGAAATTTGGTACTATCAGAATACTAATTTTTAGGTATGGATTTTCATACCTAAAAAAAATGTATTATTTATGAAACAAAAACCCAGTTTCCGGGTATTCTCTATA
>JAGRNJ010000135.1 GCA_020440825.1 Leptospiraceae bacterium | reverse complement strand
GGCCGACTATTCCCCACGCATGTGGGGATGAACCGAAACTGACCGGGGTCAAAAGATATTGACGGCACTATTCCCCACGCATGTGGGGATGAACCGAAAGAAAAGCACCATCCCTCCCACATCCAGAACTATTCCCCACGCATGTGGGGATGAACCGATAGGTTTGATAAGGTATATTGAACTTTGTCACTATTCCCCACGCATGTGGGGATGAACCGAAGCCGAGGTCGTGCGCCGCATCTATCGCGAGCTATTCCCCACGCATGTGGGGATGAACCGGCATACTTTTCGATTTCTGCCCTGCCAGAAAACTATTCCCCACGCATGTGGGGATGAACCGGTTTCAAGATGTAGCAGATTTACTTCAACAACCTATTCCCCACGCATGTGGGGATGAACCGGCCATGGGGGCCATGCGTGAATTGATGTCAAACTATTCCCCACGCATGTGGGGATGAACCGAATCGGCGTGGCCAATTTAGGGCAGTCTATGCCTATTCCCCACGCATGTGGGGATGAACCGTTATCCATTTTGTAAATCGTTCTGGCCTTGTACTATTCCCCACGCATGTGGGGATGAACCGCTCCCAGTCAACGTGTGTTCGACAATGCAGCACTATTCCCCACGCATGTGGGGATGAACCGTACATGGAGTCTGTAGATTCTGGTCTGCCTTACTATTCCCCACGCATGTGGGGATGAACCGAAGGCAAAGACACAATTCGTAAAGTGTGTTTACTATTCCCCACGCATGTGGGGATGAACCGCAAGTTATGGAGGTTGCATTTAAACCGGCAGACTATTCCCCACACATGTGGGGATGAACCGGTGTTTACACGGATTAGTCTAGCAAGCAATCGCTATTCCCCACGCATGTGGGGATGAACCGGGCACGAAAAAGAAGCTCGAACAGGGCATCCCCTATTCCCCACGCATGTGGGGATGAACCGTACTACGCCGTGGGCGAGTATGGCGAGAAATACTATTCCTCACGCATGTGGGGATGAACCGATTCAGGACGAACGGTTCGGCACTGTTAACTCCTATTCCCCACGCATGTGGGGATGAACCGTGCTATGTATAACAATAGCACTTTTCTCAAAACTATTCCCCACGTATGTGGGGATGAACCGTCTTGTTTGTGCCGGGCAGGGGCAGAGCCCGAGACAAGGTTGTGCGAATTTCGGTATCGAAGATTGAAATCGAACAGATTGAAATTAAGTTGACAAGTTGACATATTCATCGTAACATATTAACATGAGTGAAATATTCGTCGTCGCCGATTTTAAGGCAAATTTCTCTGAAGTTTTGCATAAAGTGCGGCAGGGCGAAGATGTGATTCTGGGTTACGGTCGCAAAAAAGAAAAAATTGCTGTTTTGGTACCCTATGAGAAGTATCGCAAGGCCATTGCCCCTGCAAAACCACGAACACTCGGTGCTCTGCAGAAACGGGGTAGAGTTGTATTTGAAGATAATTTCAAAATGACTGATTTAGAGTTTCTTGGACTCAATGAAAAAAGTTCTTCTTGATACACATTCTTTGATCTGGTCTCTCACTGAGCCCAAAAAAATTCCCAGTAAAACCCGCAAGCTACTTGAAAACCCCGAAACCAGAGTCTGCTTCAGCACTGTGAGCCTTTGGGAAATCTCACTGAAGTTTTCACTGGGAAAATTGAAGCTGCGTAACCTTGCACCTGAAGATTTTTTGCAAGGTGCGTTAGAGCAGAACTTTGATAAAATTACAATCAGCGAAAACGACGCCCTTGGTTTTCGAAATGTTCCCCGCCATATTCATTCTGAACCGTTTGATCGAATGTTAATCTGGCAGGCTATTACCCGTGAGTTAATTTTCATTAGTGCTGAATCGGGACTCGATGAATACGCCCACCTTGGTTTACGATGGCAATGGGATTAAAGCTTAATGCTCTTTAGACAAATGGCCCTCAATTCCTGATTGCATGTATCCGTCATCTGCCCGGTTACCCGAAACTTTACTGCCAATTTTTTCGAGAATGAGCATTTCTTCTGGAGTGATTGAAATCTGTGTCGCTCCCAGATTCGATAATAAATTTTCTATTTTTGTTGTACCCGGTATTGGCAATACCTGAACATTTTTCTCTTTTGCTTTGTGAAATAACCAGGCCAAAGAAAGTTGTGCGGCTGTGCAATTGTGCCTGGTTGCAATAGCTTCTACTTCTTTGACCAGTTCATTATTCTTTTTGAGGTTTTCAGGAGAGTAGCGGGGCAGGCTGGCGCGCCAGTCATTGGGTGGTTCGGTGATTACTCCGCTCAATAAATTTCGACCGAGGGGCGAATAAGCCACAATCGTTACACCTAAAGTAGAACATACGGGAAGCAGTTCATCTTCAAGTGAGCGAGTGATCAATGACCATTCCTGCTGAACGGCAGCAATTGGTGTAATCGCATAACACTCTTTGAGCCATTTACCGATAATTTCAGAAAAACCAATGTGCTTGATGAGTCCCTCTTCTTGCAAACGTTTTGCACTATGGGCAAATTCTTTCGCATTTTCTAAAGATGCCACCCGGTGGGAGTAGTAAATATCTGCATAATCAAGCCCCAGGCGATTCAGTGAATTTGTCAGTGCAGTTTTTACAGTGTTGTAGTCAGATTTATTTTGCCATTTCATCGGTAAAAATTTTGTGCCGACTGTGAATGAATCGCGGGAAAGATTTTTTAAAAACTTCCCGATTACAGTTTCATTGTAAATATCATTTGGGTTATCAGCTACCGGGTTTCCCGATTTATAAATTTCTGCTGTATCATAGTGCCGGCAGCCGGCATCATAAGCAGCCTTTAGTATCTGGGCGGCTTTTTCATCGCTTGATGGCGCACCGTAAAACGCGGTCAAACCCATTGCTCCGTAGCCGAGTGCCCCGTTTTGTGTAATCGATTGTTTTCCCATTGAAAGTTGTGCAAATGACATCACTACCTCTTTTCTTTTTAAGCTTGTTAACCCTATCATTGATACCTGTTCGTGTGTACAAACATTTTTGATATTGCGAACATAACTTGAGAATGAATCGGTT
>JAGRNJ010000134.1 GCA_020440825.1 Leptospiraceae bacterium | reverse complement strand
ATTCATTTTGCTTGACGCCGCGAAGCGGCGTGATCAATTTTGTATCCGGGTGTCGACAACCCAAGGCGGCGCACACGCCGCATGGGTCGTTTAACCTTGAACGTTAGGCGTAACGCACAAAATAATAAAAACGTGCTTATCATGTCTATGATTCTCTTGGTTATTAAATGTCCATTTATGGGAGGAAAATATGTCTAAATGTATCTATTGTGGTGGCGGACCTGTCGGTTCAGGTTGTTCAAAAAGTCCAACTAAAAAATGTGTAGTTGTCAAAGAAGGAAAATGTAGCTATTGTGGAGGTGGTCCAGCCGGCAGTGGCTGTTCAAAAAGTCCTAGCGGAAAATGTGTTGTTCCGAAAGCGGGAAAATGCAGTTATTGTGGTGGTGGACCTATTGGCTCTGGTTGCTCAAAAAGTCCCACAAAACGTTGTTCATCAGTACAATATTGAACCATGGTTGATTTATTCCGCATTATTCAAATATTTTTTATACAAATATAGTGGTTCTTTATCTACGTGTGGGATTTGTCATTCTGAATTACTAAGAGTTTTTATTTAGCCGAAAAAGAGCAAATATGAATATAGAAAGGCCAACAAAAAATATAATTCGAAAATATCTTGAAAACTGGGAAAATTTAGAAAATTATGTCTTACAAGAAAGTAGTCTTACTAAGCTTTTCAAAGAAACCTATCCAGAAAACAATGATATGAATGATGTGCTGATAAAGGTCTGTTCATTAAATGATTTTTATAGCACAAATATTTTTTCACCATTCTTAGTAGCAAAGCACATTGTAGCCCTCAATATTGACGCACGATTACAATCCGGAGATTTATCTTTGGTTAATGAAATTGCAAATGTAACCGTATCGACTGATAAAAGTATTAACTTTTATTCCTTCGCTACAAAATATTGCAGTCATCATCAACCGGTACTGTACCCGATATTCGATAGTTTTGTAGAAAAATTATTAATGTATTTTAAAAGAAGGGACAAGTTCTACAAATTTTATAAATATGAGCTCAGAGATTACTCAAAATATAAAAATATTTTAAAGAAATTTCAGAACTACTACTCTCTAAATGACTTTAATCTCAAAGAACTTGATAAATACTTATGGCAAGCTGGAAAAGAATATTTTCCCAAAAAATACTGATTGTGCTGAACACGCCTAACTCGGTTTCAGACGCTGCGGGCGGCGGGGCCCCAACCCCGCCGTCCTAGGTCAAAACCCTTTTAGAAATACCAAGCGAAGTGAGGTCGCCAAGGTAAAAATTTCAGTTGCCGGCCTGAAAGGCCGGGTTAACCGTGTAGACGGGTTTTGACACATTTGCCACCTTGGGCTGAACGCCCTGCGGCAGCAAACGTCGTCTAAACCGGGACGTTAGGCGCAAGCGATTTTGGTTTAATACAACCTTGACAAGGGGAGAAATAAATGAATAGATATTTTATATACGGGTCTCTATTATTGATTCCATTTTTATTCTTATGCAAGGATAAGAATGGTTCCGAGACAAGCTCAGACTCTGCTTCATCTATACATGAAGTAAATACAGGATCATCTGCTAAGACAATGTTTATCTCAGCGGAAGGCGGATTGCGTATGAGAGACAAGCCATCTGTAGACGGGAACAGAATAGTGACAATTCCGGATAAATCTGAAGTTCAGTTCATTGAAGAGAAAGGCGATTTAATATCAATTTCAGGTAAGAATGGCAAATGGAGCAAAATTAAATGGAATCAATATGAAGGTTGGGTATTCGGTGGATTTCTACAATCTACATCAAATAATAATTCGAATCTAAAGTTTCCAAAGGCCCTACATGGGAATTGGATCTTACCTAAAAATGCCAATTACATTATGGTCATTAGTGACAATGATATTTCTCGGAAAGATTGTTTAAATGCTTATCCGGGATATTTTCAGAAGATTGAATCGATCGAAAATAATATTATTAAATATTCGGATTTGGATCAATCAGATACAGTGGTTGTACATCAATTGAAAATTATCGGTAATGATAAAATTGAAATTCGAGGTAACGAATATATTCGAACGAATATAACATTTGAAGAATTACAAAAGACTGAAGAATGCAAATCAGACCCGTACTACTAACCAATCGCAAGCGCCTAACTCAGGTTCAGACGCTCACTCATGGGGCCCCAACCCCATTCGTTCGGTCTCACCCTTAGTTGCATACCAAGCGAAGCTGAGCACTTTCTATTCATTTTACTTGACGCCCCGAAGGGGCGTGATCTACTGTATGTGCGGGTTTCGACAAACCATGGCGTCGCACGCGCCGCATGGCTTCGTCTAACCTGGGACGTTGTCTGACATTGTTGCGCAACAGTTATCCGCTCGCATCCTTGCGAGCGCTTGTTTACAAATGAGATTCATTTCCCCTGCATGATTCCTATAAAATAGTTGACAGGTCGAAAGCAGATAGACATGCGAGGCTAAAGTACAATGAATGTTTCGGGCATAGAAATGCTGCAAGAAAAAGAACAAAAGGAGAATATATGAAACTAGGCGCTTTTTCGGTTAGTTTGAGTGTGAAAGATATAAAAGCCTCGAAAGCATTTTATGAAAAACTGGGTTTCGCGATATTTCACGGTGATATTGATCAGAACTGGTTAATTATGAAGAACGAAAGCACCGTAATCGGTCTTTTCCAGGGCATGTTTCCAAGTAATATCCTAACCTTTAATCCGGGCTGGGATCATAACGCTGCGCGTTTAACGGAGTTCACTGATGTCCGAGATTTGCAAAAAGCAATACGATCCAACGGCATTGCACTCACGTCTGAGGCAGATGAGAAAACTACTGGTCCGGCCAGTTTTACGATTGTTGACCCCGATGGCAATACAATCTTGATTGACCAGCACGTCTAAGATGGCGGATTAGGCAGAATGTAAGTGTTCAGGGGCTGGCTTTAATATGAATGCCGTCCGCGCATCCGTGCGCGGCCTTACAAGCGCAACAACGTCAGACAACAAGATTTACGAGCTGCGCTCCCTGCGGTGCCGTAGCTCCTCGGGTGCTCGGCCCTGCGCGCCGAAGATCGCTGCGCCCGGCACACCGTGAGGTGTGTTTTGCCGGGCTCGCGAGGCGCTTCGGGCAAATTTTGGCGGCTGAATATGCATTTGCCGTAATTAAAGATTTGACATAGTGCGCCGCCAAAACTTCTCGTAAATCCAACGTTAGGTGAAATAGGGGCAGAGGCGGCTATAAGTCGTTTTAAGATAGT
>JAGRNJ010000133.1 GCA_020440825.1 Leptospiraceae bacterium | reverse complement strand
CGGTGGCCTTTAAGGCCAGAGAGCCCGGCTGCTTCCGCTTCTTTGACAAATTTCTTCTCGAGTTCTTCATTATTGTCTTTGATGCGGAAGTTGACATTCATAAGCGAGCGATTTGCTTTTACTGGGCAGTAGTAAAAATCAAGACCATCGATTGTGTCATACAATAACTTCGCTTTGTCAGTATTATGCTTTGCGACTGCAGGCAATCCGCCTTTTTTCAACAAATATTCTGTAACCAGCATGATCATGTAGACGCCAAAGGTCGGCGGAGTGTTGTACAAAGATTTTTCTTTGGCATGAATTTTATACTGCAGCATACTGGGCAGATTAGATGGAGCAGCTTCTGCCAGATCTTTTCGGATAATTACCAAAGTTACGCCCGAAGGTCCTATGTTTTTCTGTGCCCCTGCAAAGATGAGTCCGAATTTTGAAATATCAACCGGCTTTGAGAGTATGTTTGAAGACATGTCGGCAACCAAAGGGATACTGCCGGTATCGGGATACTCGGTGTACTCGGTTCCGAAAATAGTGTTGTTCGAGCACATATAGACAAAAGAAGCATCGCCAGAAAATTTCATCTCTTCTTTCGTCGGCAGACGCATGAAATTCTCACTTTCAGTGTTGGCAGAAATATTGACTGTAGAAATCTTTTTGAGTTCTTTTTCTGCTTTTTGAGTCCAGGCACCGGTTTGAATAAGATCGATCGGCTTACCTTCTTTGGCGAGGTTCATCCCGACCATTGAAAATTGCAACGAGGCCCCGCCTTGAATAAACATGATGTTATAATTTTCAGGTACGTCATACAGTTTTCTTACCGCCGCTTCTGCACGATTATTGACATCTTCATACTCTTTCGAGCGGTGAGACATCTCCATGATTGACATACCGGTATTCCCATAATTCAGAAATTCTTTTTGGGCAGTTTCAAGTACTTCAGTAGGCAAAGTTGCCGGGCCTGCACTGAAATTGTAAATTCGTTCGGTAAAAGGCATTGTGTTCTCCTTAAGTTTCTCGCAGGTTAAAAGTATCTGCCAGATTCCGGATTAAAGTACAAGGCGATACATGCCGTCAAGTTTTCAAGCGGCCAGATAACGCACCTCGGCTTGACCGCTGGTCATCGTTCTACACTACAACGTATGTCAACTTTTACCATGAAACAGGTGGTCGCCTGGGGCGATATGGATGCCTATGGACACCTGAACAATGTTGTTTATGCCCGTTATTTTGAGTCTGCAAGGGCGACATTTTTTTCAAAGCATGCGTTCTGGGATGATCCCGGGAAACCTGCAGACGAAGGGGTTATCTTGACCCGCCAGGAACTCAAATACCGCAAACAGGTACGTTTCCCGCATACACTTGAGATTCAACTTACGATTACTAAAAGCGGATCCCGGGGTTTTACCATGGGTTGCAGGATGTTCAATGAGCAGAATGAGCTCGCCTGTGAAGCAGAAGCAGATATACTCTGGATCAATTTTAAAACCGGAAAGCCTGCGATGGTACCAAAAGAGATTAGGGAATTCAAACAATGAGATTTGAGAAACTGAAAATTCTGCTTATTCTCTGGGCTTGAATGATTCAGCTCTAAAGAATGAAATTGTAAATTGAAACTGTTTGAAAAATTCCTGGCCTTCTGAAATCTCTGGTCTGCACAGAGCAACAATCTTGATGCCAGACTTGAAAAGTTCCTCTTTGCTGATATTCTTTTGCTCTAAACAATACAAGTATAATTGCAACGCAGCCAAAATAATGCTCGTTACGGATACTTCATATAGGATTGCCATGAGTTTCAGGTTTTTTTCGTCTTCTCCGTACAGTCAAAGGGAGAAACGATGATGGGATTCTCGTTTTGCAGCCCCCAAGTTTCTTCTGTTGTGTAATTCCATAACAGCGGTTTTAAAACTTTTCCGGTCTTTAGTTTTGAGCGCCGAAAAAATACACCAGCGAACAACCCATGAGAAAGTGCAGTCATTGAGTTTCGCAGCTTCTTGAATACCCCGCCAAATATCAAACTCTATCCGCACCTCCCAAATACGGTCTACGATGATTTCTGTTCCTGGAATTGCTCTCTCACACTTCATATCTGGATATACCAATTTTTTATTGTTTTGTTTCACAGATTATCAAAAAAAATGAACTTTTGAAAAAATCGATCCGTCAAAAAAATATGAATAACATCATAAAAGGCATAAGTACAGGGCGGATGGCTTTCTGCTCGACAATTCTGGCGATCCTGTTATGGAATTCCATAACCTATGCACAGGAAATGCCATCTTCAAAATGTGTCTGGCAGGGAAAATGGTTCACAGATGCCAGTCGCACAAAAGGCGGCAATATTCGATGGCAGATCACTGAAATCCAGGAATGCTGTGGTCTGTGGGCCCTCAACCTTAAGGGAACATTGAAAGATGAATATGGGAACGCAGTTATTTCGGGAAGTTGTGCAGAAGGTCAGTGTAATGTGCGAACAGTGTATACAACGGGAAGTCTCAAAGGCGCGAGCTATGACTATGCCGGTGATATTCTATGGCAACAACCGCTCGACAAAATGAAAGCTCTGTCAAATGGGGTATGGAAAGAGAGTAACGGTAAATCATCGGGAGTTTTCAATATACACTCTATGAGCTGCCGGCGATAATTCTGTTAGTTTGTGAGGTAAATGTGGTAACAAGAGTACGTGCTTTATTATTCAGTGTTTTAGTGTTAGCAACTTCAGCTTTGATTCAATCGAATATGCTTTCTGCTCAGTCGAATTGCAAGGGTAATAAAACCTTTGATATGATCGACATCAATATGTCTTACTCTGATCGTGCTGGTTGTTTTATGAATATTAAGAATTCATTTGAATTTTATTCAGCCAATCAAGAACGGGATCGATCTTTCATGCTGTATGCAAATGGGATGACCCATGTTTTCATTTCAACAGGAGATAAACCCCGTGCTTCCCAGTCGATAGGCTGCCGCTCATTTCACCTCTTGCCTTTTGAATCGACAAAGGGCTCTTTCTCGAAACCTGATTCCGAGGGATTCATTGACTTCACTACACCCTATGGGGTAAAGGGTAGGGTAAACAAGACCACCAGCATTCTTTCTCTCGAAGGGTTTAATGTCAGCAGCCAGCCGGTTGCACATATTGATACCATGATTCCTTTGCAGGGTGGGGTTGAAATAACACCTCAACCGGGCAAAGTGGTTGTCGATTACGGTTTTCGCATGGGAGAGATTCCGGTAAGCCAGATGCATCGCACAGTTACAGTGACCGATGGCTTTCAGAATAAGTGTAAAATCAAGATCACCAACTTTATGAAACCCCGGGCCGGAGACCCTTATGAGGCAGATTTTATTTACAGTAACTCTGATGAGGTAAAAGCAATGCTCTCTAAAAAGTGTCCTAAGATACGCTGGGAATAGGGGGGGGATGCATTGCGCTGCTCAGGTTTTTGCAGACTTTATATTTTGTAGAGCTGCGCTCCCGGGGGTAGCGCAGGTAGAGCAACTTGCTTGCAAGTTGATTTACCGCAGCGAGGGGGCC
>JAGRNJ010000132.1 GCA_020440825.1 Leptospiraceae bacterium | reverse complement strand
TCCGCGCTAAACGCGCGGGAAAACATCCATGTTTTCAGGAATATCTTCAAAACTTTCAGTTTTTCAGAGATTCCTTAATCTATTGCTACACTTTCTGTTCTCTTTTGAAAGAAACTGCCAATCAGCAATCCCAGAAAACTGCATAGCAGTGCCGGTATCACCGCAGGAACCAAATCCGGGTTTACAAAGTCAAAATATAACCATACCACCATTCCAGATGTAGCTGCAAAAGCTACCCCACGGGAATTTGCCCATTTCGTAAAAAGCCCGAATGTCAAGGGAATAAACAAAGAAACCAGACTCAGTGCAGATGATTGAGATACCAATTCAAAGATAGATTCACCTAATAAGGCAAATATTACTGAGGCAAATGCAACACTCAAAACTGAATATCTATATATTTTGAGCATTCTTTTATCATCTACATTTTTGAGCAGAGGTCGAATCAGATTTTCTCCCAACACCGTAGCCGGTGCGAGAATAGCACCTGAAGCTGTGCTTAAAATTGCCGAGGTTAAGGCACCAAAGAAAATTATTTGAATGGCCAGCCCCCCATGCAGAAGCACAGCTTGTGGCAACGTCTGTTGCTTATCGGCTAAACCCGATAAATCAGGATACGCAGCCCGGGCAGCCAATACGGTAAACAATGGCAGCATCGCTATCGTCAAATAAGCAAAACCGGCTATAAGAGAAGATCTCACTGCGACAGTTTCGCTGCGGGCAGAATTTACTCTTTGAAAAATATCCTGCTGTGGTATACTGCCAAGGCCAATAATCATCCATGCAGATATATAGGATAAAATTTCTATGCTTTCGGCTTTGGGATAAAAACGAAAAAAACCCTGCCCGGTGGTTGAGATAACCGATTCTATTCCACCTGCTTCATTCGAGAAATACCATGCAAAGTAACCCAGCCCCAATATAATGACAATCGTCTGCATGAAATCTGTTATCGAAATTGCCCACATTCCTCCCACATAAGTATAAAAAACCACCGAAGCGGTTCCTGCTGCCAGACAGGTCAGAGAACCCCAGCCTGTAACAGATTCCAGAATCACCTGCAGAGCAATCAATTGTGCTGCAATCCATCCGAAATAAGAAGGAATCAAAAAAAGACTGGCCAGAATTTCAGTGCGACGGTCAAAGCGATTTCTGAAAAAATCACTTAACGTTATCAGATTTAATCTGTAAAGAGGTCGTGCAAAAAATAGTCCTATCAGTATTAGACAAAGTGCAGCACCAAATGGTTCTTCAATCACGCCGAGAATGCCATGTTCGACAAAACGAGTTGAAGAACCTAAAATCGTTTCAGAACCAAACCAGGTCGCGAACAAAGCTGAAGTCGCAAGCATCATTGGCAGTCGTCGACCTGCCAGCACATAGTCATTCGATGATTTTACAAATTTAGAGGCAAACGCGCCTATGGTTATGGTAACAGTTAAATAGCCCAGAATTGCAATTCCGAGCATAGATTACTGTTCGGCGGATGGCTTTTTGTGCCTTGGTCTGCGTCGACGTTTGTTTTTATTGCCACCTGTTCTTTCAGTCGACTCTGGTGTTTTAGCTTCTGCTCGCTGGCTGTCCCCGTTTTTCTCTGGTCTCGGCCCTTGACGAGGACCACGCTGTCCGGGTCGCTGACCACGATGCCGGTTGTTTCGGTTTGGCCGTTTTTGTTCCTGATTTTCTTTTTCAATATGGGCAAGTGTACGGGCTGAAATTTGCGGTACCGGCTTTTCTTTTTTGCCGATGCCTACCCATGAAAGCAATTTTGCAAAAAAACCTTTCTTGGGATTGTTTCCTGCCACATTGATAACGCGAATCTCAGAAGGCTGATCATCTGCCGCAGAATGTACACGCTCTGTTCGCTGCCGTTTTTCATAGGGAACTCTATCGTTCTGTGGTCTACGCTGTTCATTGCGTTCTCTTGGCGGTCGTTTTTCTGGGGTGTTTCTTTGAAAGTTTTCGCGGCGACTTCCCTGAGAGTTATTCTGGTTGCGATTTGGTCTCTGGTTCGATGACCGTGATTCGCGTTCATCCCGGTTGCCTGCCGGGGCCCGCACAATCTTGAGAAAAGACAGATTCTCAATAAACCGCTCTTCTGGTGAAACAACCGGAATTTTATACTTCAAATAGCGCTCGAGTTTACCAAAATCATCATAGTCCATCTCAGAACAAATGCTCAAAGCCTGACCGCTTTTTCCTGCTCGGGCAGTGCGGCCAATACGATGTACGTAAGATTCAGGGTCTTGAGGTATATCATAATTCACAACAAGCTGCACATCTTCAATATGTAAGCCGCGGCTCGCCACATCGGTTGCGACCAGGACTCTGAATTTTCGTTCTTTGAAATCTTCAAGAACACGAATTCTTTTTTTCTGGGTTACTACCGATGAAAGTCCCTGTGCGGGCACATTATGGTATGTAAGATTATTCACCAGTACTTCAACAAACTGTCGACTGTTGGTGAAAACAATTATCGGCTCTAATTCAGTCGCTTCAATCAACTGAACCAGGTAGCCGATTTTTTCATCTTTGCCGAGATGCAGAACTTCCTGTTTTATATTAGAATGGTCAATCAGTTCCGGGTTAATCAGGAATTCTTCGGGGTCTTCCATCCACTTCCAGACTGCATAAATAGCATTATAATCCATTGTTGCAGAAAAAAGGTATGTCTTTTTCTGTTCGCTTGTTTTTGAAACGATAAATTTGACATCATCAATGAAGCCCATGTCGAGCATGCGGTCTGCCTCATCGAGTACAACTCTTTCAACTCGAGAAATGTCTACATCTTTAGAGCGCATGAAATCCATCAGGCGTCCCGGGGTAGCGACAATGATGTCTACCCCATCTTGCAGCTGGGCTTTCTGGCGGTCATAATCGGCCCCGCCAAAAATCGGTACAATGCGAATTTTGGCTCCTGCACTGAGCCATTCTGTTTCTTCAGAAATCTGTAATGCCAATTCCCGGGTAGGGGCCATTATCAGCCCAACAGGAAAATTCTCTGAGCGGCCATCGAGCCCGTATTTTTCGATGAAGTCATTCAGAATCGGCAGTAAAAATGCAAGGGTTTTGCCTGACCCGGTTTTTGCACAGGCAATAATATCCTTACCATTCAATGCAGAGGGAATTGTAGCTTTCTGAATTTCACTGGGTTGCTCAAACCCTTTCTTTTTTATCTGCTCAATCAGGTGGGCATGCAGCTTGAGCTCTTGAAATGACATGAGTCTAACCGCAATAGATTCACGTACTGTCAATTCTTTCGCTTGTCGGTGTATTTCAGCTGTAAAATCTGGGAATGTGAAGCGAGATTTGAACCGATTTAAGAATACTGAATTCGACATTCTCATTATTGGCGGTGGGGTCAGCGGGGCATCGATAGCCTGGGATGCAGCCCTGCGTGGTTATAAAACTGCACTTATCGAACGTAAAGACTTCGGGCATGGCACCTCTTCTTCGACTTCTAAACTGATTCACGGCGGCTTGCGATACCTGGCCCAATTTGATATCCCGGTTGTAAGAGAGTCCCTGCAAGAACGTCGGCTGCTTGA
>JAGRNJ010000131.1 GCA_020440825.1 Leptospiraceae bacterium | reverse complement strand
TGGGTCACCAGATAGTGCAGTCTCTCTTCCCGTTGTTTCTGGGATGAAATATCGAGAATTTGAAATAAATATTTTGAATCAGAACCTTTGGTTTCTACCAGACTGCCGCTGATAAAACAGGACACTGAACCAGATCTTGTCTGGCAGCGACCCACGGTTTGCCAGATTCGGTGTGTATCAATAGCTTTGAGAAATTGTTCATCGAAGACCGGTAGATAATTACCCGCATTCAAATCTTGTATATTCAGTTCATTGAGTTTTACAACAGATAATCCGGTTAGAGTAGACAAGCCTTTGCTTGCAAAGATAATCTTTCCCGACGCATCACTGACTGCCATACCACTAATGCTCGCGTCGGTTATATTCAGAAGAAACTGACCCAATTCTTCTGCTTTGCGTCTGGCCACCCGGTTGGCGTGATTTGACCAGGCAATCTGCAGCCGACTTTCCAGATTTTTAACGCTTACCGGCTTGGGAATAAAGTCATCCGCCCCGGCTGACAACACATCAGATAACGCACGCTCATCATCGCGCGAAGTAATTATGATGATATAGGTATCAGAGAATTCAATGTCTTGCCGAATTTCCCGGCAAAATTCAACACCGTTCAACCCCGGCAAAATCAGGTCAAGTATCATTACAGGAAAAATCGTTGTCTGCAGAGACTCTCGAGCACTTTCAGCGCTCTCAAAAATTACGGGACTATCATAGACCCGGGAAATGATCGTCTTATAAAATGTCTGCGTAATCGGATCATCTTCGACCACCAGAATCTGGTTCACCAGATTTCTACCCATTGCATACGCTACTTTCGTGTCTTTTCAGGTCAACCTTTAATTGAATAAGCAGAGTCGGGAATAATCAACATAGACTAATGTAACAAAGACAGATAATCTGAGAAGTGCTCTCGGGAATTCAGAAAATACTTTACATAGGCATATGGCAATGTATTGTCAGCGGCATGATTCATGTTAGCCTTCAACGAGGAGATGTCTCTGCAGTTCAGGCAGAGGCAATCGTCAATGCTGCCAATACATCTCTGGTTATGGGAGCCGGGGTAGCGGGCGCGATTCGCCGGCGGGCAGGGCCCAAAGTACAGGAAGAATGCAGTGCGCATATGCCGATTGACCTTTCTGAAGTTGCCGTTACCAGTGCGGGTAATTTGCGAGCGAAGTACATTTTACATGCAGCCACCATGCGACCGGCAGGCTTTTCCAGTGTGGATATTATCGCTCGAGCAACTGAAAATATTATTTCAAAATGTACAGAGCTGGGACTGACCCATATTGCCATGCCTGCAATTGGCTGTGGTATTGCGGGGGTTGATCCCAAGTCGGGAATTCGAGTGATCTTGGGTACGATTCTCGCAAAAAAATCTGAAATTGCACATCCTCTCAAAATTGATCTTGTGTTATTTTCCGAGACAGATTTAAGAACAGCCAGAGAATATGCCCGGCAGATTGACCTGCCAATTGACTTGACATCGCGGTGATCGGCTCAATTACAGAATATGCGGTATGTCATGGCCCTCGTCTCGGTCTTCAGTTCTGCCATCTTGGCTTACCACTTTTATTTTCCCTCTTTTGAGTATTATTCAATCAATTCCGGGAATGCACTCTCCTGGAATGCCTTTTTAAAGAATTGGTTAACGTGGGTTATTTGTTTATTAGTCGGATGGATTACCCTATCTGTATTTTCCCGCCAGAATAAGAACAAATCAGACTGGGAAAAATATGACCCTGAACCGGTCTCTCCGCTCGATGTTATTGACCCTCAGCCTCTCAAAAAAATACCCAGGGAAAAGACCGACACTGAAAAGAAAGAAACTGAAAAACTCAGCGACGAGTCAGACATTGGCGAGCGGTTTTCAAAGTTAAAAAATAAAAGAAAGAGAAAAAATGAAAAAAATTAAGTTTTGTCTGATGTGGCACCAGCATCAGCCATTTTACAAAGATACTCTCAATTCTATCTACCGAATGCCGTGGACCTTCATGCACTCTATCAAAGATTATTATGATATGCTATACCTTGCTCTTAAGAATGATTTTCCCGTCACAATAAATCTGGTACCGATTCTTCTTTATCAAATACAAGATTATGAAACATCTATTGCAAACGATGAGTTGCTGAAAATTGTCCTGTCAGACTCTAAAGATCTTACTGAGGCTGAACAAAAAAAGTTGTTTACATATGCCTTTGATTCAATGGATCCCAAAAAAATACAGCGAAATTCTGCCTACCGGGATCTACTGCATGCTCGAAATCTTGGTGAAAAAATATCAGTACAAGATTTACAGGATATTCAAACATTTCTGCTTCTTTCATGGCTGGGTGAGGTAGCCTTTCTCGAAAATGATTTTCTGCTGTCTCTGCGCGAAAAGCAGGGTAAGTTCACAAAAGAAGACAAAGAAAATATACTGCAGGTTTGCCGTCAGATTATCAATAAAATAATTCCCTCCCACGCACGAGCCTGGCAAGAAGATAAAATAGAACTGACAACTTCTCCGTTTTTTCATCCCATTATTCCTCTGCTCGAATCTTTTGAAGCCGCACGGGTTTCTGTTCCTGACCTTCCGTTGCCCGGCATGCCAGCCAATATGGGAGATGATGCACATTTGCATATTGAGCGCGGTCAAAAATATGCACAGGCAGTGCTTGGGAAGAATGTAACCGGTTTCTGGCCGGCAGAAGGCAGTGTTTCCCCATTTGCCGCAGACGTATATGCTGCCCATGGTATTCAATACCTTATGGCAGATGAAGGGATACTGGCAAATTCATTACATATGAGCGGAGTAGAATTCACCAAGAACAGTCTGTATTCGCCATATATTTATGACAGTAAAAACGGCAAGATTGGCTTTTTCTTTCGGGATACCGAACTTTCTGACTTAATCGGTTTTACATATTCTGCCTGGGATACAGAAAATGCAGTGAATGACTTTATTGCCCGTTTACGCAGGGTCAGTGAAACGTCAAATGTAGAAGAACCTGTGGTGTGCGTCATGCTCGACGGGGAAAATGCCTGGGAAGCATATGCCAATAACGGTTTTGATTTTCTCGATATGCTCTATAGAAAAATCAGGGAATCTGGTTTTATTGAACCCTGCACCTATGAGAAAATTTTTCAGTCGAATATTGAAAAAAAATCACTGCCGAACCTGTTTTCAGGCAGCTGGATCTACTCAAATTTCAATACCTGGATTGGTCACCCTGAAAAAAACCGTGCCTGGGAGTTATTGGTTTCGGTTAAAAAAATATATGAAGAGAAAAAGAGCACACTAGATTCCAGAACTCTTGAAAAAGCAGAATTTGAACTGCTGGCGGCAGAGGGCAGCGACTGGTTCTGGTGGTATGGAGATGATTTTTACAGTCACTTTAGTGATGACTTTGACGAGCTCTTTCGACTGCATCTGCGTAATGTTTGTGATTTGTGCGGTATAGAGGCTCCGCAGAATCTTCAGGCCAGTATTCGCAAAAGACATCGTGGGGGTATTCGCAACCTGCCAAATGGATTCCTAAAGACTAAAATAGATGGTAAAATCGAGGGATTCTTTGACTGGCTCGGAGCAGGTGAATTCGATCTGGCTTATGATGCAAGCACCATGCAAATGGGGTCTCGGCGTTTCAAGATATTAAAATACGGTCCAGCATATTCAGAAACCTCGGGGGTGTATTTCGGTTTGCCCGGGAATTTTAAAAATATCGAAAACGAAATTCTCGAAATTGAAATCATGGATTCTGAAATTGTCAAAATAATCTGGGATATGAAAAACCATAAAAT
>JAGRNJ010000130.1 GCA_020440825.1 Leptospiraceae bacterium | reverse complement strand
ACTCCAATTGGTCGCAGTGCTCCAAAGACCAGACAAACGGGTATAATACACAGGGGTAGGGGGGATGGTTGCCGCACCGTCGTTTTCATAGGCTCCAATGGTCCAGCCCTGGGCATTGGCATTATTGGGAGATTGCGGGGTTGTATTGGTACGTACCGTACCGGTCAGGTCAGTATTGAAGCCCCAGCCTGCGGCGTTGCCATCGATACCGCCCTGCAAGAGATTTGCCGTTTGCGGGTTACTAAATGTGAAGTCATTGTCGAGCAGGGTAGCATAATCATTGTCGGGCCCATCGGGATCGGTAAAAGGTGAAGCCATCTGAATATTGCCGCTGGCTGTCTGTCCCTCTGCAACGATATCGGCTTCCATGGCGGCGACCCCGGCAATTGAACCGGCCGCAGGAGGTACTGTTGAAGAATCAAAGTAAGCCGCAGGGCAATCGAGCATCGCATTGTTCCTCACTACTGCAGGGGTGGCTGTTGCAGTATTTTCCCGTATTCCTTGCCCACCAGCATTACAGAATATTGCATTATTTTGAATATCAGAACCGGCCGAGCCACCATCAAGCATTACAGGAAACCTGTTTGCGCCGGTACCGGCGAAGATGGTATTGCTGCGAATAGTGGGAAATCCGCCCGATAGGTATAAGCCCCTGGTTTGGCTACCGGTACCGCCATGCAGCATATTGTTGTAAACAGCCGGGCTGCCGCCAGTGATATGCAGACCATGTCGAGGCCCAGCTTGACCGCCAAAGATTATATTGTTGCGAATGATTGGGGCACCGTTCGAAACAAAAAAACCAACCCCCCAGTTATTTGTGGGTGTGGCTTCAAAGTAAAAACCATCGATGATGGTAGCACTGGTTATCGCCCCCGATGTAGCTTCAATGGGACGATTTGGTACACCGATACTGCCATCTATAGCAATAGAGTCCCGTACCCTGGTCGGAAAAGTTTGGGCATTTCGGGTTGCCCAATTGGTCGGGTCATAACCTCCATATAGAGATACACCTTCTCTTATCTGAATCTGGTTTGTGCCAAATGTGACAGTATATAGGCCCCCGGCTACGCGTACCTCTTTGCCAGAACATGGCGGGGCAGGACATATTGTTTCAATTGCATGACGGATAGTAGCTTTAGGCAGTGCAGGCGACCCGGGGTTGGCGTCACTGCCACCATCACCGGGTGTTCTTACATAGATTATATTAGGAAACCAGTCAACATTAACTCCATTATTTAAGTTATTCCCGAAGCTTGCCAAAATCGGTTTTGCGCCCGCGATTGAACTCGATGCATCTGAATTCGCAATATCGAGCCAGTCGAAATCGCCGGGAGCAGAAGTTTTTGTGCCTTGAATATTTAAGTTCCAGGTACCGGGACCACAGTTACCGGCACCATTATCGGTACAAAGTTGCAGGCGATTGGGGCCAGAGGCACCTTTGGCTGTAAACTGGTTGGTCACAGTAAAGGTACTGCCGGGGTTAAACGTGATTCTTCTCGCAACAGTTGTCTGCAATGAAACCCGGGGTGCAGAAAAATTTGTCAAGACACGCTGGTTTGCAGTGCCATCAAAATACATTAACCCTGTGGTAGCAGTGATAGTACCAGAGGTCTGAGAAACGTTGCCCCGTGCGTAAATAAAGTTATTTGCCTGATTCACAGTACCATTGTTTAATTGAAAGCTACCAGTTGCTCCCAGCCAGTTCAAGAGGTTCCAGCCGCCCCCGGCGCCATTGAACTCAAGGTTGTTGAAGAAAACCCCACTTGCATTAATGTTGTTTCCTGTACTGGTCGAATTGAAAACCACAGATGAATTTCCCGGGTTGAAGCCACCCACCCAGCCACCAGAAACAGTAACCGTTGAATCTTGCAGATTTACAGTACCCGCTGTTCTGGAATAATTACCGCCAATCGATACGTTAGCAGTGTTAAAGCTGCTTGTTCCGCCGGTGTGACTATAGTTTGCAGTTATTTGTAGATCACGATGAATTCCGGGACTGGCAATGTCATCCGTTGAAAAGTCTCCTGAAGAAACACTGAAACTGCCTTTAACTATTAATGTGTCACTACGTGGCTTTATTGTATCGCTTGTACCCGCATTTGAATCAATAGTTAAATTATAAAATCCATTTGAATTTGGCGTAAATCCCATTAAAAAGAATTCTTCAGGAGTTCCATCCTGGTTTCCTGTCATTACGACGGTCGAGGTTCCAGAATCGAACGACCCGGACATGAATCTGGCGTTACCACGCAATGTAATATTTGAGCCATTTGCGATTAAATTCCCGCCGTTAATAAGTAGGGTTCTGTTAACGGTTACCGCATGATTGGTCCCTGTGTTTAATGTGCCATTGCTGATTGTCAGTGCATCGCCCGCGGGTTCGCGAACTATTGATAAACTGTCTTGCAGGGTATAATTGCCAACTCCTGAGAAGTTAACAGCAGGTAAAATCGCACCACCAGAAGTTATTGTATAAGGAGCTGGCAGGGTTGCATTGAAATTTATTCTTGGGAGGGCGGGTGCAGGGTCGTTGTTCCAGGTAACTGCATTCGAGTTTGTCAGGTTGCCGTGCATTTGAAAAATACCATTAAACTTCATGTTTACTGTAGTTGTGGCATTGTTGAAGACATTGCCCATGACAAGTAATGTTGCAGTATCGCCTGGGCCACATACGCCGGCACCAGGACCAATTGCACGGCAAATCGAGTAGTTACCCGAGTTGCTGGTAAGCGTAGTTGCTATTCGAACGGTGTCGTTTTTAGAGACACCAAATTGGGCACCACTTTCAATTGTAAGAGAGTTGACGCTAATCAAACCGGCACCACCGGCAGTACTGCTAGTTACGCTACTACCGCCACAAATAGTAACATCGTCACCACCGGCTACTGATGTGCCCCCGATACCTGAACCGCAACCAATTGTATTCCAAATGCTGCCAGTTGGATCAGGAGTATTTAAGCTGCAAGCAGCAACATCGCAATAACGAGGTGCCGCCGAAAGAGAGTTATTTGGAATTAAAGTGGTAAATAAAAAAGCAAAAAAGGATAAACCTAGAACACTTGTAAGACGAGGTATATAATGAGCAATTCTCCATTTTTTTGAGAAATGGCTTACATAAGTATCAAAACTTTGAGTAATTTTTGTCATTTTCTTTCGCAACGTCAACGATAACAGAACAAATTTCTGCCGTCAAGGTTTTTTGACGAATTTTTTAGTGATTTTTCAACAGATTCTGAACAACTTCAACGATTTTCTCTGGCTAAACAACGGCGCATTGCCCCTTTTTTAGGCATTGTTATTGGGGGCAGGATTTTTGTGACTTGCAAATTATTTAACGTAAATCCATCCGCCTTCAGAAAAACCTTGGATGTATTTAAAATTCATTGACATGATGACAGATTCCATTAAAGTGTTATCATGATAAGAACGCAGATTAGTTTAGAAGAAGTCGAATATAGATCTGCCAAAGAGGCCGCAGAGATTCGCGGTATCTCGCTTGCAGAACTATTGCGAAGGTCTTTGCGTGATGAACTGCCGGTTGATTCATCGAAGCCGTATATGCGATATTGCGGCTTTGTCGAGTCGGGTAAATCTGTGACTGGAGACGAAATCGACGAGTTGGTCTATGGCCAAAAAGACTAAAGGCAATTTTGATACAAAGGTAACCGCCTATGTCGACAGTGGGGCGTTTATCGCATTCTGTGATAAGAGTGACACCTGGCATTCGTTGTTTGCTGGTCGCTTTGCTGCTGCGACAGCTCTCATAACCACTTCGCTGGTAATTGCCGAAACCCATGGCTGGTTCTTACGCCGCTTTGATTCTTACCGGGCATTGCAGTTTATGGGCTTTA
>JAGRNJ010000012.1 GCA_020440825.1 Leptospiraceae bacterium | reverse complement strand
CGGGTTTTTACTGTTCCAGATGGTTTTTGCAGGTACATCGGCAACGATTGTATCCGGTGCGATGGCCGAACGTACAAAATTTTCATCCTATTTGATTTTTAGTTTTATCTGTTCTGCACTCATTTATCCTGTTTTCGGCAGTTTTGCCTGGTCGAGTCTGCTTGACGGTGAAAACGCGGGTTTCCTCGCTAAAATGGGTTTTATTGACTTTGCCGGCTCGACAGTTGTGCACTCATTGGGAGGCTGGATGGGCCTGGCCGGTGCCATTGTGTTGGGCCCTCGAATGGGAAAATACCCGAAAGAAGGCGGGGTAACTCCGATTTTTGGTCACAATATGGCGATGGCAGCTCTCGGTGTCTTTATACTGTGGTTCGGCTGGTTCGGTTTTAACCCGGGCTCTACCACTTCTGTCGGCGGGGGTTCCTTTGCCATTATTGCAGTAACCACCAATATGGCCGCAATCGCCGGAGGAATTGGGGCAACAATTACCGCCTGGATTCTGTTTCGTCGTCCTGACATCAGTATGGTCTTAAACGGTGTACTGGCCGGTCTTGTAGCAATAACCTCACCCTGCTATAATGTCGATATTCTAAGCAGTGTCATCATTGGCCTTGTTGCAGGAATCATCGTAGTCTTCAGTGTTCTGTTTTTTGACAAAATTCGCATTGATGATCCCGTGGGGGCAATCTCGGTGCATGGCGTAGCCGGTGCATGGGGTACTTTGGCTGCAGGTTTGTTTGCCAACCCGGCGTTTGGCGATGGCACTGCGGGGTTGTTCTTCGGTGGTGGTTTTTCACCGGTACTTACCCAGTTAATAGGTATTGCAGTCGCATTTGTATGGGGCTTTGGGGCAGCCTTTCTGGTGTTCTTTGTTATAAAAGTTACTTTAGGTCTGCGGGTTTCGGTAGATGAAGAAATTGAAGGTCTCGATATTCTGGAGCACGGAAACGAAGCATATCCCGATCAGGAAATCTGAGATAATGCATCCCAGGGCAGGTACAGACATTTGTATCTGCCCGTGTATCTGACCCAGCGTTGATAATGCATCAGTTCGCCATGTGAAAAAATATCGTCGTGCTGTTTCTGAAAAAGCGCGCGATAGACTTGCTGCCCTATGAGCTGAGCCTCGCTCAGGGTGCGGTTATGAATGCTGCGCGCACTTACAACAGCACTCAACTTGCAGAGCTGGCAGCCTTCAGGCTGAACATGAATATGGCGGATGACCTGCGTTTGATTGAGTTCAATATTCCATTCGACGGCATCTCCGCATAAAGGATTGTGTGCATAGGCAGAATGGGTAGCATGCAGAGGTTTCTGTTTTGTAAGCCATTCGAGAAGTTGTTGGTCAATTTCAGTGTTGTAGAGCATTTTATTTATAGAAATTATCTTTATTCTCTTGTATCTTATAACTTGAGCCGCATAAATATCGATCATTTACCGGTAAAGATACTCATCCGATGAAAAATATAATATTTACCGTTGTTCTGCTTTTTTTAAGTCATTGTGCTTCCCCGCCGCCGGTTCGGGTGAATGATAATCTGATTGAACCTGATATACTCGCGGCCACAGGCATTCCAAAAAGTGAAATCGAGAAAATGCAAACCCGGGAAGAGCTTGGTCTTGAAGCGGCTTATGTTATGGCTGTAGAACGTACCGAAAGACTGGCAATAGGGGTAGAGCGTATCGAACAGGCGCGCAGGCAGTATGACATTCAGTTCAGCCAGCTGTTACCAACCGTTTCTGCACGCGGTAATATTCTTATTTCTGACCAGGCGGCACAGTTGAATTCGATTGGTCAGGGCAGTGGTCTGCGTTTCTTTGCTCAGCAAAGAATTTTGACAGGTTTAGATGAATATGCGGGTTTTCAGGCGGCAAAGCAGTCCATCCGCCTGATGCAGACCAGACTGGCATTTGATGCAGGTGAGCTGTATCGGCAATTGGCAGTGGCTTTAACCCAGCATGCGACCATAACCAAGAGCCTCGATGCACGTAAAGAAGTACTGGATATCTTAAGATCTATGGAACGCGAGCTGGGCCGACGGGTAAGATTAGGGCGCAGCCGCAATGCAGAACTGCTGGCCTTACAAACTAGAATTGCACGCACCGAGGCCGAATTACAGTCTCTTGAACTGCAGCTCTCTGAGGTTGCCTCTCGCCTGAGACTGGCAACCGGAGTACAAAAACCGGTCACCTGGCAATCACCTGAACTTGCCGACTTCGTATTGCCCTCTCAGGAACAGATTTCGCAACTGGTTGAGGCTCGTTATGATATTCAAGCTGCGCAGGCTCTGGTAGAGCTGCAGGGTGCACGCCGCCTGATGGCAGAAGGAAGTCACCTGCCATCCATTTTCTTAACCGGAAATTATCGAGTGCGCACAGAACCAGATTTCAGGGGCCCGGATTTCATAGGCAACCTGGTTGCCGAATTCCCAATTTTCGAAGGCGGGGCAACCGAGGCAGCTGCTGAAGAAGCACGTTCTGTAGAGCGGGAATCTGTACTTACCTTAAACCAGTTGCGCAGAGTTAATGAAGAAGAATTGCGTCAGGCAATGGAAGCTAGAGATCGGGCCGCTCAACAGGAAAGTGCATTCGAAAATGCCCGACAAACTGCCGAACGAACCTACCTGCGCATACGTTATGAAAGCAATTTGAATCTGGTCACCAATCTTGAAGTTTTGAGTGTCTTAAGTGACCTGCAGACTGCCCGTGAGCAGCATGAACATGCAGTCTTACAGACGAGGCTGCGCACCATTGAAGTCGGGGTATCGGCCGGTCTCTTGCCCAAAAGAGAGGGGCGCGACCAGTGAGAATTTCTGAAATATCGATTCGCAATCCTGTGTTTGCCTGGATGCTTATGGCAGCATTGATTCTCTTCGGAGCCATTTCATTCAACAGAATGGGGATTTCTCTATTGCCCGATGTTGACTTTCCCGTTGTGACAGTGCGGCTTGAAATGGAGGGGGCGGCTCCCGAAATCATGGAATCAGACGTCGTTGATGTTATTGAAGATGCCATCATGGGGGTTGAGGGCATCCGCAGTGTAACTTCTGACTGCCGTCAGGGACAGGCCAGTGTCACCGTTGAACTGGAACTTGGACGGGATGTAGATGTGGCTCTGCAGGAACTCAATGCAAAAATAGCCCAGGCACAACGGTATTTACCTCAGGAACTGGAGCCGCCGGTACTCAATAAAACGAATCCCGAAGACCAGCCGATCATGTGGCTGGCAGTTACCTCAGAGGGCAGTGTCAGTGATCTGATGTTCTTTGTGAAGAATAAACTGCGCGACCGGTTTATCAATCTGCCGGGAATTTCAGAAGTTATTCTGGGTGGGCACGCAGATAAGGCGATGCGTATCTGGGTAGATCCCAATCGACTGGCTGCCAATGAAATTACAGTAGATGATATTGTAATGACCATCAATCGCGAGCATATTGAGGTACCAGGCGGATTACTGGAAACCGCCAGCCAGGAAATTGTTCTGCGAGCGCTGGGTGAGGCCAATTCAGCGCAGGAACTGGCCAACCTGCCCATTGTTTCGCGTGGAGGGGCTCCAATTTTCAAGCCAATTCGCCTCAAAGATGTCGCCTATGTTGAAGAAGGCCTGGATGATATTAAACGTATCTCCCGGGTGAAAGGACGCTCGGCTGTAACAATGGGGTTTCGTAAGCAAAGAGGCACCAATGCTGTAGCAACTGCACAGGGCATTATCCAGCGAATTGCCGAGCTGAAAAGTGAGCTGCCAGCGGGCTATGCGATTCAGGTGAGCTTTGACTCAACCGGTTTCATTGAAGAATCTGTTGCCGAACTGGAATTTAATCTAATACTTTCTGCCATTTTAACTGGAATTGTGTGCTGGGTTTTTCTGGGTTCCTTACGATCGACTTTTAATGTGTTGTTGGCCATTCCCACTTCAATCGTTGGGGCCTTCACAGTACTGTATTTTCTTGGTTTTACACTCAATACATTTACCCTGCTCGGGCTCTCGCTCGCCATCGGGGTCGTGGTAGATGATGCGATCATGATGCTTGAAAATATTTACCGCCATCGGGAAATGGGCAAAGACCGCATAACATCTGCCCGCCATGGTGCGAAAGAAATTGGTTTTGCCGTCATTGCCACCACATTGGCCATTGTTGCAATTTTCCTGCCCGTGATTTTTATGCAGGGAATTATCGGTGCCTATTTTTTACAGTTCGGGATTACAATCTCTGTTGCCGTACTGCTTTCGAGTCTTGAGGCTCTTACTTTAACTCCGATGCGGGCATCACAAATGATGACCGAAAGTTCTGCTGAATCAACCGGCTTTATCTCAGACTGGCTGGCACGCCTTGCCGATCGTTACCGCAGCCTGCTGGTCATAATCTTAAATCACCCGATTAAAATTGTGACTGGCTCGGCACTTGTCTTTGCTATCTCGATGTTTATTCTGTTTTTCATAAAAACAGAATTTGTTCCATCAATGGACCAGGGCCGGCTGCTTCTGCGGTTTAAGCTACCGGTAGGTACCTCTCTCGAAAAGACAAGCAGTATTTTGAAAAATGCAGAAGCAGTGACCGATGTCCATCCGGCTATCAAAAGTGCCGTAGTAGCGATTGGTGGCTTTCGGGGGGGAGAGTCAAACTCTGCCATGATGTTTATGATGATGCATTCTCATGGGGAGCGCCCCCTGCATCCTGAAACCGGCAATGCATGGACCCAGGATCAGCTGGCTGCAGATTTACGGGCAAAACTCGGCAAGGTTGACCCCGAGCTAAAAGTAATCATTCAAGATCTTTCGCAGAGAAATTTCAGTGTATCTCGGGGTTTCCCGGTAGAATTTTCTGTGCGTGGCAGTGACTGGCAGAAACTGGGTGAATATTCAGAACAGATTGCAGAAAAAATGAAAGCCAGTGGTTTCACCCGAGATGTAGATACCACCTATCTCGAGGGACAGCCAGAGTTACGCATAGAGCCGAATCGAGCCGCAGCCAATCTGCGGGGGGTGAGTATGTCGGCCATTGGCAATACGATCTCTTCTCTGGTGGGGGGGCGTAAAATTGGCCAGTACTCTAAAGACGGCCGTCGCTATGATATTCGTTTGAGATTGCAAGAGCAATATCGATTAACCGCCGATGCAATTCGTAAACTCTCGGTTCGCAATTATACGGGCGAGCTGGTTTCGCTTTCAGAAGTAGTTAAAATTGAGCAGCGACCTGCCTTACAGAGCATTACCCGTGAAAATCGGGAACGCTCAATTACCATCAGCGCAAATCCCGGGCAGGGAATTACACAGAATGAAGCCCTGGTAAAATCACTGGAAATCGCCCGCTCTGTTCTGCCCGCTGGTTACTCTGCAGTCATCTCTGGGTCTTCAACGGCCGCCGATGCGGCGTTCAATGGCCTGGTCTTCTCACTGGTTCTGGGTATTGTTCTTGCGTATATGATTCTGGGTTCACAGTTCAACAGCTTTTTACACCCGGTTACAGTTTTGCTGGCAATGCCATTCAGCTTTACCGGAGCCTTTTTTGCATTATGGCTTACGGGTATCTCTTTGAATATTTACAGCTTTATCGGTTTGATTTTACTGATGGGACTCGTGAAGAAGAATTCTATTCTACTGGTCGAGTTTACCAACCAGTTGCGCAAACGAGGAGAGCCAGCGCGTGAGGCCTTGCTCGAAGCCTGTCCCGTAAGATTAAGACCGATTATGATGACTTCAATTGCCACCATTGCTGCTGCGATACCCCCTGCACTGGCACTTGGGCCGGGAGCAGAGAGTGCCCGGGCAATGGCTGTCACGATTCTGGGCGGAATGATTTTTTCAACATTTTTGACATTGATCATTGTTCCCGCTGCCTATCTGGTATTTACCCGTTTTGAACGAAAAGCCTCTGCATAAATCGCGGCCCTATCGGAAAAGTTGAAATAGGTGCGGCGAAAAAGCAATTTTTTACTGCTTTTTCTTTAACGAAACAGTTTCAACTGGCAGAAGTGAAAAACATTTGACAAAATGACGCGGTGCACAAAAGTGGTGCAGCGCACTAGCGCGGGAGGTTCAAATGGAACAAACATTAAAACAACTTACAAATCTGGCGCTGGGTCTTTCTTCGAAAACCGGCGAGCTGGTAAATGAGACAATCGCTTCTTTAGAATCACAAATCAATGATTTAATTGTTAAAGGGGAAGCTGAAAACTCAGAAGCTGCTTTGAAAGTACGCGAAACTGCCGACAAACTTGCTGAAAACCTGAAAGATGCAGGTGTAAAAGCGAATGAACTGGTAGATACGGTTAAAACAAAAATCGAAGAAGTTCTACCCAAACAAACTGCAGCGTAAGTTTATTCTCACGTGAAAATTACATAAAACCGGGGTCAAAGCATCCCCGGTTTTTTTTGTTGACATAACTGTAATTATTTTCATGTTGCTATATGGTTACCTTTAAGAAAATTTCAGCAGCAGTATGTTCTCTGTTGTTGCTGACGTTCACTGTTTATTTGTGGGCAGCTGATAGCAATCTTGCCAAGATAACTTTTGTTCTCGGTAAAGTAGAAGTAAAAATTTCAGGCGGATGGCAACCGCTCAAACCAGGGGCAAGTGTCGGCCAGGGCAGTACCCTGCGCACAGGAAAAAAATCGACTGTAATCGTGCAGCTTTCGCCGGGCACAACCTTAAAATTACGTGAAAACTCAGAAATCATCTTGAGCCAGATATCAGCATCTGAAAACGCAGATAATGTTGTCTTGAATTTAACCCGTGGCAGTGTGTTTTCTGATGTCTTAAAAAGAACAAATAATTCGAAATATACAATCAAAACCGCCGCAGTAACAGCGGGTGTGCGTGGTACAAACTTTTTTGTTGCAACCGGTGAAAAAATTAGACAAGACAAAGAACCCGAAGTAATGATGTGTGTTCGAGAAGGCCAGATTTATGTAACTTCTGCAAGCGACAAACGTGAAGTGATCATCGATGAAGGTGAGGGAATTGTATTCACTCCGCAGAGTAAAATACCATCTCCTGAAAAACTACCCTGGATTGCCAACCTGAACTGGAATATGGATTCTGGAAAAGGCAATGTTGAAGATTCGACCTCTTTAAAGAAAGCTTATCGCAGCAGCTATAAAGATAAGTTGAATCAAAATTACGATTGATTCTGTTTACGTGTACGGTCTTGAGCAGAATTATTTAAGAGCAGTGTGAAAAAAGCTGCCGTCTTACTGATACTGATCTTGACCGGGCATACAGCAATTGCCGCACCACCAGACAGTCTGCCGCCTAATGTAACTGCGATACCAGAATTTGAAACCAATACCCGTTTGTTTCTGAACTTTACTGATGACTTTCGCATAATGAATGAAGTCAAAATGCGATTCGAAGATAAACCGATACAGTTTCGTTACCGGTCTTTTATGACCGGTCCTTATTACCGGGTGCAAAAAAATATCACTATCGGCGCGTTTTACAAAATTCAATCCGGATTTCGAAACCTGGATGACTGGAAGCGAAACCCGCAGGAATGGGCATGGCAAGACTCGCGCAATCGGTTAGAACATCTGGGGGTGGGCGATGTTACTTTTCGTTTTCTTCTCGATTTTTTACCCTCAGATAATCTGGTTTTTGAACTCAAGAACAGATTTGATTTTAACTCTACGACAAACCGGCATCTCGCCATTGTCAGACCGGGTTTAAACTGGTTCTGGATGGATGGCTCACGTCCGATAATGAACTTCTTTTTGCAGTATGAGTTCTGGCTGCCGGTTGGTTGGGGCTTGTTTCCCGACCCATGGGAGACCTGGGCTTATCTCGGCTTTTTATACCACTTCTCTCCCGAATTGAAAATTGGCAGTTTTCTTGCCTGGCGCCGTACAAACTGGACACCTTCCCAGGATTTCTTGTCCCGATTTCCCGGGGAAGATTACCAGAATAACGGCCAACATGATGCCGGTGTGATCGGTTTTACATTACTTTACAACCTGAATTTTGACAATCCCGACTAACAAAATACTTTGAGCGTACCCTAAACCATTGCAGAAATGGTAACGGGTGAGGTGCATGTCAGCTTAAACAGATCTTTGCGCCGGTCTTTCAGGTTTCTGACACTGCCGTGATTGTGCAGTTCTTTGAGCAATTCGAGATCAACATCGGCAATCACAACTGTCTCTGTATTTGGTGTTGCCTCTGCGACAATTGCATGATTCGGGAATGCAAAATCAGATGGTGAAAAAACCGAAGATTGGGCAAACTGAACGTCCATATTTCTTACTTTTGGCAGGTTGCCGACACTGCCGGTAATCGCGACGTAACATTCATTTTCAATTGCCCGTGCTTCTGCACATTTTCTTACCCTTTGGTACCCTGACTGACTGTCTACTGAAAAGGGTACAAACAGTATTTCAAGCCCGTTCTCGGCAAGCAAGCGCGGCAACTCTGGAAATTCAACATCATAGCAGACCAGAATACCAATTCTGCCGGCATCGGTTTCAAAAATTTTGAGGGTATCGCCGCCAACCATTCCCCAGTCATTGACTTCTGAAGGGGTCACATGAATTTTATACTGGCTGTCACAGGTTCCATTTCGGCGGCAAAGGTAGGCAACATTTTTCAGGCTGTCCCCGTCATAGTAAGGCATAGAGCCTGCAATGATATTGATATTGTATGACACAGCAAACTCAACGAGTTTCAAGCGAATATCTTCAGTCATATCTGCAAGTTTACGGATTGCTGTACCGGGACCAGAGGCATTGTAAGGAGCCATAAGAGGCACGTTGAACAGTTCGGGGAACAGCAAAAAATCTGCATTGTAGGCACTTACCGTATCAATAAAGAACTCAATATTTTCATACAGGGAATCAAGACTAGGCATGGGACGCATTTGCCACTGTACCAGCCCAAGTCTCACATAAGATTTTTGTCTTGAAATTTTACGGTTTGGGGGTGTGTAATAAATGTTGTTCCACTCAATCAAGGTTGCAAATGCTTTTGATTCTTTATCACCGGGCAGGTAATCGGTGAGTACTTTTCTTACATGAAACCCGTTTGAGAGTTGAAAACTGAGTACCGGGTCATAAATTTCTTTGAGTTTAACTTTTTCAATGTATTCCCGTGGTTTCAGGGTTTCAGCATATTTATAGAAGTTGGGCATCCGCCCGCCGGCCACAATAGACCGTAAGTTCAGTTTATCACACAACTCTTTGCGTTCATCATACAACCTGCGGCCTAAGCGTAAATTTCTGAATTCTGGATGCACGCAAACTTCAATACCATACAGGGTGTCACCACTGTCGTCATGAGAATTAAAATTAAAGTTATCGGTGATTTCGTGGTAGGTATGCCCGTCACCAAATTTTGCATATTCGACAATAATCGACAGCGCGAATGCGACCACCCTGCCATGATCTTCAATACAGATTTGCCCTTCAGGAAATACTTCAAGAAGTCGCTGCAAGTGAGATTTTGACCATGCGGGATTGCCAAATTTCTGGTAAGCAGCTTTAGAAACATCTGCCAGTGCTTCGAGATCGTTTATTGAAATTTTTCGAAGGGTGATAATATGATCAGGCGGATCAAGTTCATTGTTCATTACAGAGCATAGCATAGATTTTAAAAAATGTCAAGAAGAATTCATTTGCGCCTTTGTTGACACTACATCTCAGTTCGTCTTACTTATCTATGCGCGAGCCATTGTGGTCTTATATTTTACAGAAGTTTTCAACTTTTGGCTTTCGACTTACCTTCTCAACGAATAACCGAATTCCCGTACCGAGTACTTCTCACGTTGAGAAACCGCCGTTCAATTTTATACCGGTTTCAAATACGAAATCAAAACGCTGGAAATTTGCCGGTACAACAGCATTCTATGAGCCAAGAATGGGCAGTATTCGCATGACCCAGCCCGATAAGCCTGAAACCGATATCATTTTTCATCTTGAGAAAGAACAGGATCCTCAGATTGCGTTTCGTTTTGAAGGGCTTACGCAGATCTATGGTTTTGGGGCAGCAAATGATGATTTTGCTAAACGCGAATCTGAGTTTAAGATTCTCAATCTCGATACTTTCTTTTACTCTATTCCCGGCAGTTCATACTCCAGTTTTCCCATGTTCATTACCCGCGCCGGTTCTTTATTTCGGGCATTCATTCTCAACACCTCGTTTCCCGTTGAGGTAAAAATCAGTCGCAACCAGCGCGGTGAACGTCAGGTACTGATGACCATGCAAAGTGAGGGAATTGCAAACTGGCCACTCGATCTGTATGTTCTGGAAGGCTCACCAGCAACCCTTTCGTCGGCTATCAGCGATATTTTTGGGCGGCCATCGATGCCCCCCCTCTGGTCACTGGGCTTTCACCAATGCCGCTGGTCTTACAAAACCCAGAAGAAAGTTCTGGCAATTGCTGAAAGAATGCGCAGTGAACTGATACCCTGTGATGCAATCTGGCTCGACATTCATTATATGCAAAATTATAAAGTATTTACCTGGAATCGAAAATCTTTTCCTGATCCCCGGGCGATGAATCGTAAACTGAAATCAGAAGGGTTTTATACAGTGGCTATTGTCGATCCCGGGGTAAAAAAAGAGCCCGGCTACGAGGTTTATGAATCTGGGCTCATATCATCCGCCTACTGTACCTCATCTGACGAACAACCCTACACAGGGAAAGCATGGCCGGGTAGCGTTGTATTTCCTGATTTTGACCGGGAAGAAGTTCGCCATTGGTGGGCAGAACACAGTATTCCTCTATTGGCAGACGGAGTTCAGGGTTTCTGGAATGATATGAATGACCCGGTTTTGAAGATTGGTAAAAATTATGATCCGCTGCAGGAAGATATTATTCATGCAAATGGTACGCACCGGCGCCTGCGCAATCTGTATGCAAATGATATGGCTCGTTCGTCATTCGAAGCACAGCAGATGTTTCGACCTGAAGAGAGGCCGTTTGTTCTGACCCGATCTGCCAGTTGCGGTATTCAGAAATATGCAGCAGTCTGGACAGGCGATAATCATTCAAGCTGGGAACATCTGCGACAAAATCTGACTATGGTTTTGAATCTTGGGTTATGCGGAGTACCCTTTTCAGGCAGCGATATTGGCGGTTTTGCGTCTGGTCCTGGCCTGCTCGGGGTTATAAAGTTGAGACGCAACAGGGAACTCATGGCTCGCTGGCTGCAGCTTGGCAGCCTGATGCCATTTTGCCGTATGCATACTGCTCTCTACTCAGTCAGTCAGGAACCCTGGAGTTACGGTAAGAAACTGACGGATATAGCCCGGGCTACCCTGTGCCGCCGCTATATGCTGATGCCATATATTTATAATCAAATGAGAATCGCTCATTTAACGGGAGCCCCGATTGTACGCCCGGTCTGGTGGGAAGATCATGAATATCCCGGGGTGGGTGAAGATCTGTTCTTACTGGGTTCAGATATTCTAGTGGCTCCGGTTTTGAAAAAAGGAGAGACTTCCCGGGAAATTCTTTTGCCACAGGGTGATTGGTACAACTTTTATGACGGGCAGAAGTATTCAGGACGCAAGAATATAAAAGTCAAAGCAGCACTTGACCATATTCCCATTTTTGTGAGAGCAGGAGCAGTACTGCCACTGGCCAACCCCCACCGCAATACTGAAGATACCATGAATTCAGGTTTGTATCTGGCGGTTTACCCTGCTGAGATTCACAGCAATGAAGAAGTGAAAGGTGAAGTTTTTATTGATGACGGAAAAACTGCCCATGACATGAAAACATCAGGCCATTTGATTAAGGTCGAGATAAAAAAAGCCAATCGAAACCTCAAACTCAAGTTGAGCATGAATAAAAAAGCAACGGCTCCCTATAAAACGATCTCTGTTTTATTGCCAGAGTCCGTTACAGAAATTATTGCTCCTGCTAAATTGAAATCTTCCGTTTTTTCAATTCCTGATGATAAATGCAATATTTCATGGCGGCGGGTTGAAATTCCCTGGCAGACAAAAGAGATCACCTGGAAGTACAATCCATGAAAGCACGTTCGGTTGTTGTTGCAAAATTTGGTACAGTAGATGTTCTGCAGACCAGAGAATTTGAATTGCCAGACCCTGAAGAAAACCAGATTACCATTGCGGTTCACTATGCAGGCATTAATTTTGCAGACATCATTGCCCGAAGAGGCTACTATGAACATGCTGGTCAACCGCCGTTTACTCCCGGTTTTGAAGTTTCAGGAAGGGTCGCCAAGGCCGGTAAAAAATCAGGTTATCGCGAAAATGATTCTGTACTGGCAGTTACCCGCTTCGGCGGATACTCTAATCTGGTGAATGTCTCACATGACAGAACCTTTAAATTGCGAGCGAAAGAAAACCTTAAAAGTGCAGCTGCGTTACCTGCAGTATACCTGACTTCTCTGCACAGTCTGCAGCATGGCCTGCATTTCTCCCGGGGTGAGTCGATTCTGATTCATTCGGTGGCGGGAGGTATTGGCATCGCAGCTTCTCAGTTATGCCGAAACCAGGGACTTGAAATCTTCGGTACAGCCAGTTCCCGCGACAAACTCGAATTTGCCTCTCAGCACGGACTGCACCACGGAATTGACTCTTCTCATGAAGATTTTGTTGAGCGGGTACAGGAAATTACCAACAATTCAGGAATTGATCTGCTGCTTGATTCTTTAGGGGGTACAGCTCTGGTAAAATCATTAGGTCTGTTGAAGCCAATGGGCAGAGCGGTTACCATCGGGGGGGCAGGCATTCTGCCACCCGATGGTCATCTTCTGTTGCAGCCGATTGGCGCAATAAAATCTGCGAGTGAATATATTCGAGCCAGAGTTCATCCGCTTGATTTGATCTCCCGTAATATTTCTCTCGCCGGGGTTCAATTGCTTTTATTGTGGGATCATCTTGATCACCTGCGCGGGTTGATGTCTCAGATTTTGAAAGAATGGCGGGCAGGAAAACTGGCACCGCATATTCATGCAACTTATCCGCTGGAAAATGCAGGTACCGCGCATACTTCGATAGAAAGCAGAACCACCCGAGGTAAATTACTCTTGTCAACTGAATTTGCAGATTGAATGGCGTTGTAGATATGATTTTTGTACCATTTTTGATCTATTTCTTTATTGTACTTCTTGTTTCTGCACTGTTGATACCCGTATACCATGATTTTCATGGTGCAGTTTTTGCTGCGTATTATCTAAGTCTGTTGGGCGGTTATATCTTTTATTTTGCAGGAATGCGAATTGCCATTCGCCGTTATCTGAACAATCAAGTGTACTTCAAACTCATCTACCATCTTCCTTATTATGGTTTTTTACTGCCCGCACTGGTTGTTTCGGGCCCGGTGATTCAGTATTTTATTGACAATTCAATCGCATTATTTTTTGCGATCGCAGTCAGCACTTTCTTTCAGTTTGTATTTTATCTGGCGGGACTCTGGATGATAAAGAACTCTGCCGATAACTCTGAAACCCGGCTGAAATTTACCTATTTTTTACCGGTCACACTGTTTGTGCCATTAGCCGCCGGGTTAGCAGCCATTCTGATTCCCGTTTCTTTGGGAAATATTTTCTGGCTCAGTATTGCATTTTCAGTGTCACTGTTTTTTTCTGCGGTATTCTATTTTGCCGGTATTTTTCTGATGATGATGGGTACCAATCTTGCTGAGCAGAATAAAAATGAAAAACCTGCAAGAAGCAAGTACTCCATCCCTTTAATAATTTTTCTCATCGTTGCAATTCTGGTTTCGATCAAAGTGATTCCGGCCTACCACAATCGTATTCTTGAGATTTCTGCCGCCTATGGGATGAGTCTGTATGGTTTTATTCTGGCATATGTTGCGTTGATTGTCTGGATGCGGTTCGACCTGAAAAAACTTTCATAACTATGGAATCTTTTGAAGAGTTCTGCCAGACCTTACCCAACCAGAATTTTCAACTATTGAGTTCTAACGGTCTCTCCCGGGTTTACCGTTTAAGTGGCGAGTATTCCGGTGTTGTAAAAGTAAGTGAGACAAACGAACTCATCTCGTTCATTGAAAATGAAAGAGCCATACTTTCACGATTGAATAATGCGTCGCTGGTTCGTGTACGCCGGGATGTTTTTTCCCGTGAGGGCTGGTTGAGTCTCGAAGATGTCGGTACATCAGGAAATTTACAGCAGGCTCTTAGTAATTTAATTACTCAAGGCCGTTCTTTACCCGAAATCAATTTCTTTCTTGCTGCCAGAATGTATGAACTGGCTGCCGGGCTGGTCTATCTGCATGCCCAGAATATTGTGCACCTTGACATTAAACCTGAAAATATTCTACTCAATGAAAACGGTAGAGCAGTACTGATTGATTTTTCGGGCAGTTGCAGTTTGCCGGCCAGTCAAAAAGTTCAAATTCATTTTACTCCATTTTTTGCTCATCCCGATTTAACCAGTGAATTGAATTCTTCTGTTCTGGAGAGAAATATTGCAGAGGTAGAAAGTAAGAGCATACATACCCGTTTTGATCTGTATTCTCTGGGAAGGACTATTCTCTACTTTTTAAAAATGATAGACCTTGCCTTTCCCGATATTTGCGATTATGATTACCATTTTAACTATCTTCATCTGCTTGGCTGCCGTCTGCTGCAGGGAAAAAATCTCTCACAAGCCGACTATCTGCAACTTCGTTCAGATTTTCAGAAAAGGGGACAGGAGTTCCCGATTGTAACAGAAACCTGGCTTCAACTTGAGGCAGGTGAAATAGCTGAACTGCAGATTCAATCGGCGGTTGAGTTACTTGAAAACCTTGAGAAGCTACTATACCCCGAGAACTATCTGCGCAAACTGCCTGAAATTGACCCGGACAGTTTTTCAACTTTGAGTGTTGCCGAAGGTTCCCCTGTAGCCTTTACCGGCAGGTTAAAACAGATTTTACAGCATCCGGTATTTACCCGTTTGAAGCTTGTACCCCAGCTCGAATTGATTGAAACAATATATCCTACTGCCAACCATAATCGCTTTGAACATTCGCTCGGGGTTTACCGCAATGCAACCCTATATGTACGTCATCTTTTTCTGGATCCGCATAATCCTTTTTTCAGGCAGATTGTCAATACCGCAGATTTGAAGGCAGTATTGCTTTCGGCATTATTGCATGATCTCGGGCAACACCCGTTCGGACATACTCTCGAAGAGGCCCGGCCAGAGCTGCACCATGAATCTTTAACCCTTGCTTTTCTTAAAAATAAAAGCCAGGATAACCAGGGACGCACTCTTGCAGATCTAATTGCAGGAAAAGATTACTGGGGGGTCGACTTAAATCAGGTGATCAACCTGCTCGATATTGAGCAAAAAGCCTCAGACACCCCGGATATTTTCGGTCGATTAAGACTCAAAGAGATGATGCTGGCATCCATAATTGACGGACCTATCGACGTAGATAAACTGGATTATCTCTTGCGAGATTCCCGGCGCTGTCAGTTGCCCTATGGCCTGGCAATTGATCCCGATCGGCTTATTCGCAGCCTGACTGTAATCATGATTAGAACTGAAACCGGCAGGCTGAAAGTCAACATCGGGACCTATGAAAAGGGACGCAATGCGGCCGAGTCGATGAGTTTTGCACGTTATATGATGTACCAGACTGTTTATTGGCACCATTCTTCCCGTGCGATGCGCAGTATGATTCGAGAAGTTGTTCGGGTTGTGAGCGTCAAAGGCAAAGGGAAGTCTGCTGCATTCAGTGCAGAGCTGGAAAAATTTCTCGGTGCTCATGACAAACCTGCAGAAGTGACCATTGACTTAATGCTCAAATTTTTGGCAGAGCGAACAGACTTAACGGGTAAAGAATTACTTGAGATGATCAAAGCTCGAAATTACTATAAACGATTGATTGTGTTTCACTCATCGGCAGGTTTACTGACAGATGCAGAATATGAAAAAATTCAAAAACTAAATAACCTGACAGATTTTCAAAACCAGCTGCAGCTTAAGATAAAAGAAAAATACGCGCTTAAACTGAATTCATCCAGTCTGCCAAATGTTTCGTTGCTCGCGCCACAGGTTTCTTCCCGCGTGCTGGCAGAGCTTGTAAAACCACGAAGAATTCTGGTCGATGCTCCCCGGCCTTCAACCGGTTCTCGAGATAAATTATTCTTTATTCCAGAACCAAAAATGATGCAGAGAAATCTAACAACGCGCTCAGACGATGGCCGTCGTGTCTCAGATGTCTGGGAAAGCATTCATGCCCAGCTGATGAGCTTCGCGGCAAGGGCCAGCGTCTTTTGTCATCCTGAGATTCGCAACAGTTTACTCGCTGCCTTAGGCCCCGAAGGTATCACCGAAAGTGTAAAAGAAACCTTGCGTCGTTATTGACGTGCTGTAGCACGCCCGCAAAGTTCCCCGTGGGTAGTGAGTATTTTATCTGGGATTTAAATCCCATTGCATTTCAACTTGGTTTTCTCGAAATTCGTTACTATGGCATCTTGTTTGCGACGGGAATTTTTCTTGCATATGCCATGGCAAGAAAACTGCTGCCGCTTAGAGAAGTTGATCCCGTACATATTGATAACGCTCTAATTTATATACTGGTTCTGGTCATTATCTGTGCGCACCTGGTACATTTGATTTTTTATGAACCATCGGCATTTTATAAAAATCCGATTCGTATTATCCAGGTTGGTTCTGGTCTTGCCAGCCATGGCGGTTTTATCGGGGCAATCTTGGGCTTGTATATTTATACGCGTCGATACAAAATAAGTTTCTGGCGGATGGCAGACTGTATTGCCATCGGTGCCACAATCACCACATCGTTTATTCGATTCGGTAATTTTGCAAACTCAGAGATACTCGGCCGGGCGGTAGACTTACCCTGGTCTGTGGTGTTTACTCGCATTGACAGCATTCCGCGTCACCCCTCACAGCTATATGAAGCAGTGATTGGTTTTATCTGTTTTGCCATTCTCTATTTTTCGTTTCGAAAAAACCGGGAAAAAGTTCCAGAAGGTTATTATATGTGGTACTTTGTCTTTCTGTATTTCACCATGCGTTTTCTGGTAGAGTTTGTAAAAGATGTGCAAAGTGAATTTACCTCTGCTGAAACAGTGCTTACCATGGGCCAGTGGTTGAGTTTGCCTCTCGCAGTTTTCGGAGCCTACAAAGTTTTGACTGCCAAACGAAAGTACACAGCCGCTGCAAATTAAGGGCAGCTAGAAAAACCTTGTTTTTTTGATTTGCCACAGATTTTTGGGAAGAGTCACTTACATACGTATCAAAGTGACTCTCAATAGGTGCCCTCAAGAGAATTGAGAAAATTGACAGCTTTTCTGGGATGAAAAACAATCGCCTAAACGGCGTTCAGAAACTCATTTGTCGAGTTTATGAAATTTTCGAAATCAGAGTAATGCAGCCAGTGGTCTCCTTCGGGTAGGGTCTTTATCTCGGCAGCGGGAAATAACTGTTTGATTGTCTGCAAGTCTTGATCGTTTATAAACTTTGATTTCCCGCCTTTAATAAACAATGCAGCCGAGGGAAATTTTCGGCCCTCTGCATGAAATTCAAACTTGCCTCTATAGTCTGCATTTTTGAGAACGGGTACGTTTAATACCCAGTAATATCCTTTTTCATTGCGTTCGATATTGGTCTGTAAAAACTGTCGAACCCGTAGATCGTCAACGATTCCCTGCAGCTGTTCATCAATCTGTTTTCGGCTTTGAAAATTTGTGAGATCTAGCTGTAAGGCTTCAAATTCTTCACGATAGTCTACAGTATAGGAACGAGGGGCAATATCGACTACGATCAATTTTTCGATTTCCTGGGGATACTTGAGTGCATATACCATTGCAGTGAGCCCACCCATACTATGGCCCAAAAGTGTTACTTTTTTAATACCTTCTTCTACAATGAAATTGCGCAGATCATTGACCATATCGTCCAGGGTGTGGCTTTCTGCATGAAATGACTGACCATGGTTGCGGGCATCTAAAGAAATGATCTGCCCGTCAAATTTCAGGGCAGAGGCTACAGAAATCCAGTTTTTTGAAGAGCCAAACAGACCATGTAAAATGATGAGCTTGTGCTCTCCGCCGCCTTGAACCCGTTTATACAATTGTGCCATTACAGATCGAGAATCGTAAATTCAACTCGACGGTTTGCCTGGCGGCCGGCTGCGGTAGAATTGCTGGCAACGGGAGTTGATGCTCCATAACCTTTGGCTGAAATCTGACCGGCTGAGGCACCCTGTTCAATCAGAAATTTGCGTACCGACTCGGCCCTGCGCTGGGAAAGCAGACGATTACTTTTTTCAGCACCCTGGCTGTCTGTATGGCCCCCAACCTCTACTTTCATTTTGGGGTTTTTCTGCAGAATTTTGGCAAGCCGTTTTAATTCGGCATGAGATTCTTTGGTCAAAGTATGGGAACCTAATGAAAAAAAGATATTGTTGAGATTGATTTTGGTACCCTGGCTTATTGGTGACATTGTAAGATCGACGTTCATGCTGGTTGAGCCTGTATTCTTTGTGTTATCGATTGTCTTTGATATCGAGAGGTAGCCGTCGAGCTCTGCATGCAATCCGTACTTCTCACCTTTCGGCAGGGTAAACTTGAATTCTCCTGTGTCGACATTGCTTTCTGTCTGGCCTGCTTTAACCCCGTCCCGCAGTCTCTCATAATAGATTCTCGCTGATAAGGGTTTACCGGCCAGATCTTTGATTGTCCCAGATACCAGTAACGCAGTCTCAGGCCGAAATTTTTTGGGCAGAGGAACGCGAAACAGGTCTTTCCCATTGTCTTTTGTATCACTCGAGAAAATTGCATACTCGCCACTCGGGTCAATAATATAGCTGATGTCATTGCCCTGGGAATTAATGGTGTCGCCCATATTCACCGGTTCGCTCCAGTTTCGCCAGCTATCGTCAAGACGTTGCGCAAAGTACATGTCAAAACCGCCCATGCCTCCCGGCCGGTCGCTGGCAAAATAGAGCGTTTTCAAGTCTGAAGCAATAAACGGAGTCACTTCATTATACCCGCTGTTGATGGTATTGCCAAGATTGAGCGGGGCGCTCCATGATCCGTCTTCTTCCTGCAGGCTTATGTAGAGATCCATTTTTCCATATGTATCATCCCGTTTAAGATTGAGCAACAGGGTGCGTTCATCGGGGGCCATATAGTAGTTTACCAGACCTGCATTATTGTAGTAATCAATAATTTTGAGTCCCTCAGGCTTGCCCCACTTTTCCCGTATCAGACGTGAGCGAGATACTCCGGGCGATACTACCCCGTCGTCTGCATATTTATTACCGATATACAGGATACTGCCATCACCCGACACACCTATCGGAAAATCATACAGAGGAGAGTTGAATTTTGCATCGAGCCGCTCTGCCTTGGTCCAGTCGCCATTTTCAGTACGTCTACTGACCCAGATATCCTGATCGTCGCGGCGTTTGTCGAAACCGGTATTCTGCGGATGACCTTCTCTGCAAAGATACAGTGTCTTCCCGTCTGGCGATAACACCGGGGCAAGTTCGTCATATCTGCTGTTTACATTTTCACTGAGTGGTATTTTTTGGGCAATAATTTCGAGTGGCAGCACGAGCAGTGCAAGCAAAACAATGAATTTTAGCATATTAGATTAGACAGTTTTTTATCTTTCAGGGTGTAAAATAAAAAATAAAGGCAGCTCAAAAAACTGGGTTTTCTGCACTCTTTCGGCGGGAATTCAGGCTAAAAGTCTCTTTTTTACTTGCAAGAGTGGTTTTTTTAACTGCTTTACAAAATTGATTTTGTTAAATTTGATTGACGTAGAGGTGTTTATGCAGAATATAACGGTATGGAAATTCGTACCGTCATCCGTAAAGGTGCCACAGAGTTGAAACCTGCAGGTAAGCTCGATATTGAAAAAGCCGAATCGTTTGAGCTTGAATTTGCGAAACTTCTCTCGCAGGTTAAAGAAAAAATAGTCGGTCTGAATTTATCCCGCATTGAATATATTGACTCTTCAGGCTTAGGTGCGCTAATTAAGGCACTCAATGCGGCAAAAAATCAGGGAATTTCCATGATCTTATTTGGTGCGCCGCCCAAAATTCAATCTATTTTTCAAATTGCCCGGCTTGAAAAATTCTTCACATTTAAATCAAAATCTGATTTTGAGTCAACCCATCCTTCTGCAGAAGACGATGAAATGGATAAATTACTGGGATAATATGCAGCAACAGATTTTTGTACTGAGAATTATTTTTTTGGGACTGATTACCGGCCCTGCTTTGTTTCTGGCAGTCACCCAGTTCATACTCATTGACCGGGCATTGGTCGAATTTATGGAGTTTGTAATTGCCGGTGCTGTTGTTTCAATTGCTGCGATTGCATTTTCTTTTTTATTACCGAATTTCAAAGATAAATTTGGCGGGACAAACAGTGGCAGCAGGTATACAACCTATAAAATAATACAGCTTGCCGTTCTCGAAGGGGCAGCTCTACTCAATGCTGTTGCTTTTTATTTAACCGGACACCCTCAGTCTCTGACAATAGGAATCTGTCTGGTCTTGCTGATGGCGATTCGTTTTCCTTCTGAAGCAGAAATGAATAAACTTTTTGGTCAGTAAATGGCCTTTCATCTGGTCTCCTGTGATCGACTTGAAGACCTTGCCGAGCAATTTCGGCTCGAGAATCAAAAGCATCGTGAAAATATATTTTTTAAGCCTGAAATAATCATTCCAAATCTTAACGTTGAAAAATGGCTTAAACTGTATCTCGCAGAACATAGTGGTATTGCAGCGAATTTAGAGACTGTATTTCTTGAAAAAGCACTTCGACGCAGAATTCAGACCAGCCAGGAAGAAATATTTTCTGGTGATCTGGATATTCAGCTGAAAACTTTTGATATTCTTACAAATGATCTGAAACTGTTTGCGGGTTTGACCGGCAATGCAGAACCCCACTTTCCTTTACGTTGGGCAACTGCAAAAACATTGAGCACTGGTTTTCGAAACCTATTCTACCATCGTCCCGGTTATGCTGACGACTTGCTTTCGGGAAAAAAGAATGCTGTTAAAAAGATAACACAAGGTCTTGACTCTGTTTCAGCCTCTCGCCTGGAATATGCAATACAGATTTTTAATTCGGTTATGAGCAGCACTGAGAATTATTTTCCTGGAAAACTTTTACATTATCTTCAAATGTCAGACCAGTTTTCTTTTAACGACACCACACCCGTATTTCTGTTTGCCAATACGCAGATTTCACGACTGCACTTGAATGTACTGCTGAAAATGTCATCGGTTCTTGATGTGTATCTTTACCAGCTTTCTTTTATTCCATTTATCGGGCAATCTGGCGATAAAGAATCTTTTCTACTGAAAGACGAGTTTTTGTCTGCCTGGCTTAAACCTGCTCAAAAATATTTTAAACTTTTATCAAATCTTGCTGAAAAATCGAAAACCAAAATTCAATGCGAGCAGACTTTTAACTCGAGTTTTGTTTTGTCAGGGTCTCAAAAAATAAAATATCATATTTGCTCTGTACCCGGGGTGCACCGGGAAATTGAACTGGTCTATGACCTTATTCATTCAATGCTTTTGCGAGAGAAAGATTTACAATTACAGGAAATAGGCATCTTAACCCCGCAAATGGACAAATACCTTTCAGCGATTGATATGGTATTCAATGGCGCAGAGTTCCCGATTCCGTATACGGTAGCTGACTCTTCGGCCACAACCGGCAGCATTTATCTGTCTGCGTTATTGGCATTCCTGAAAATACTCATTGACGGACCTGATCGTGACAATGTACTGAAATTCTTTCGAGAACCATTAGTCTCCCTCAAGTTTCAATGGACACCAGAAGATCTGGAGATTATTGAGACACAGCTCGATCATTATCGGTTTGTCTCAGATCACGAGACAGCCAATTCCCGTTTAAGCCTGAGTGCTGCGCTCAGCCGCATGGCGATTGCTTCGGTTCTACCGCCCGCGCAAGATGGGGCTGACCCGGGCGCATATATTTATGAGGGCATTGCATTCAACACACTCGCTTCTGAAAATGCCTTTGCAGAATTTGGTTATGTACTTGAGCAGATCTTAAGTTTTCATTCCTGCAGAAATAAAATTGCTGATTTTGAGACCCTCAACGGAATGATCGCGTTCTGTATTGAAGTTCCTGATTCGATGCCTTCTGAACAGCAGATGAGTAAGTCGATATCAGGGGTTCTAAAAAATCTTTTTGCTTCTGCCAGTAAAATCGAGCTCGATGTAAGCCTGCAGATGGTGCAAACCTGTCTTGAGAGTGAAGTAAAAGAAATTCCCTTTTTTAAGGGCCATTATCTGACAGGCGGTGTGAGCATTTCTTCTCTTTTGCCAATGCGACCAATACCCTTCAAGAAACTGTTCATAGTTGGCTTGAATGAAGCTGATTTTCCCGGTACAAACAAAGTCAATCTTTTTGATTTTATTCATTTGCCTGTTTATACAGAAGAAGATAAATTAAGCGATATACAAAACACGGATGCAAAACGTTACATATTTCTGGAATCTTTGTCGAGTGCCAGAGAAGAATTGTTTTTAATGTACCATGGCAGTTCACCTGAAACAGGCGAGAATCTAAACCCTTCAAGTGTTGTCGAGGGTTTCATGAATTCTGCTCAAAGTCATGGTCTGCCAATACAGATAGTCGATGCTCCTCTCAAAGGGTATTCAAAAATAAATGATTCGCTTCCGAATCGATATGATTCCCTGCACCGAAATATTCAGGAAAATGTTTTAGGATCAGAAGAAGAGTCAAAAGAAACTCAATACAAGACAGACTTTAATTCGAGAGCCGAAGGACTTCAGACATATACTTTATATGATATTCGAAAACTGTATAATAATCCCCTGGTCTATTTTCTGGAGAGTTTTCAAAAATCAGACCTCGAGCAGAGCACGGCCTCACTCGAAGATTCCGAATTTGATTTTCATTCGAATATCACAAACACATATTTTGAGCGGCTGACAAAATCATTCTTTCAACAGACAATTGACTTGATCAGGCTAAAAATAAACTCACAAGAGACTGAAGCAGCCCAGAGCTATGAAGATTTTACGGCAATTATGCATAGTTTTCTGGCAGCACAGGACTTTCTCAAATACAGCGGACAGTGGAGCGAAGATATATCGGGCGATAAAGAAGCCGGAGACATGTCGATGGCACTCTATCGATACGCAAACTTTCAGGAAAAAATGTTTCAGGAAATCTTAGCCGGTAAGGAAGAAGTTGTACCGGAAAAAAAAGGGAACTTCATTGATGTTCTGCGGTTTCACTATTTTAATCGGCAAAGCGAGAAAAAGACCCAACTTATCTTGCAAAAAGAAAATATGGTACATTTTACCGGTAATTTATGTGACTCAGATTTTGATTTAACTTTCGAATTGCATAATCTTGCTGTATTTGCCGATGAATTGGTACTGTATAATCTGTCGAGAAGAGAGCCTGCATTTGGACAGAATTCAGACTCAGTATCTCGTTTGTTTGTCTTGTTATTTCTCGTTCAATGCGGTTACTTTACCGGTATAAAACAGATTACGTTGACCAATTTTTACTACGCACAAGATTCCAATAAAGTTCAGTCGACCCGATTTGTTTTATCTGTTCTCGACGATTCTACCCTGACCAAATGTATTTCAGAAATTACTGAAATGCTGGTTAGACCTTCCCCGGTAAATCTGGATAATTATTCACTCGAGAAAATTCCTTGGCAAAGTTTGGTTGAATTAAGCGATGACGAAATCTACAACATTTTGAAAATACAACTGCAAGATAAAAAAGAATTTAAATTCGGATCTTATTCGCCCCTGTCTGACATTCGAAAAATTGCCAAACTTTCTGCCAGCCGTCAATTTACTGTAGAATTTTTCAGAAAACTCTATTCTCCTTTTTTCACTATTGAGAAAAAGAAAGCAAGATCAATCCAAATTTCGAAGTTCAAGGAAAAATATGCCTGAAACAATGAATAAGCGGCATAAAATTATTCGGGCATCGGCAGGTACCGGCAAGACATTTGAACTCGAAAAGACAGTTGCTGAACTGATTATTGAAGAAGATTATAGAATTGATGAAATACTTATATTAACCTACACTGAAGCTGCGACTGCCCAATTACGGCACCGAATACGTCTCCGCCTGCAATCAGAGTTGCAAAACCAGAATGATCAACGAAAACGGGCAAGTCTGCAATCAAGTCTGTCAGATTTCGACAAATGCTATCTGCACACTATTCACGGATTCTGTAATCGAATAAACCGGGAATACAATATCGGCTCTGCTGCAATTGAATCTGCTCAATTGACCAATTCATCAAATATTATTTCAAAACTCTTGAACCACTACCTGCGTGCTTTGCAGGCAGGTACAGTGCCTTTGACTTCAAGTGACTATTCGGCTTTATTGTTTACTGATTTTGCCGATTTACCCGCCCGCAGAATAAGAACGTTCACTGTTGAAAGTGTCAGTTTGTTCAATCAGTTTCAAAAGAAATTACCATTACCAGGACGCCGAAACCTGCAAAGCGGAAACATTCAAATACTGGTTGAGCAAATACTTACAATAATGCAGAGACAGAATGAAGTTTTTGCTCGATACAGGGAGCATCTGGGAAATCTACTGATACCAGCACCTGGCAAAGAACTGCTTTGGCATAAATTCATCCTCGGTAAAGTCATGATTTACCAGGATGTAAAAGAGATAAAAATTGATTACACAAAATTTCTACAAATCTACTCTCAAAAGAATGGTATTGATCTGCCAGATGAATTGAATCAGACATGGCATGATTATCTGAAATTACTGGAAGAGAGTCAGAAATTTAAAGATGATTTGTCAGATTTGGCAATGCTGCATCTCGCTGAACGTATTTCTGATGAGCAATCAGATCATGAGCGGGAAAAAAGCTTAATTACATACCGATCTATGATTGCAGATCTCGAGGCAGATCTGAAAAACCGCACAGATCTTCGAAAAAAATTACAGGCTAAATTCAAAGTTGGTCTGCTTGATGAGTTTCAGGATACCGACCCTCTGCAGTGGAGTATTTTTGAGCAGATCTTTACCCAGCCAGATACAGATAATTTTCTGATTATTGTCGGGGATACCAAGCAGTCAATGTATGGCTTTCGGGGGGCCGACGTTTCTTTATTTGATCTTGCCTGTGACCGTCTTACAGAGAATAATAATGGAACCGTGAAAATTCTGCAAGAGAATTACCGCTCAACCGAAAATCTTATTGGGGCTTTCAATTCTCTGTTTACTGTTCTGTTCGAAGGCGCAGCCGGGCGCTATGAATTCCTGAAAAAATTTCCGCAGAAAAATCATAAATCTTATCTTAAAAACTCGGGAGGCTGGGAGAAAACTCTACAGACAATTGAACGCTCTGTTCTCAACTTGTTTGTACCTGAATTTTCTGAAGATCTGAAACAAGAGAACCGCAAATATCTTATGGCCGAAGAAATTTGCAGTGAAATGTTGCGCTTGTACGAGAAAAGGGCAGAATTACTCATTGCCGATAAACGATCTCTTGACTGGCAAGATATGGTGGTGCTGATTCGCAATCTAAATGAAGGGCAAGAGATTACAGCTGCGATGAGTAGATACGGTATTCCGTGGGAGCTCAAAGATAAAGAAAATATCTGGCTGACAACTCAAGCGATCGAGTTCAAAATTATACTACAGGCAATTGATGATCCCCATAACCGTCGCAAACTGCTGACTGCTGCTTTAACCCCGGTCGGAAATTTTTCCCAGGAGCAATTGCATAACCAGACTTTTTCAAATGCCCTCGCAGTTTTTGAAAGCCAATTGTTTGATTTGAACCAGCTGGCTCAAGAAAGAAAATGGGGAAAAGTCTTTGCCAGTCTTGAAAATATTATTTTACGCAACTCTCATTGCACAGATCATTTTGAAAATAAAGAACGCGTGCAGAGTAACTTTGAAACCCTGTGTCGATATTTTTCTGATTTTGCCATTCAATCTGGAGCAGACCTCAAAATGCTGCTACGCCATGCCAATGAAGTTCTTCACGACACTGAAACAGTTGATTTGAAACAGCCACTTCGTATCTCTACCGATTCAACAGTATCTGTTATGACCATTCACAAGTCGAAGGGACTGGAATTTCCTGTTGTATTTATCACCGGCCTCAATTCACCTATGCAAAAATATCCTGATGTTGTTTCTGTATCTGAAAAAAATGAAAAAGGCAATTATGAAAAAAAATCTTATCTGGTTTTCAATAAACCTGACAAAGACTTGTTAGAGCAGCACCAGATAAATTCACAAGGAGAGCTGGATCTCATCGATGAAGTCAGAAAAATCTGCTACGTAGCAGTGACACGCGCACAGTATTATTGCTGGCTGCCAGTCTTGACATCCAAAACTCCCAGTTTTTTAACTGCCGTGGGAAAGTTATTGAGTCCCGGTCTTGAGAGCCTGCAACGTGAGAAACATATTACAGTGTATCGAAAAGAAGAAAAACCAGAGACAGAGTCAGATTTTGATAGTTTACGGGCACCCTGCAATTTGCCAAATGAATTGAAACCCGGCTTTGAAAAAAACTCAGTTACTGCCTGGCAGCGTCCAGATATGCAGAATATTCTGTACCGTCGAAACGGTATACAGTCTTTCAGTTCTTTGAGCAGGCGGGTTCAATCAAATATTCAAACAATTGAAACCACAGAAGATGAACAACAAATTGATTCAGATCAAAATAAGCCAGAAGAGTTTGTCGATCAGGGTCTCCTATCCAGCCATACCACAGGTTACTTCTTACACTCTCTTCTGGAACTGATTCCCTTCTCTGCAGCAAAACAATGGCAGTCCCAGAATGATATAGTGCTACAGTACAAATCTCTTATTGAAGACCTGGCGAATGAAAACAGAATTCGGATATTTGACCCCGATGGCAAAATCACCGATGATCTTGACTTGATTGTTACAGAAACGGCTGGCATCTTGTGGAATGTAATGCATTGCCCCTTTATAAATGAAACCTGCTCACTATGCGACATACCCGATTCTAAGACCATCAAAGAGTTGGGTTTTTTGATGTCTGACACGATCATAGAACAGGAAATTCCGGAAATTCGAAAAGACAGAAGTTCGGGATTCGTAACCGGGTTCATCGATTTATTTTTTGAATGGCAGGGGAAATATTATTTTGTCGATTACAAATCATCATTATTAAAAAATTACCAGCTTGATTCTGTGAAGAGTGATTTTCAAAAGAAATATTTACTGCAGGCCCAGATTTATGAAAAGGCTGTCATCGCTCATTTAAGCACAAAGAAAAATCTGTATGGTGGTTATTATTATCTGTACCTGCGGGGTTTGCGCAAAGATAACCCGAACTCTGGTATCTTAAAGGTAGTTTCGAAATGATAAACCTGGGCGAGAGAAAAGTCGATGTATCCCATGAACTTGCCGACCGACTGGTATCAGGCAACGATGAACATCTGCAGCTCAAACTGCTGATTCGTTTGTTGTGGTTGAACTTACAGGGCGGCTCGACCGCGCTCAATTTGAATGATATCGAAAATGTAAAAAACCTGGCCGAAAGAATTGACTTGAAAAATTTTGAAGAGAATCTGCCTGAACTATGGAAATCTCTGGCAGACAACCCCTCACGATCAAATCTGGTCGCCCGGCATGAATCTGATTACCGGCCGCTTGTATTTCAGAAAAATGCAAATGGTATCTGGGTTTTCTTTGCTCGACAGTTCAAAGACTATCAGATAATCAAAAAGTTTATCATAAATGCAGGGCTGCAGGTTTCAGAAAAAGAGACTTCTGCTCCCGAATTGAAATCGAAGCATTCTAAAATTGCATTGAATACCCTGCAGATACAGGCTCTCAATAAAGCACTGCAGCATCGATTTTCATTGATTGTCGGAGGGCCGGGTACAGGAAAAACAACTCTGCTGGCAGCAATACTATCAAACCTGATTTCCCGGTTTGACTATTTTTCAGAGCAGATTTTATTGTGTGCTCCTACGGGACGGGCAGCCCGTAGAATGCAGGAATCCATCCGCCTTACCATGGCTAAACTGACAGACGACAACCAGATCAAAGAACGGGTCTACCAGATTCAATCGATGACCTTGCACAAAGCCCTGGGAATTTATAAAGGTCAGACACCGGGAATCGCCCCGCTGGATTATTCTCTTATTCTGGTCGATGAAGTTTCAATGATTGATTCTGCGATGATGGCAAATCTGCTCTCACGGTGCAGGTTTGATTCCCGTATCATTTTTCTGGGTGATCAGTTTCAGCTGCCCTCAGTACAAGCCGGTGATGTACTGCAGTGGATTTTCAATAACTGTAATAAAAAAAACATTACAGAATTACAGCAAAGCCACCGTTTCAGTGCCAGGTTTCAAACAGTGTCTAAAATGATTATTGAGGGGTCATCGTCGACAGTCAATGAAATTGAGAAACTTCATTTGTCTGATGATCTTGCCTTTATTCGAACTTTAGAGACAGACAAAGATTCTTCAATTTATCATTATGACGCCGGTCAAAAAGATCAGCTCGAGAATGTTCTTACAAGCTGGCTCAAAGGGCAATTTGCCGATACAGAGTTTGTTACTCTGGTTCGAAAATTTTCGAAAACGCAGCATGAAGATTTCGAAATTGTTGCACAGCTTCTCAACTTGATGCAACAGAGGCAAGTTCTGGGATTAGTCAATGAAGGCTACTGGGGTATAACCTCACTCAATGCTAACTGTATGCGAATTCTGAAATCTTTGCTTGGCGAAGAAAATCGAGGGAATTTTTTTCAGGGACTTTGTGTAATGATGACCCGCAACGATCGAAATCTGGGTATTTACAATGGCGACACGGGAATTCTGCTCAACTTTAAAGGCGAGCTCAGGGCTTATTTTCAGGGGGCAAATGGGTGGGTAACCCTGCACAGTGATCGATTTTCCCAGCTGGTTCCGGCATTGGCAATTACAGTTCACAAGAGCCAGGGGTCTGAGTACGGCTCGGTATTGATGGTCTTTCCCGATGTCAAAACCCCGCTGGCAATGAGAGAAATCGTCTACACGGGAATAACCCGGGCAAAAAAATATGCTGTTCTGTTTGCCAGTACCACAATGCTGCAATATGCGATAGAAAATAAGTCGCCGCGTACAATGGGGCCGGCGATTTAAGTTGCCAAGCTGTCTCAACAAACATAATTTACTCTTATGAAAGTCAAAATTGCGGCCATCATTGTACTCATCGGCGCAGCTGTCGTTTCCCTTGTGATTTCAACCTCGGGCGAAGCAAGTCATCCACATTATAAACTGCAGGAACTGCATGCAATGCTCGCAAAACCGGGCGCAATTTCTGACAACCGCTATATGACGGTATATGGCAAGGTCAAAGAGGGTACCATACAAAAATCAGGTGCTGAGGCCAATTTTACAATTTTTGATGGGGCCACAGAAATGAATGTCTATTTTACGGGTAAAACTTTGCTGCCCGATACTTTCAAAGACGGGGCCGACGCAGCTTTAGATGGCCGTTATGATGCAGCCTCTAACAGATTCATTGCCGATAAAGCTATGGCTAAGTGTGCGTCAAAATATGAAGCGGCTGGCAGTGAAATGAAGCTCGGGCATCCCGATAACCTTAAAAAATACAGTTCAGGTCAATAATGGTTCAACTCGGTTCTCTGCTCAATGCATTTTCACTGGCGATAGCAGTCTTTGCAGCTTTTGCGGGGGGGATGGCCCTGCGCGAATCTTTTGGGCAATCTAAGCCGAAAGGGCCGGGCTGGTTTGCACTGGCCATACAGGCCTTGAATTTAAATTTCATTATATTGTTTTCGGCAGTCGTTGTGCTGCTGATCATTCTGGTAAAACCAGATTTGTCGGTGATGTATGCCGCTGAAAATGTAAATTTAACTCTGCCGGTTTTTTACAGATTCACGAGTTTATGGGCCGGGCAGGCTGGTTCAATGCTCTGGTGGAACTTTCTGCTGGCAATGTTTTCGTTTATTGCAATTCACAGTCTCAAGAATAAAGAACCGGCGCTGGTGCCCGGCATGATTGCCATTTTGATGGTCATCAGTGGATTTTTTTCAGCGATTACCAATTTTTCCCCGACTTCTGATCCGTTTCGTTTGATCTCGGCTGGTGGTGAAAGTTTTTCTCCCGCAGACGGACGGGGTTTGAATCCGCTGCTGCAACACTGGGCCATGATCATCCATCCGCCTATTCTGTATTTTGGCTATGTTTCGTTCGCTGTACCGTATGCAATCGCCATGTCGGCCTTGATCAGCGGCCGGCTCGACCTTGAATGGACCAAACATATACGTCGCTGGACTATTTTTTCCTGGTTCTTTCTGGGCACAGGTATGCTGTTGGGTGGTAAATGGGCTTATGAAGAGCTTGGCTGGGGTGGCTATTGGGCATGGGATCCGGTTGAAAATGCTTCTCTGATGCCCTGGCTAACCGGTACTGCTTTTCTGCATTCTATTATCGTGCAGGAACGCAGGGGTATGTTGAAAATCTGGAATATGACTCTGGTGTCGTTGTCATTCGTAATGACTGTTTTCGGTACTTTTTTAACCCGCTCAGGAGTTGTCGAATCTGTGCATGCCTTTGCCTCATCAAACCTGGGTCCATTTTTTGCGGCATTTATGCTGGTGACAATTGTCTTCAGTGGATTTGCAATTATCAAACGCCTGCCGATGTTGAAATCAGACCGGCCTTTTCACTCTTTTCTAAGTCGAGAAGCAGGCTTTTTGTTCAACAATGTACTGTTGCTGACAGTATTGTTTACAGTAATCTGGGGTACTATGTATCCCGCGATACATGAATTCTTCGCCGGTCAAAAGGTAGCACTCTCGGCAATCTGGTTCAACAGATTTATTGTTCCCCAGGGACTTCTGATTCTGTTCCTTACGGGAGCAGGGCCTCTGCTAACCTGGCGATCTACAAGCGCTGCGACACTCAGGAAAAATTTTCTGCTGCCTTCCATGGTATTTCTGGTAATTGCCTTGTCGTATACCGCCGCTCGGTTTGGCATGGGGGCAAAAACCTGGGATGACTTTCATTTTTATGCAGGCCTAACCTTCTCGTTAGCTGGTTTTGTTATTGTGGGTGTGGTTGAAGAATTTATTCGGGCAGCCAGGGCTCGTAAATCAGTTACCCGTGAACCTGCATTTATTGCTTTCATTCTGACCTTATTTCAGAATAAACGCCGCTATCTTGGTTATATGGTGCATATATCTCTCGCCATTCTGTTTACCGGCTTTGCGGGTAAATCATTTGGCAATGAAACCAGACTCACCCTTGCCCAGGGTGAGGGCCAGCATTTTGAAGGTTACTATATAGAAATGGCCAAACTCGAAGATAAACAGTTTCCCGAATATGCCCGGGTGCCGTTATATCTCACAAAAATGGCCACCATGAGATTCTGGCAAAACAATCAGTTACTGGGCCAGGATACCAGTGAAATTCGAACTTACCCTATGTTTTCTTTATCGAGCGGCAGATACGATGACACACAGACAACGTCTGAGCCATCCATTGTTTCTACCCCTTATGCCGATTTGTATGTCCAGATTGGCGGTACAGATGATGAAACCGGTCGTATGATTGTACAGGTTTGGGTGAACCCTCTTGTATTCTGGGTGTGGTTTGGTTTTGGTTTTTTTGTAATATCATCACTGTTGCTGCTGCTGCCTATTGGCGAGGGAGCAACTCTGAAACTGGGCAAGCGTACTTACTCAGTTCGCCCGGTTGCAGCGCAAAACTCTTGACGCTCTGGCGTTGCGGTCAATAAAACGTCATGCGACGCTTACCGAATTGCCCTTACTGCGGAAAAGAAAAACAGTTCGCCTGCACTTGTGAATACGGGAAAATCATGAAAATGAAAATGGATCCGTCTGAGCGTGATCAGGATTTCTATAAAAAAAGATACTGTCCCAAATGCGGATCAAGTGCAAGTGAAATGACCTGTAAAAAGTGCAATTTTTCTTTCTCTGCCGAAGATTTCTGGCATAAGAAAGGCTGGTAAAAAAAAAGGAGTCTAAAAAAATTCTAGACTCCTTTTTAAGTTGGTTTCTCAAACCACTCAAACCTGGTTTCCCACAGCTTGAAGAGGAAAAGATGTTCTTTGTCGAAAACATTGATATCGGGAGTAACCAATGCCTCTTACTATATTATCGTTTTTGCTATAAGTCAACTTGAGGGTTCATTGAAAACTTTTTCGATCTAGAAATCCTGTCCATTTCGAACATGAGAGTATAATCTTTGATAAAAGAACTTTCCGCTGTATCCTGATTTTATTGCCCTTCAGTTAAATGCAAAGATTAAAGCAAATACTTGCTCGTATTTCCCTGGCTCGCTTTTTGCGTATTCTGGGCCAGCTTTTGTTCATAATATTTCTATTCTATGGAATTCAAATTTGGCAAACCCGCAAAATGCCAGAGACAGGTAGAACCCACCCCCCTTTAATTTTGAAGACCTATGCAGGTAAGACGTTTGATCTACAGGACTATCGGGGCAAAAAAGTAGCCTTGTATTTCTTTGCACCATGGTGTACAGTTTGCAAATTATCAATATCAAATTTTATCAGTCTCGCTGACAACGAGAACAGTTCGGGATTTACAAATACTCACCTGTTACTCATTGGTCTGGACTATGATGATCCGGATGAAATAAAAAATTTCATGAGGGATTATGAGACCAGAATTCCGGTACTGTACGGAGACTCGACTACTGCTCGACAATGGCAGATTTCAGGATTTCCGAGTATTTTTATCATCAATGAAGATGGGGACATTCGCTATAAGGGAATAGGTTATTCAACCTGGCTTGGCCTGCGTTTCAATCTGCTTTTACATTGACTTTTACGACGATCGGCAAATCAGTCTGAGCTGCCGATATATTCTTTTTTTGCTTTAAGATGTTCCCGGTAATTTTTTGCAAAATAGTGGGATCCATCCGGCTTTGCCACATAAAAATAAAAATCATGTTTTTCTGGTTTAAGCGCTGCCCGCAAAGATGATAAACCGGGATTCGAAATAGGGCCAGGTGGCAACCCTTTGTTTTTATAAGTATTATAGGGAGAGTCAATTTCAAGATCTTTATAATAGACTTTCTTGCGCTGTCGCGGAAAGAGGTATTGTATCGAAGCGTCGACCTGCAACAGTTGGTTGTCATCTAATCTGTTCTGTAGAACACCGGCAATAACCGGTCGTTCTTCTTCTTTGCGTGCTTCCCGTTCAACCAGACTGGCGAGAGTAACCAGTTCATGCAGTTTTTTCGGGTCGGATGGATAGTTCTCTATTTTTTTCAACTGGCTGAAGAATTCTTCAATCATCACTTCAAAAATTTTCTCTTTAGGAAAACCAACCGGAATTACATAGGTCTCAGGGAACAGGTAGCCTTCTACAGTACGACCTTGAATTTTATATTTTTGCAGTAATTTATTATCGGCCGCCATATGCAGAAACTCATCCTGGGAACTGAATAGACCACGATTGGCCAGGGCTTCTGCTATCTGCCTGTTGTGAAGTCCCTCTGGAATGGTAAACGAAACTGTTTTGGTTTTGCCGCTCGTTAGAAGATCAATAATTTCGAGAGGGGTCATGCCGTTGTTGAGGGTGTATATTCCTCTTTTAATGTTATTTGAATTGCCTGTTATTCTAAGCAGATAACGAAAACTGGTTCTACTTCGAATCAGTTTTTCATTATAGAGTTCCCGGGTTACAATCGAACTGCCCCAGCCATTCTTTACATTAAAGTCAAGAGTTACCGAACCATCACCGGCTGCGCGATCGGCAAAATAAAAAACCAGGTATCCTGCCAGCATGGTCAAAGCGAGTGCAGAGGCCGAGATTAGCAGGCCCATTTTAATTTTTCGGGTCATTGTTTCGCTATTCTGATATGATTGACATCATGTAAGCAATTTTTCACATTCCTACGTGTCAAAATTCTCAACATTTATTGCACTTGCTGTAATTTACCTGCTTCCCTCATGCTCAACCCCGGTAAAAGCTACATCGCCAAACAGTCTGCGTGACTATCAAGATGAGTTTGAATTCTTTGCCGAACATTATTCCTCGGGCTATGCTGAATTAAAATCAAAAGCGGGCAGCCAGCCATCTGCAGTGCGTGCTTTTGCGATAGGCTATTTTGCTTTTGCAAACAAAGATTATGCGAATGCATATCGTTTTCTTGTTAGATCTATTTCTCGAGAGAACATCATTGAAGCAGATTCTGCAGATACAGCCCTGGCCACGGTAAAAAAACTTTTAACCGGTGAAATTTCTGAGGTCGCACCAGAGGCCGTATATTATCTGGCGAGAACCTCATTTGCCAGAAAGAATTACACCGAAGCTCAGGAATTTACAGAATTAGCTGAAAAATTTAATATTCCAGATTCCCTGCGCAGATATTTGAAAATACTGCAGGGGAATATCATCTATGAAACCGATAAAAGCAGATTGAATGATATTGAAATGCTGGCAAAGTCTGCAAATGAACCCGAATTGTACTTGAGAGCAGGTCTTGCGGCTGAATCAATTAAAAATTTCTCAGATGCTTTTCGCTATTTTGAAAAGACATTGACATTTCCTGAAAATGATTCAACGTATTTGCAGGCCGCTTCTGGATTAGAACGGGTCGATTCCCGGGACAGGAAAAATAAAGTAACAGATGCTCTGAAAGTTCGGCTCGCAGAAGCACATAGAATAAAAAACAACCATGCGAAAACGAAATCTCTCTTGAACTCAGTGAACGTTTCGGCCCTGAATGCAGAAATGAAGTTTTTTTATTACCAGACTTTTGAGCGTTCTGCAATAGACCGTCGATCTTATTCAGAACTTGCTCAAGCTGTTTCGGGCGTTGAAAAAAACTTACCAGAAAAGTTGAAAACTGAATTTTATACCGATATGGGCTTGCGATTGCGCAAAAAAGACCGATATATTGAAATTCTAAAGTATATTCCTGCAAACACATTTTCTGAAGAAGCCCGCTACGCAAGAGTAATGGCAGCTTACAAAGAAAAAACAAATGACCGTGATGAAGAAAGTTTAAAGTATTTTCAACAATTTGATGCGAATAGTTATTATGGCGAAAAAAACTGGATGAGCCTTTGTATAGACTATAAACTCGCAGGCTTTACAGAAAAATACCGGGATTGTCTCACAGGTTTGGCAAACGCTACGGCTAAACAGACAGTTAGTGGCGGTGCCCGATTCCATCTTGGCAGATATTATCTGGAAAATGAGAATACTGAATCTGCTCTGCAATGGTTTCGTTCGGTTTATGAAAATTCACCGGAAAATGCCTATGTATTGCCGGCTCTCGAAGAAATTGCCGGTATTGTTAATGAAAATTTCAACGCGGATGACTTCACTGGCGAAGAAATCTTACCGTATCTTTTAAAAAATGGTAAAAATGAAACATTGCTGAAAAAATTCTGGGAGCAGAAAAAAAGAGATAATATCTCGGTCGACGCTTTCTGGTCAACCTGGAATGCAGAAGTGGATGCATGTTTACCTGTTGCAACTGAATTTCAGAAAAAAGGTATGCTATTTTTTGGTCTTTATACACGTTTTCTTTCTGATCTATATCTGGGAGAACTGAATGAAATCCAGAGGAATCTTGCGCATTCCTGCGTTGCCCGTTTATCAGGAAAGTTATCTGCCATACATTATTACACAAAGTTACACGCACGTTATAATAAAAAGCAGATAGATTTTTTTACGTTGAATCGTGAAGCACTTGAGGTTTTGTATCCGGCTCCCTTTAGAAATCTGGTGAGTGCTGCATCTTCAGAATTCGGGGTAGAAGAAGCAAGAATATACGGACTAATGAAACAGGAGTCAGGTTTTAATGAAAAAGCGCATAGTTATGCGGGTGCGAGAGGCCTCATGCAGGTTATGCCTGCCACTGCCAGGGTTTTAAACAAAAGATTAAGGTATAATCCGTTGAATCTCACCATACCTGTGCAAAGTATACGGTTAGGTACAAAATTTTATGCCGATATGCAATCTATCTGGAATGGTAACTTCGATAAGGTAGCGGTTTCTTATAATGCGGGGCCCGGTAGAATGCAAGAGTGGAATTCAATGTACAATGAAGATCCCGAATTGTTTATTGAGCGTATTCCCATTCACCAGACCCATCACTATCTGAAGACTACGCGACTGAATTATGATCGTTACCGAATTCTGCTTGAGTATTATTATCAGAAATAGTTGTTGTATATAGTTTTGCCAGGAATTCTTTTTCTATTTTTGCGAGAATATTTCTACGGTAGATAAAAGGAAGCCACGTTGATTCGATTGAAAAAATCACAGTCAGGGTTTTCAGTTGTCTGTTGCGAGCTAAGGGTACCTCGACTTCCCAGAAAAAATTTGGCAGATCGACTTTTTGTCCCGTCAGTTTAAAAATTATTTCGATACAATCTGCCTTTTGGGTCGAATTTTTTAAATTGAATAGATCAAATATTTTTTTTGAAACTGTTAATATCATATTTATATATCCCTGAAAATATGAATTTTGTTTCAAAAAAAATGTAAAATATTTTTTAGATTGAAAATCTATGCCAATAATATTTTATGCCAACAATCTCATTTAAGGAGTAGAGTACATGGCAGTAAAAAGTGTAGCAGTTGTGACTAAAGCAATTGCAAAAAATAAAGAAAAACAGGCGGCTCTGAAACAAGAGGCGACAAAGCTTGCAGCTGAGCTGAAACAAGCAAAAGAAGCTGAAAAAGCAAAAAAAACAGCAAAACCAAAAGCCAAAGCGAAAGCCAAAGCGAAAAAAAAGTAACAGAAGAAAATCTGTTCAGATCACTAAAAAAGGATAACGCAGGTTATCCTTTTTTTATTCAGGCAGGGAAAAAATGAATATATCGAACCTAAAAACCATTACAATTATCGGCGCGGGGGCAATGGGCACAGGTATAACGTCTGTAGCTGCAACTGCTTTTCCTCAAAGTAAAATATTGCTTATCGACAGCAATGAAGTTCAATTGAAAAATGCATCTGATCGACTTGAAAAATGGAACCGAAAAGACCGACTCAAGAATCCTGAGATTCAATTTGCCGAGGTAGAATTCCTGGGTGATTTCAAGCAACTTGCAAAATTCAGTGCCCCAGATCTCGTGATTGAAGCCGCATCTGAAAATATGCAGGTAAAAGAAAAAATATTTTCTCAAATAAATGAATTTGCGACAGATGAAACTGTTTTGGCCAGCAATACATCTTCACTTTCATTGACTAAGCTGGCACTTTGTGTAAATAAAGAACGACGTAAAAATACTCTGGGGTTACACTTTTTCAATCCCGCCCGGGTTATGAAACTGATAGAAATCATTGCAGCGATGGATACTTCCCCTGAAACCATCGAATTTGCCAGAGAACTCTGCACTGCCATGGGTAAAACGAGTGTGGTCTGTAAAGATGCACCGGGATTTATAACTTCGAGACTGGGAATCGTCTTGATCAATGAAGCACTGTTTGCTCTGCAGGAAGGTTTGGCCAGTGCAGAAGAGATCGATACTGCAATTAAACTGGGGTATAATCATCCTATGGGTCCTTTGAGTCTGGCAGATTTTATCGGTTTAGACGTTGTGTTTTCAGTGACCCAGACAATGTTTGAAAATTTTCAGGACTCTAAATACCGGCCACCGGTTTTACTTCGAAAACTTGTCGAAGCAGGGCATTTCGGGAGAAAAACGGGAAAAGGAATTTTTGAATATTCGTAAAGACTTGTAAAATTCAGGTTACCAGCAGGTTCTCAAGTCGGGTACGGGCGATACGAAAAGAGTCAAGTTGAGAAATTGCTGAATCGAGGTCATGGCGAATGTCATGAAAATCTGCAACAGTTTCCTGCTCATATTGAACAGGTTCACTTTTATATTCCACGGGAACATGTTTTTGATAGCTCTGCTGACGTCGCAATCTTTTCTCTCGGCATTCCTCAATAGTCAACTCGAGCTGGCGGTTCTGATTCTCCAGAAGATCAAGATACGAGCTCAGGCGTTCTGTCTTCTCATGAACTGTATTCATAGAATCAATATCGACCGACCGCTTTTGAAGCTGTAATACTTTTGATTGACGCTTATTGCAGCTTTATTATTTAAGGATTCTCTGAGAAAGTGCATTCATGAACTTTTTCAGAGAAAATGCGCGCGTGCGCTCGAAAAACATCCTGTTTTTCGAGGAATCTCTTCAAAACTTATCGTTTTCAGAGATTCCTGAGTTTTTTTAAAAGAATGTCAAAAAATTTTAAAGAATTGTTCCTGGGGACTACATATCCGCTTGAGAGATCTAGCATTCTCAATGCAGAAGAATTTCGTAAGAATGGTATTCTGTACCACTCGAAAAGAGACCCCAGGCGTGAGGCTGCTCGCCAGCTGCTTGGTCTTGAACAAGATGGTGAATTTTTAATTCTTTTGGGCAGTGGTCTGGGTTATATTCTAGCAGAGGCCAAAAATCAATACAAAGAAATATTGTTGATTGAACCCGATGCAGATGTATTGCAATATTTACTGCAAAATGACAATTTGAAAGAACTGGAAAATATTATTTCAATTTATCATCCCGAGAATTCAGCCCAGGATGATCTTGAAGATATTCTATTATGGTTGCAGGGTAAAAATGTTCAGAAAATTCGCATATTGCCGTTTCGGCCTGCATTCAATGCTTTACCAGATCTGTATATACCTTTGCAGAAGCAATTACTGGCATTATTAGAAAGGCGCAGTGTTAATCAGGCGACGATTGTCAAGTTTCAGGATATCTGGAATAGAAACATATTGCTGAATCTTCCGCAACTTGTGACATGTTCTGCCTATGAAGAGCTGACGAATCATCTTCAGGTAGATCATGTCGTTATTGCCGGGGCCGGGCCTTCGCTTGCCGACAGTATTCCCGAGCTTCAGAAATATCGGCAGAAGTTTTTACTTGCTGCGGCAGATACTGCCCTTATTCCTCTGGTAAAGAACCAGATTTTTCCTGATGTTGTTTTTGCTGCTGATCCGCAGTGGATAAATCATTTTTTTGCCTATTCACGTTTTACCGATAAGTCTGTCTGGGTTGTTGATCCTGTTGTCTCCCCCGGACTTTTACACAATATATCTCATGCGGTTATAGTAAACTGGGACAATGCCTTTCGGTTATACACAATCTTCAGTGATATCTTTGGTCTGCGCGGAGAGATTCGGCATGGTGGGTCGGTCAGTACGAATGCATTTGATTTCGCGACTAAAATTGCCACAAAAAAGATTCTGCTGGTAGGTCAGGACTTTGCCTTCAGTGGAGGCCAGGCACACGTTAAAGGGGCTGCACTGGAAAGTCTGTTATTTGCCAACTGCAATCGTTTTATTACCGCTGAAAACCATAATTATCGACAGATGAGTGCATTGCCTAAACTCGCGGTTGATTCTATTGTCAAAACAGATCAACGAATTTTCTCAAATGCAAAATTAAAAATTATTCAAGACTGGTTCGAGAGACGATCTGGCGAGACAAGTTCTGCTGAAATTCTAAATTGTACTGCGAGAGGTGCCCGGCTAAAGAACTGGCGACATTCGACTCTCAATGATGAATTACAAAGTGTTGAGGCGAAAGTAAATCTGAACTTTACTGAGCTTAAAAATTCACAAATTTCAGAAGAGAGAAAAATACAAGAAGCTGCTTTGATAAAAAAACTTCAGGTTTTGCGCGAAGAGTTATTAGAACTTGTCAACCATTGCAAACGGGTGTTGCTCAAAGGCAATCTGCATGATCTTGAATCAAAATTAAGGCACCTGCCACTTGCTAAAGATATTGCATCGCTTGGTGCTCAGTCACAGATTCTAAAAATCACCGAGCAGGGAGCCCAGGTTGAACCGACGGCCTTTGTCATAGCGCTTAAAAAATCTGCAGAGAATGTTGCATTGATGCTGAAAAAGACCCTGGGTGCTTTACATTCTCCAGCTTAACCGGGGGTTACGGGCTGCTGAAGTCTCATCTATCTTAATTACCGGAGCATTTTGTGGAGACTGGCGAATCTTTTCAGGATCTTCAGTCATGATGGAACGCACTGTTTCGATAAAAAGATCAAGCTCTTCTTTACTTTCCGTTTCAGTTGGTTCAACCATAATCGCACCCGGTACATTTAATGGAAAATAAATGGTAGGAGCGTAGAAACCTCGATCGAGCAACGCTTTTGCCAGGTTTACTGTTGTTAAACCGCGGTCTTTTAACGGTTTCTCTGAATAAACTGTTTCATGCATTGAGGGTAAATCTGATGCCGGGGTGAGTACTCCGCCCAGTTTTTTTCGAATATAGGTTGAATTTAAAACCGCACGGCCCGAGATCTCCCGAGTTTGATTTCCCCATCGTAAAATGTAGCTCCAGGCTCGCAGTATATTGCCGAACTGGCCATAGCTGCCTTTGATGCGGCCTATTGATTTTTCAGGATTAAAGAATTCTATTTTACCGGCGTTTTCCCGCAATTGGGGACCCGGAAGAAAAGGCAGCATGCGCTCAGATACCCCCAGTGCTCCCTGGCCCGGGCCACCACCGCCATGCGGAGTCGAAAAAGTTTTATGCAGGTTCAATTGGGTGAGATCAACTCCCATTTTGCCGAGTGAGACGCGCCCCACAATTGCATTTAAGTTTGCCCCATCCATATATAGAAGTGCTCCGACCGAATCGAGCAGCTTTTTTATTTCATGAATTTCGTTTTCAAAGATTCCCATTGTATTGGGATTCGTCAACATTAGTGCGGCTGTTTCATGATCTAATGCTTTTTTAAGCGAATCGAGATCAGTGGTACCATTGGGGCGAACAGCAATTTTTTTAACTTCGAAGCCTGCCATTGCTGCTGATGCGGGATTCGTACCATGTGCACTGTCGGGAATGAGTATATATTTTCTTTTATCATTTTTTGCTTCGAACCAGGCGCGCATCATCATGGTACCGGTCAGTTCACCATGTGCTCCCGCTGCCGGTGCAAGTGTAACATGGGCCAGGTCAAGCAACTGGGTAATCATTTTTTCGGTTTCGACAATGATTTGCAGAGCACCTTGGCTGTGTTCAGCCGGTAAAGCAGGATGCAGGGCATTAAATGCAGGCTCTGCAGCAACAGCCTCATTGAGCAATGGGTTGTATTTCATTGTACAGCTGCCTAACGGATATAAACCGTCTTCCCAGGAAAAATTCAATCTGGCTAAACGATAATAATGGCGTACAAGATCGGTTTCTGCCAGCTGGGGAAAATCGGGTTCTTTTTTACGGGGCTTTTTTAAGAGCGGATGGTCAAGCTTGCTGTTGACCGGCTTTAGATCTTCTTTCACCGCAAATCTTACCAGGCTGGCTTCTTTGCGTACGGTCATTCGGGTAAAGTGTTGCATATTACTCCTCGTCAATTTTGCTCAGTATTGAGGTAAGCCATTGTTTGAATTCTGAATTTTTGAGATTTGCAGTATCCATTACTTCTGAGTGGTGCAGGTCGTGGGTTGAAATACCTGCCCCAAAATTGGTAATCAGGCTTATGCCAAGTACCTGCATATCGCAGTGTCTTGCCACAATTGCCTCTGGTACTGTACTCATGCCAACGGCATCTGCACCCAGGGTTCTCAGCATTCGAATTTCAGCTGGTGTTTCATAAGTAGGCCCGCTCATTGCGGCATACACACCTTCGCGCAAATTTTGAATAGAAACACTTTGCGCGCATTCCCGAGCATAGCCGATAAGCCTTTGCGAGTAAACATGTGACTGGTCAACAAACCTTGGGCCAAAGCTCTCATCATTCGGGCCTATGAGCGGATGAGTCCCCAGCAGATTCAAATGGTCTGCAATGATCATATAGTCACCCGGTTTATACTCAGTATTGACACTGCCGGCAGCATTTGTGAGAATTACCTGGCGGATACCCAGTTCTGACATAATACGAATTCCCATGCCCACTTTTGAAATGTGGTGGCCTTCATAATAATGCACCCGACCCTGCATTGCAAGTACTGAAGTGTTTTGTATAAAGCCGGCATAAAATTTTCCTGAATGTCCCGGTACTGTACTCTTGGGAAAAAACGGTATTTGCTCAAACGGAATAATGACAGGATCAGATATACTCTCGGCAAAATTACCGAGACCCGACCCGAGTACAAGACCAGCCTGGACCGGAAAATCAATTTTAGAACGTACAAATTGCATTGCTGTATCCAGTTCTTGTCTTGTCAAATAACCACTCATGTCCCGGTATTTTTTTAACATCTATTTGGCACGGCAAACTGTTTTCAATGCATATAAACATAAGGATTCTAATAAATTGGTCTCTTTAGATTCAAAATTGCTGTACCGATGGCGATGCTCGCTGAATAAACTTTCAGGCATAGGGTGTCTGGTATTTGCAAAAGGTTAAAAAGAGTTGACAGGTTGTGCGCTGCACAATAAGTAGTAATCTCAAGTGCAGGAGATATTATGAAAAACATGGAAATCACTGGTTTTACAGACGACAATCCGCCTGTATACTTATTCGATCTTATTCGCCTGTCTATTTATGCTCAAGATAATGACCGTGAAAAAATGTCCCAGGCTGTTGAGTCGGCTCTCGACAAAGGTGCAGACGGAAAGCAGATTATGAAGGCTCTTTTTCGGGCAGAAAAATTTCAGCAAATGTCTAATGAAGAACGCAACCGGGTTTTAGAGAGGGGTGTGAATCGACTCACTACGAGCCGTCTGCAAGATCAATCGCAGATTCACCTTTGGTACACACCAGCCTCGAACGAGCGTCAGCATAACTGAGCTTCTAGAAATACTTTTCTGTCTCAAGGCGTTTTCATACTATGACAAAATGCCCAGAGTTTTAAATATTTGTGCCTCAATTCTTGTTCTTTTGGGGTTTCATTGTAACCGTTTTCAATCTGAAAAAGAACCAACCAACAATACTGCAGCCGGAGCGCAGGAAATTATTGCAGGTAAACCGTTCCAGGGTTCGTATTATTCTGCGAAAGGCATTGATAAAGATCATTTCAAAATTATAACAGAAACCCCGATAATGATTTCCGGACAGTTATCAGGGGTACGCGGTGCCGACCCTTTGATTCGACTATTCCAGTCAAATTCGCCAGTACCATTCAAAACAATCAATGATGCACAGAGCAGTTCAGGAGAATCGTTTGGCCCGCTGCTCATTGAGCCGCCGTATGGTATCATTGAGATTACTCTGACGAAACCGATTCACGATCAAGAGTATATTGATTCATTTCATTATGAATTTGAAATAGCAACCCAGTTACCACCGAATCCTGTTGAGCGTGAACCTAATGATGATTTTGAACAGGCGGCCGAAATCAATGAAGTAATTACCGGGTTCTATTCAAATGTCTACAGTGCGAACGAAAATGGTATAAGTTCTGAAGTAGAAAAAGATTTATTCATTGTTCGTCTGCCTGAATCACGTAAATACCGAATCAATGCTGATCTCAGCGGTATTACCGGCATCGACCCGGTGCTTCGTGTGTTTGACAATAACAAGAATGTCTTGAGAACAATTGATGAGCGAGCGGTAGGCCAGGGTGAAAAACTGGCTGCCTATGGTATTACCGGTCCCACGATCATTTATCTTGGTATTACAGCAAAAGATTTCAGAATAAATTCGAAAGACTATTATGAACTCAGGGTTGGTTTTTCTGAGCATGAAAGCAAGTATGAATTTGAACCGAATGACAATATTTCAACCGCTTCAAAGCTGCTTGAAACCCGTACCTATGGTGAAATAGCTGAAAAGTTTGATCAGGACTTTTATTTGATTGAGAGTACCGAAGATTATCCCGAACAGATATCTGTAATTGTACACCCTGATGAAAGTCTAAATGTGATACTCGAAGTTTTCGATGCTCAGAAAAAAACTATTTCTGTTTATGATGACTCTGGAAAAGGCCAGAAAGAAGGTATCTCAAATCTCATTTTACAGCCTGCTTCCAGAATGTACTTGAAAGTGTCGGCAAAAGATTTTAATTCGCCGGATCCCCTGGCGTATGAAGTAGAATTAACGCGAGAAAATGTGGTCGAACTTACAGAGCGGGAACCGAACAACTCTGTTAAAACATCAAATGAAATCTGGGCTTCGGCCACAATGCTTGGCTTCATTAATCCCAATACAGATATTGATTACTATCGATTGAAGCTCGAAAAATCTGGAAAATTTCAAATTGAAATAGATGGTCTCGAGGGCTGTTCCCTTGGTCTCAAAATTGCCGATAAAAAAGGCGCGGTTTTCGAGCGTCGAGAAAGTAAAAAGTCAGGAGAATCGATTTCAGCATCCAGCCAGTTAGAACCGGGCAGTATTCTACAGGTGTATTGTGTGAGCGCAGAAGAAAACCTGTTTCGAAACCAGTATAAATTACTCGTAAAACCTGCAGGCCAGGAAAAAGAAAATGAAATCTGATATTCTGAAGCTGGCTCCCTGCAGGGTTGGCAAACCCTGGGGTGGCGGTCATCTTGGGGTATCTCAAGAAACAGGTGAGAACATAGGAGAACTTGTTCTCATTTCTGATTTACCACAATTTCCTGTACTAACTGAATCTGGACAAACCTTTCGCGATTATTGGCGTATCAATGGTAATACCGACCAGTTCCCTTTTATGATTAAGATTTTATCTACCCGGGAACCTTTATCATTACAGGTACATCCCGCTGATGAAGACATTGAGCAACTGAAGCTAGCTGGTCGAGGTAAAGCTGAGGCCTGGGTAATATTGCATGCAGCAGAAGATGCGATAACCTATCTTGGTATGAAAGATTATAAAGATCGGTCTAAAATTCTTCAAAGTTCGGGGAATCTGTTATCACTGTGCAATTCTGTCAAATTAAAGAAAGACGATATTGTGATACTTTCTCCCGGACTGATTCACGGTACCCAGGGAGAATTATTCTTTTTCGAAATTCAACAGCCTTCTGACCATACTTTTAGAATTGATGATTTTGGTAGAGGACGTGAACTGCATTTACAGAATGCTTATACTGTAACAAGAAATCTTAAGCCAAAAATCACTACTACAGAAACCTCTTTATCATCACCTTTCTTTCAGGTCGATTTTTATAATTTGTCACCCAATCAAAAAATTGAGTCAAATTCTGATCTAATGGTGCTGACTATGATTGAGGGTTCACTCAACCTTCAAATTGACAATCGGGACTTTTTATTACAGCCGTTTGACACTTTTCTACTATTGGGTCAGCACCAGATAAACTGCACAGACGGCGTGGGAAAACTTTTTTGCGCCCGTCCAGGTATTTCGAATTGAAAACCTTTCTGAAGAGTATATACAATCGAATGAGGCGGTGTAGTATCAGGTCTCATTGAATAAAAACTGAATATCATGTAAAAAACCGGCCTCATGTGCCATTCGTTCGATATCTTGCCTCTCTGATTTCTCAAATCTTTGAAAAACATTGCGGGCGAGAGTTTGGCTTTCAGCAGGTATAAACTTCATAAACAGGAATATCGTTTTTTCCCTTTTTAATTTGTACCCACTGTTTGCCAGCTGATACAGTTCATTTTCACTCAGGCGTGAAAGTAAAGGACCTGCTCTTTTGAATTGCTCTACATCAAGGCGCTCGGCAATTGCCAGCAGGGTATTGGCATGTTCAGTATGACTTGCAGCCCGCACAAATTCAATTAAGGAGTCGTCGCTCATTTGAGGAACCAGGTTTCCAATTCTGAGTTGTTGCTGTTCATCAAACCGGGCAATAACATTCATAAACTCTGATAGAAGATTCAGTTCAGTACCTGCTGCAATCAGGTTTAAAAGAATTTCATCTGAAAATTGGTCACTGATTCTGGCGAAACGTATTTGATCATCTTCTGTAAAATGCCCCATAATTTCCAGCATTTCTGAAAACAATCCCAGATTATTCGAGGCTTCGACAAGTTTTGTCAGACGGTCGTCATCAAAACCCGAAATCAACCCTGCCAGATGATCTTTACGGCCGGCAAACTTACCGATCTGCATGAGATCTGATTCTGAGTCCAGTTCCTGAGCTATCTGGTGCAGTTTTTCATGCGGTAGATGATCTATGAAAGATCCCAGGGTATAAAATTTTTCATTGGCAACCAGTTCTCTGACAATACGCAGCAAATCCCGCATCGGATAATCCAGAATCATGGGAATTGCCTTTTCAGGAACCAGTCGTTCGACAACTTTTGCCAGGAATCTGGTCGACAGGTGGCTTGCGACAGCAATAGAATCTTTCGCTGGCAAATGGTAGCTCAAGTTGGCGGTTATTTCTTCTCCCAGAATATCTTCAGAAATTTTTGCATTGATAAAATTGGGCATGAAACGTGCCACTGCAGCCAGTTTTTCCCAGGTGGGAGAAGTTTCAGCATAGATACGCTGCATGATGAGATTATGCAAAGATTCCAGTTCTGTCTTTGAGAGTTGGGAAAGAAAATTTAATTTCTCTGGGTTGGAATGCAACAGATAAGAAATTTTTTCAACCTGGGTTTTTTCACCGTGATCCATCAGCAAACTTTATTCAAATTCATAGTATGGCAAGTAATTTCATCTGTAAAATACGCTTTGCAATGCGGTCTTATGCTCATGTTTAGACCATGAAGGTATTGCTGGGAGTGACTGCATCGATCGCGATTTATAAAGCTCTGGACTTGACCCGCGAGTTACGTAAACGATCGATTGAGGTGCAGGTCTTGATGAGCAATTCAGCAGCAAGCTGGATTTCGCCAGTTTTATTTGAGGCTCTCTCTGATTCCCCGGTGTATGCGGGAAGAGATCATGTTAAAGAGGCCATGCCTCATATTTCTGTACGTGAAAAGGCAGATCTGTTTGTAATTGCACCTGCCAGTGCTGATTGTATAGCACGGGCTGCGATGGGGCGGGCCGACGATATTATTACAACTACCTTACTTTCATTTTCGGGCCCACGTTGGTTTGCCCCTTCAATGAATCCCTTTATGTATGCTCATAAAGCTGTACAGAAAAATCTACAGATATTGGCCGAATACGGTTATGAAATTCTCGATCCACAGAATGGTGAGGCAGTATGCGGAGATCTTGGCAAGGGAAAAATGGCAACGGTTGAACAGATTCTAGATAAAATTATTCTGTTGCAAAATTCCATTTAAACCATTTTCATTGGGAAGAGAGAAAACTATATATCTTGTCTACCATATCGAATATTCGAGTATCAGGCAGCCCATGATTAAACTCTAATTCAATACCAAGATAATCGTCAGATTTAAATACTTTACGCAGCGCGGTTGTGTGGCCATCGTCAGTGCCACGATAGGGGAAATTCAAACGTACCCGAAATTCTTGCGCCAGAAATCTGCGGAAATTTAAGGCGAACTGTTTTTCAGCCTCTCTCGAAGGGTCATATAGCAGACCCAGCTCAACATTCTGACGGTTAATATTTAATTCAGGATTAAAAGAATGAATAGACAGATGCAAAACTGATTTCTGTTCTTCTATAATTTTTTCAATAGTATCTCTGGTTTTTTTTCTGAACGGCGAATAGTAAGTGAAGATAAGCTTTTCCTTATCTTTTTGCGTTAACTCATCTTTAACAAACTCTGAAAACAGTCTCCTTGAATGTAAACTGCGGTTCAAATCACAAATCAAACGGCTGTTTCGGCCTATTATGCATGGAGCCTGCAGTCGCTTCGACAGGTTATCTGCAATTATCGATGTAAATTTGTCATATGCCCGGTGAGAGTCCAGAATTCCCTTTTGAGATTTGAAATATTGCAGCAAGGTATCAGGAATAAAATTTGAAGCATGCTCTACGGTGATTACAATCTGTTGATTGCTTGCCGACATTTTCTATAATTCAAACACAGAATTTGAGAGCAGGCAGTCATTCAATTGTCTGTAGATTGTAATAATCTGCTCTTTCGAAGTTTCTCTCTCAGGGTAATTGGCGACTATTCTTTCTGCTAATGTACCTTGTCTCAGGTAAACTTCAGAGAATTTCTCATCGGCAGGTAAAAAAAACTGCCAAAAATCCTGAGCGGATTTCTGTGATTGCGCATCTGGCATCAATTTCTCTGTTAACGTGTTGGTGACACATTGAGAACCGAATTGAACACAATTCCAGAAGGTTTCAACAAGAAGCTGCTGGTCTAATGTTTCTGCCAGAGAAGCAAACTCAGGTTTTGAAAAAAACTGAACTGCATTTACAACTGCTTTAACTACTGAGAGGTTGGCCTTTGCTGATTCCTGGGTATCGATTACCCGAATTTCAATCGCATTTCTATCGAACCTGGCAATTGCTCCGCGGCTGTTGAGCCATTCATGACAAAGATGATCTGCATTAAACTTTTTTCGCATTTGGGCATACATAGGCTCAAAAATTACCTGCTCATATTCTGCTGCGTTGTGTATACTCTCGGGAATCACCACCCCGGTAATCTGCGGGACAATTTTCTGGTTTTCAGAATAAATTTTTAAACGCTGGTCTTTATTTGCAGCAAATTTTGATTCACAAACAGGAGTAGAGGCACTCAACGCAGGTATTAAAGGAAGAATCGCTCGAATAGCATTGTGCAGTAAAAAGAATTCTTCATCATTAGCAAACGGCAGGTTGATATGTACACTTTGCAGGTTAGACCAGCCATGCCCTTTACAACCAAAAATAGCATCATATGCCGAGTAAATTTCAGATTGTCCATGGGGCCACAATTGGGTATCGTTGGCAGGAATCATGGTGGGATGCATGCCTGTGCCTAATAAAGTAGCCCCAAAATTTTGTGCCGTTGATTCAATTTTTAAGGTTGCAGTATGAAAATCTTCAGCAAGATTTTCCAGACTGCCAGCAGGACCATTGGTTTTCAGTTCGATGACATGATTTGCCAGTTCATTTGAAATAGCGACAGGACCCATTTCAAATTCATTTACTGTTTCTCCCGCCAGACTGGTTATTACTTTATCACAGACTGGCGAAACTTTTAAGGTTTGCCTCTCAACGAGCATATATTCAATTTCAATGCCATACCCTTTGAAGAGTGACAAAACAGGCTGGCTCATTTTGATTTTTCCTTTTCAACCCTAGTAAGAATTTCCTGTATTATTGTCTGGTAAAGTTTATCACCTGCAACTTTGTCTTCAATTCCCTTGTCAATATTGGGATTATCATTTACTTCGATTAAATAGTAAGAATTGCCTGCTTGCTTCAGGTCGACTCCGTATAAACCTTTACCAAATTTTCTGGTCGATTTGAGCGCCATTTTAATTATACCTTTCGGAACATCTTCGAGAGCAAAGGTTTCGGAATCTCCATACCTGCTTTTTTCATCAGACTTTTCCCAATTCATTATCTGCCAGTGGCCAGAAGCCATAAAGTATTTGCAAGCAAATAGAGGAACGCCATTGAAAATCCCGATTCGCCAGTCAAAATCTGTTGAGAGAAATTCTTGAGAGATAATAAGATCTGACTTCTCAAGCAGGGTAGAGGTTTTTTCAAGATATTCAGCTGCATTGGCAGCTTTCAGGACTCCCTGGCTGAATTGACTGTCAGGTTGTTTGAGAACAATGGGGTAACGAAGTTGATCTGCCAGGCCTGCGTAGTTTTCTTTGTGCAAAATTTTGGTTTCGGGAGCAGGAATATTCTCTTTGCGCAGCAATTCTGCGAGAAAAACTTTATTGCTGCAACGCAATATAGAAACCGGATCATCAATTACCACAATTCCCTGTGCCTGTGCCCGTTGTGCAAAACGGTAAGTATGATGATTTACATTCGTTGTTTCACGAATAAAAAGAGCATCGTATTCGCTGAGAAAACGGTAATCTTCTTTTGTAATAAAGTCTACATGAAAACCACAATCTTCGGCAGCCTGTTCAAACTTCTGCAAAGCAGCTTTGCCAGAGGGTGGTTCTTTCTCTTCAGGGTTAACGAGTATGGCCATGTCAAAACGGTATTTCTTGCGGCGTTTTCCTGACTCATTTTTTGAGGTAAAATAATTTCGTGCAAAATCTTCCACATAAGGTTTATGATCTTCTGGAATTTCACCTGTCGTAATGGGAATAATTTTTTGAACGCTCCATTTTTTCTGTTTAACGAAATAGGCACGCAATAACGGTGCTTGAAAAAGCCGGTAGAGACTGGCACTCAGTTTGTCGTAGCGTTTTTCGACATTATGACCAAAATATATACTGAGTTCAAATCGGTTGTCTGAAAGTTTTGCTAATGTTTTCTGAATTAGATCATCCAGTTCTTCTGTAAATATTTTGACAACTGCTACAGTACGCATCTCTTGTATTGTCGAAATATCAGGTACCGGTTTATGGTTTCGTGCAGTTGCAAGCAACGATACATAATAGCCGAGGGACTGGTATTTGTATGACTTGCAGAGGTTATAGACTTTTAGATCGGTATTATCAGAATACTCTTCTTTTGTAAGATAATCCCGCGCAGAAACAACAGGAATACTTGGTAGATTAAAGTCCCAGTCTCGGGGATGATTGACAACAATTATAGCAGGCATTAAGATTCCTTTATTTTGGTTCGATTACCAGCAGGTTAGAGTCATACGTCAGTATGCCAAGTAAAATAGACGAAATAAGATGGTTTACACTCACCTGATAATATTGACTCTTAAACCGGGGATTCGGAAATAACGGGTCAGCAACCGTTACTTTTTTTTCAATCTTATCGTATCCGCACAAGACAACAAAGTGTCCGCTGGCTTCACCACCGAGGTCATCATATTCGTTAGTTTCGCCAATCTCTCGCGGGGTGCCATAAAGATAAGTTGCTGACAAACCGGTCAATACGGGAGTGCCAGATATCAGAAATTTTCGTATCAGTTTGCCTGTGAGATCTTCATATTTAATCTTTCCGCCCAATTCCAGAAATTTCAGGTATCCACGGCTGGCTGTAATAAGTTTCTTCTTGCCCGCTTTTCTTTTCATCTGTAAATTAAGCTTTTCATGCAAGTCTACCCCCGGGAAAAACCAGGTGGGGTCAAACAATCTCAGATTGTAGGTATACATAGTTGCCTTGAAATTATTTTTGAGGGCATCGATACCCAGAAAAACACCCAAAGTACCCCCGGCATCGAGACCTTGTACGTCTTTAATGACGCGATTTAAATTTATTTTGCGAGAGTAATACTGGTAAACAGAATGCAGACAAGTGGGGCCGCAAGTTACATCATCGGGCTGGCTTAAGATTTTAAGTGGTAAGCGGGTCTGCATGAGACGTCAAAGCCGAAACAACCTTTGGCCAGACAATACTTATATTTTTTTTATTGTATCCACCGCCGCCGAAGGCGATCAATCTTCCGTGGCAGTGTTTTTCTGCCAGTGCTTTAAGTCGTTCGGCAGCATACTGATGAGCAGCAAAAGTAAAACTTAATGAAGTAATGGGATCGCCGGCTATACTGTCACAACCACATTGCAGTAAAAGAAAATCTGGATGTTGTGCATCCACAAAGTTTTCAATCTTCTGCCATTCATGAAAAAATACCTCATCGCGTGCACCGGCGGGTACCGGAATATTCAGCTTTTTACCTTTTGCTTCACCCGCGCCGGTTTCAGTCGAAGAACCGGTTCCCGGGTAGATGCCTCCTTCATGTAGATCTGCAAAGATCAAATGCGGATTGCCTTCAAAGCTGTAGTACACCCCATCCCCATGGTGGGCATCAATATCAATATATGCGACTCGGCGAAACCCTTTCTGGAAAAGTTTTTCGATTACAATACCGCAATCATTAAAGACACAGAAGCCAGACGCAGAGTCGCGTCGAGCATGGTGCAAGCCTCCGATAGGCAGGAATGCATTTGTATGTTCAGTACTGAGTACCCGCTCAAGCAGATCTAAGGCTGTGCCGGCCACTGTGGCTGCGGCTTCGTAAACTCCCAGAAAGGCAGGGGTATCACCATCATCGAGATAACCCTGTCCGGTGAGAGATTTCTCTTGTACCAGAGAAACATATTCCCGAGTATGAAATGAATAGAGGTCTTCAGGTAAAGCTCTGGCTGGTTCGGTCACCACTATCTCTGAAAGAAGATCAGCATTTTCTAGCCCTTGTGCAAAAGCTGCATGACGAAACCGATCAAATGGATGCCCACCTGGGAAACCATACGCCGCCAGATCTTCACCCATTGCAACAAAAGTCTTACCCGAAAGTGATGGCATGTACAAAAAATAAGCAATACAAATGAATCGGCAAGTATTAATGTATCGAAAAAATTATAATCGTAAAGTCTTTCAAGCTCGGGCTTGATTATCCCGCAATGAACATATAAACACCCTGGCCGAGACCAACCAATGCACCAAGCACTGCACCGAGTAAAATGAGGATATATTCATCTTCTTGAAAAGCAGTACGCAGAATCGGTTCAAAATCTTCAGGAGGCAGTTCTTTCATTCGCTGGAAGATCATATTGCGTACATTCATTGCGCGACCCATGATTTTTTCCATGGTTGCAGCCTGACCAGAGAGTTTTTCTGTAATTTTTGCTATGGCTTCTTTCTTTGAACTCTGGGTTGTATCCTGCGCATGAATGATTTCATTGGCCATTTTGCCGTGCGGATCTTTTTCTTTGAGCATAGCAGCTACATCTTCCTGAATCGTATCGACGACTGAACGAGCCACGCGTCGATAAAGAATTTCATCCATAATGTTGCGTGCGCTCAAGACCTGGGTTGCAAAGAGTTCTGCATATTTATCTGCAACGTCTGTCTGCCTTTTCAAAAATAATCCCTGGTATCGAATAAAACCGAAAGATTTTTCTCTCAATGGGCGAAAAATCATCGTCAATGCAAGCCAGTTGGTCAGGTAGCCCACGATGACCCCTTGTATAGGCAGAGTCCACCAGAGAGGGAAAAAATGCCACAATACAATTTGCACCCCGCCCAATAAAGCCCCAAAGTACAAACCGCTTTTTTCAATAAACTTGAATTCTTTATGACCTACCGCCTGAAAAATATCTACGATTCGATGCACGTTATCACCGGTCAAATGGCGCAAGACTAATGTTTTGAAATTAAATACTTTTCCTATATCTTCTTTAAGATGACCTGTGATTTCATGAAGTTTCTGTTCACTTTCATGGCAGGCACGCTCGATAATTTTTTCAATATCTGATTCTTGCAACTGGCTTTTTAATTTAGGGTGCATTTCATCGATTATATGGCGAGTCGCTTCTGGCACAGTCTCAGGTAAAACCGGTTTGAATTGCTCGTAAAGTTTTTCTGCATCAACCTTTTCAAAAAATTCTTCTACCTTAAACAGTTTCTCTGTCAGCATTTGCACTGATTTTAACGCAAGTCCAGATGCTTTTCGCGGGACAATGCCCTGCCAGCCCAGCCACGGCTCCCATATTCCGATAAACTTTAAGGGATAGAAAGTCATCTTGAGAGCAACCAGGTTTGTAAACCAGCCTACGAATCCGTAGGTAAGTGGCATAATGGCCACACCGACTAATGCAGCGTTTTGAGAAAACCATTCCATGGTTGTTTTTTAATTAGCTGACGCACCCGTCAATCTTTTACCAGCGTATACCGCCCGAAATACGGATCATGCGGGGTACAATGCTCTCGACCGGGTCACGATATGCATTGCCAGCCAGGAATCTTTCTTTCAGTTCCAGCCTGAAGTCATTGAGGTTATAAATATCCAGAGCTATAAACCAGTTTGAGTCATGTTCGCTGTTGCTTGAAAATGTTTTTCCCTGATAGATAAGCCGGGTATCCCATGACATAAAAAAAGCATATCGACCCACCCCGGTTTCGCCGCCACCCCGCTCACTGTCATTGATGACAACTGAGCCCTGGTTCAATCCGTCAATAAAGCGTGCGTGTGCAACAGGAGTTCCATCGCGGTAGCGTAGAATATGTGTCCAGACCAGTCCCTGCATGAGTTCAAAGCCAGCGATCAATTTGAAGATATAGCCCCGGTCATAGTCTGTTCGAGCCAGAGAGTTCAGCTGAGCATTGAAATCAGCCGTTTCGGCAGAAATTCTGCCAATATCATTTCGATAAATATCATTGCCGGGCATGGTACGTGCCAGATGCAGATATGCCCCCCCGGTGAGATTCATGAACCAAAAAGAAGTTACCTGTTTTTTCCAGATTTGCATTTCAAGTGCAAGGAACAGGGCATCTGCCTGAGAGTTTTCAATTTTATAGCGTTCCTGGCCCAATAGTCCATCCGTTCTGTTCCAGGCATAACCGGTAATTGATTCCTGGCGCAAGGCTTGAGCATAGCTGGGCTTAAAATCATCGGCATAATCAACCTGCAACAGATTTCTTTGATAGCGTAACACACCCTGCACCAGATAACTCCAGGAATTCTGCGGTGCAGTTTGCCAGCCGATTGAAAGCTCTTCATAAACCGGAGGCGCCAGCCCGGTGGCCCGATCGAAACGAGAGCCGCCGGTAATCTTTTGCAGAGTGCCGGCTTCACCCTGGCTAAACATTTTATCGTTGTTTGAGTCGCTCCACCGATAATGTGAAGCACTGCCACTGCCGGCATTCAGCATGACATCTTCCTGAAACGTCAGCCGTTCGGCTTCATGACGCAGGGAGAAAAAAAGTTCACTATTATTGTCAAACTGCCAGCTTGCAGAGACTCCCCCCACAGGTTGCACCGGTATGGCCTGCAGAGTATTGGCAGACGCCCTTGCGTCTACGCTGGCACCGAAGTCCCAGCTCCATTTGAACCTGCCTGCGGTGTCCCGCTCGCCGAGCAGGGCTTTTAAGAACAGATTATTCTGAGACAAATCATAGTCTGAATTCTGAACAATTACATCTACAGGAGCATTATTGAAGGTACGTGCCAGGGCGGATGAATTCTGCACACTGTTTTTGGCAATGTGTTCATAACGGGTCTGCAAATAAAGAAAGCCTTTTCCTTTTTCTCCCACCAGAGAAACCGGGTAATGAATATTTTCTTTTTGAAAATTTCCGCCTAACCAGAAATCCTGCGCCGAAAACGGATTCTCCCAGGGACGTAAATTGATTTCATCTTCAATCTTTCTGGTTTGCGACAAGGTGTCAGGGTTGCCCAGTTTTGTAACTGCAAACCCTGCCCCAAGATTCAATGTACCGTCGTTTATCGCAGTCTGCCAGCTGGTGAAGATTGCAGTGCGAGAATATTTTCTGGTATTTACTTCAAGCTCTCCGTCTTCGGCACCATAGTTTTCACGATTTCGGGTCTGTACACCCAGTTGTATTGCAGATTCTGGTCGTTGCCATGATAATAAAACTGTGTGACGCGATGAGGCTTCGGGGTCTTGTAAGGTGATGTAATTTTTATTGTGAAAAATGGATTCTGCAAGTGCAGAAAGTCTTGAGCCTGCAAATTCTATGCTCTTTTGGCCAGCAAATTCATGAGAGGGTGCAAATCTGCGCCGGTCACTTGGTGCTCCCCATAGCTGTGCAGGTTCCCGATCGAAAATTCCAGGTCCAAAAAACGAAGACCCGCCCAGATGGCTTACGAATGCATACTGCAGTTCATCAAACTGGTGTGCAGTCTGCAGATGCAATCCCTTAAATCTGCCGGTATTGCCGACATTGGCATAATTGACGCTGGCGATGGCAAATGCCGGCATTTCAAAGAAAGCCCGGCCAGGGTCAGACGGGTTGGTAATATCCAGACCATTCAGGTAGTGCCGCTGCCATAGAGCAGAAGAACCATAGGCATTAAAATACGAGCTTTCTGTTAAAGAAAAAGAGCCGGTATCTGCATTGGTCACAACTGCCGGCAAGAACATGCTCTCAAGCCAGGTATTGACTGAATTCCCGCCGGGCAAGACCTGCAGATACTCCTGGGTCATGTTGGTTTCTGCATCAAATCGTATGGTTGTCGGGTCTTGTAACCCGGTTGCAAATAGAGAAAAACCAGTCAGGAATAAACATATGGTAATGATCTTCTTCATTCTATCAGTGACTCCAATTTGTAACTGTAAATTGCGCCCCTGAAGAAGCAAAACAGATTGTATTCCAGTTGGTTCCCGAAGCAGGTGGCAATGCCAGCGCGGTCACTGCCGAACTGAAATTCCCGCCGCCGTCTGCATCAAAGACAAACAAGGGGAACCAGTCCTCTAAACTCCACGTCTTATTTGAGTTAAAAATGTTCTGACCGACCGATGACGAATACTGAGTGAGGCCTGCAGGTGAGGTCACACAACGGTGGCGCAGAGATGCAGATGCACCATTGCCATTGACAAAGGTTGAGGTAACGGCCGTCATCGTCAGACAATCTGTAGTGCGATTTAAAGAAGTAAAATTGCCCGGCGATGAGGTAGAAAATGTCAACCCTGTTTTCAAGCATGAGAAATCTCCTGCATTGAATGTGTTCGATGCATCGGTATCTACCAGCAACCAGAAAGCTGCTGAGGTGGTAGAATCTGCCAGAGGAAAAGAAAAGAGCAGTTCTCCCCGTGCGTCTGTCTGGTAGTTTTGTGCAAGCCCTGCACTTCTTGCCCCGGTTTTATCCCAGTAGCGCAAATATACTTTTCTCGAGGCCGGGAAGTTTATTCCCGAAATAGATACTAGAGGTTCAAATTCTGCCAATCGCTCGGCAGTCGGCGGGTTTGCATCAAAATAACAGTTTCCCAGGACAAGAATGGTTAGGGTCAAATATATTGTTTTTTTTAACGAATCATTCAGCATTGAGAAGAAGGGCCTCCGCCCCGATTTCTTCCATTTAACAAATGCGAAATTCTTACTGTTGAAATTCACGAAAATAAGGTTCCTTGAATTTTTTCCATTCGATTGCAATATTTTGAATATCATCGGGTCTGTAAACGCTATTCGCTAAGCTGCCCCAAACCGGCCCCGGCCAGGCGGGATCATCGCTTGAGCGACCTATGACATGAAAATGAAACTGGGGTACAATATTGCCTAAAGCACCGATATTGATTTTGTGAACAGAGAAGTGATGTAAAATGAACTTTGAGACTATCCGGGTTTCATTGCTCAACATCGCGCACTGCTCAGGCTGCAGCTCATGATATTCTCTCAGGTCTGTTATTCTTGGAATCAGAATAAACCAGGGCCAGCCGGCATTGTTGTGCAGCCGCAGATTTGACAAGACAAGCTCGTCTATCTCTATACTATCGCTTTCGAGTCTCGGGTGAAGAGAGAAAGCGAGATCACTCCGGTTATCCTTTTTTGAGTTCTTCAATGGCTCTTTGTAACTGGTTATCAAATTCCAGATCTACAATTGGCCGGGTTTCATTACGGTCAATTTCTTCTTTCAGAGTTCTCTTGAGGGCGAAAGTTGAGAGAGGGTATCCGTTTTCTTCAACCAGCTTTTTGAAGCTTTCTATCGTCGCCGGGGTATATTTTGTGTCTGCTTTCACAAAGTTTTGTATCAGTTTTTTCTCGCGAATGTTCTTGTAATACCGGCGGTCATCTTTGGTAAATTCAGGCGGTTTAACTTCAATGTCTGGCTCAATGCCTTTTTTATGAATTGAGACATTCGACGGAGTGTAGTACTTCTGAATGGTCAATGCTATTGCTGTCTGATAATTCAAGGGTATGACATTCTGCACAGACCCTTTGCCGAAAGTTTTTATACCAATAAATTTTGCGCGTTTATGGTCTTTCAAGGCTCCGGTCACAATCTCACTGGCAGAGGCAGAGCCTTCGTTTGCCAGAATAATTACCTTGATATTTCCCGGTACGATAAGATTTCGCGGGTTCGCATTGAACACCCGGTCTAATTCAGGTTTACGGCCTCGGGTTGAGACTATTACGCCTTCTTTCACAAAGAAATTTGATATTCGGTGCGCTGCATCGAGCAGACCACCCGGGTTCCAGCGCATATCGAGTATGATACCAGTGACTTTTTTATCAACAAACTCCTGCAAAACTTTTGCCATTTCCTGGGGAGAAGTCTGTGAGAATTGCTTGAGGCGTACATAGCCGATTTTGTTATTGTTGAGATAGGTAGAGGTCACAACCTGAATGCGAATAATTTCCCGTACAATATCAAAATACAGAATCTCGTCTTCTCCCTCACGCAAGATAGAAACGTTTACCGAACTGCCGGGTGCCCCGCGCAGTTGCTTAACAGCATCGGGCAGGCTTAAATCTCTGGTGCTCTTCTTGTTGATTTCAACTATCTTATCGCCCGGCTTTAAGCCAACCCGCATGGCCGGGGTGTCGTCAATCGGAGTGACCACGGTTAAAATATTGTCCCGCATTGAGATTTCAATACCCAGCCCGCCAAAATTACCCCGGGTTTCAACCTGCAGTTCATTGAATTCTTCAGGGGTCATGAACCGGGTATGCGGGTCATCAAGTGCACCAAGCATACCCTTGATTGCCCCGAACATGAGATCCTGGCTGGGCACTTCTTCTACATAATCATTTTTGACATGATAGAGAACGGTATTGAACAGTTCCTGCAGGCCCGGTTCTGGTATTTCATTTTTAGCAGTTCCGGCTATTGGGCCAACGCTGCCCACAATTACGAGCAGTAAGCCTACACTGAGCCCGATAATTCGATTGCGTACCCGTTTTTTTTGCAAATAATTTTCTTCTGCCATTCTCATTTCGGGAGATAAAGCCGATGTTGGGTTTTCCGCTGAATTATTTTGATCCATGGGTTTATTTTCGTTGTATTGAAATCGGGTCAATCATCTTTTAGATACAGATTGACCTTCGGTTTTCATAAGAATGAACCCCTTTGGTCAAAGATGCATTTTTCATAGATTACCAGATTTCTGATAGAGACACAATTTCAACGTTTCCCAATCGAATTATTAAAGCAGAAATAGCTTTACCGGGTTGAAATTCCTGCCAGACTATATCTATCATATGCCTGTAAACTCTTCAGAAGAAAACAGCTCAAGGTTTGACCTGGAACAGTGTAAGGTCAAATCTGTCCCGCTATCACAGATATTAATTGAATATTTATCAAGGCTTAATTCAGCCCTTGAGAAAACGGGAAGGGCATCAGCATTTCGCTTTAAGTTTTTATCATCTAATCCTGATGTAAATGTTTTGCCACAGAATAACTGGCATAATCTGGTCTTTCGGCCGGAATTTTGGGAAATAACATCGGTATCTGAAAGCTTTCCTTTTGAAATAAATACTGAATTGTTTCAATCGATACCGGAATCTCTTGAAAAGATCTCTCTCGAAGAGCTTAAAAAGCAGTTGTTTGGAATTCTGGTCGAAGCAGGCTTGTATTCCGAGAATATTCAGAATAGAGAAGAGGCAATGATTTTATCTGAATCATTGATTTTAGAGTTGCAAGGCGATCACAGAAATTCGTTAGACGTGTATTTAACTTCAATCGACTGGAATGATTTCTTTAAGGATGTTATCGATACTACATTGATAATTTTTAATTCTGTGATTTGCGAAGTTACATTTTTACTTTCAACAGAAAGTGATTAATCGCGATTGATCAGAAATTTTCGTTGGATTATTGTTTACTCAAGGTATCAGTAATTCATTTTTCGAAAGATTCATTTTAGGAATATCGAGTTTTCTATGGTACATTGTATGGAATATCGATTGTGCCCGGTACTGTTGTTGCAGTGCCGTTATTGCCTGCAGCATCTGTGATGGTACCCGCAGTTATTTGAACTGTGCTAAGGGTACCGCTTCCGACCCCTGTTGCAGGGAGATTTCCAGTACAATTGAATTGATTTCCTGCTGGCGAGCATGCCAGATTTAAGGTCAGAGGTGCCACAGTAATTGTCACCCCGGTACCGTTCACACTGGTTTCATTATCATATACCAGAGTTATTGTGATTGGCGCATTCGGGCCCTGCGCATTTCCGGTTTGCGGTGAGTTCATAGATGTCGGCGCAGGTAAAACAGCATCGATCTGCAGATTTTTCAGATCTGCCAGATTATTGCCTGCCGGTAATGTCAGGCTTAAATTGTTGAGCGAGGCGTTTTGAATAAATGCCCCTCCCGGAATATTGATCGAAGTTACATTCAAATCATTAGAAGAATTCCCCACAGTGATGTTATATTCAAATACAAGGGTGGTTGTGCCCGTGCCCGAAACATACAAGGCATTGGCACCTGAGTCTAAGATTAAAGAAGGAGTACCACCAGTAACATTGACTACTTCACTGACATTCATTTGAATCGTAATAAGATTGGCTGCTTTGTACACTCCATCTGTTGTCGATGAAGTAATACTGGTGATCGTTGGTACCCCGGTACCCAGGGTTGTAAATACTGCTTCATAGCGCTTTGTACCGATGGTTTCGCCGTTTGTCGCAGTAAGACCGCCTTCTACACAGATTACATAGCTGGTAGAGTTTGCCAGTGCAGTGAGATTGAAAACAATCGTGCGAAAATCGGCAGAAGTTGAGCTGTACCCGGCAGATACAATGGTCGAGGCGCAGGAGCCAAGACGAACTGTAACATTCGCATTGACTGTTGAGGTATTTACCGGCTCACTGAAAACGACACTGACTATGGGACTTAACCCGACATTTTGGGTACCACTGACAGGATCTGTTGAAAGAACCCGAAAACCTGTCTGGCCTTCTTTTGATTTTTTATAGTTGTCTAATTCTTGAACTATATTTAACTGTTGGCAGCTCGCTGACAGAATCAGAGTACTGAATAATAGAAAACGTAACCTTGAAACTGTCTGTTTCAGCATATTCTTAATGTAAATGAGAATCTATCAAAGTGTCAAGGTTTTTCTTCGATAAAGTTTTTCTCAGAACCTGAAGGTACACGGGATGATGCCTTCTGCTGCTTTCGCCAGGCAATCAGACCCGAAACACATAAGCTGATAAAAACGGCATAGAGAAATGATGTGAGATAGAGATCCCGCGAAATATACAGGCCAATATACACGATGTCAACGCTAATCCACACAAACCAGTTTTCAATACGTTTGAAAATCAACAAATACTGTGCAATAAGACTCCCGACTGTAGTCAGTGCATCGAGAAAAGGAGAAGCTCCATCAATACTTTGCAGATATAATGTCAGAAAGTAAGTAGCGAATGCTCCAGAATTTGCCAGTACCAACGCCTCACCCGCAGACGAGCGGGAAACCTGTAGAGTATTTCTGCCCGCCTTACCTCCGAAAAGCCATTGCCACCAGCCAAATAAACCGAGCAGAATATACACAAACTGCAGACCCATATCTGCGAATAATCTGGCTTTATAAAACAGGATAATAAAAAAAATATTATTCAAAATTCCGATAGGGAAATTCCATAAGTTCTGTTTTACAACCAGGATAACACACCATGCGCCTGTAATAAATCCGAAAGTTTCGGTCAAAGTCATCGAGAATTTATGATAATATGACAAAGTAATCAGTGCACCTGACAGAAGAATGAAAATGCCCCATAAAAAATTATTATTTAATTTCAATTTCATAAACTTAAAATTCTCTGGAAAAAATTAACTCTTGAATGAAAATGCCAGAAAATGTTGATCTCCCCCAAACTTCCATTTCGTTAGCCTTGAAATTAGTGTATACTAGAAAACAGCCAATTAAAACTTGACTAAATGAACGGTCATTCATAAGTGAGGAATGCAGGCGAAGACCACTCGAGAAAAGATTATTCAAGATTGTCTGGGTCTGGTTGCGACTCGTGGCTTTAATGGAACCAGCATGGCAGATATATCTGAAAAAGCTGCTATTTTACGGGGTTCTTTCTATAATTATTTTAAAAATAAAGAAGAGTTTATTTCTGCTGTACTTGATTCTTATGCTGAGCAGTGGGAGAAAGGGGTATTTGAAGTTCTGCGCAATCGAACCATGTCGGCCAAGGCACGTTTTGCGGCATTTTTTGAGCGCATGAAACAGATGACCGAGTCAATGCAGTTCTCGCAGGGCTGTTTCGCCGGGAATCTCTCTCAGGAAATGTCGGGGGTCAGCGATAAATTTGCCAGCCAGGTAGAGAAAGTTTTTTCACGGGTGCAAAGTCACATTGCTGCTGCCCTCAAAGAAGCGCAGGAAAACGGGCAGCTCTCGCAAGACGAAGATGCAAACACTCTGGCTGAGATTATTCTCAATAGCATTGAAGGTGCGATCTTGAGGGCAAAATCTGCCCGCAGTTCCCGCCCTATTGAAATTCTATCAGAATTCTTTTTACGAAAATTTACCGTTCAGGAGATTTCCTGAAATTTAGATTTTAACAAATACAATAGCTCTACGGGAGCCATCAGGTTAAAAAAGTTATGGGGGAAGTATTATTACAATGGCCATTGATAAAAAAATTGACAACAATAAATGAATGAACATTCATTCACATATTCGAGGTGCGGAATATGGCAATGCAGGCTATCCGCCAAAGCCGTACTCAATTAAACAAACTCATTTATAGAGAAAAAAGAGAGGAACAAGGAGAAAAAAATGAAAGAGAATAAAAAATATCTGATTGTAGGCTCGGCCAGTGTGGCGGGCAGTTCGGCAATTGCCGCAGTGCGCAAGGCGGATGCCCATGCTCACATAATAGGGACAACTTCCCGCACAGAAGCAATGCCAGAAGTAGATGAAACGATCACAGGCATTGATTTATCAAAGCCAAAGGCAGCTTTGCAAATTCAAGACCAGCTGAAATCAAAAGTAGATACATTAATTTTTTGCCCGGCCTTTGGCAATGTTGGCACTCCGATTCGAGATGCCAGCCTTCGGGATGTTGAAGAGTGTTTTCAATTTTCAGTGAATCCTTTTATAGAGCTTGCGCAGGATCTTGACACATCTAGTAATATTGGGTTTTCCAGTTTCTACTGGTTAGATTCTCTAAAGGCTGCCTATGGCTCCATGGCATTTGCGAAATATGCCATTGAGAAAATTGCTGTTGAGAATCCGGAACGTTTTCGAATTGTGCGGGCAGGCTTGTTTCCCAGTAAATCCATCCGCGGAATCTGTATTATGATTCAAAGAGCCATCAGAAAAGATGCATTTGAAGGGGCCGCTGAATTAAGACAAGGCTGGAAAGAATCGGGCCTGGGTTTTCCCGAATACTTTACCCATTATGCACAATCTTGTGAGAAGAGGCAATTAGCTCATTACCTGCAGAATGAGTATTCAGCCACTACAAGTAATGACATGATCTCTGCGATCGAGCTTGCATTGTCACCAGAAACTGCACCGATAATCAATATTGTCGGTGGTTCGAGATGGTTGCAGCATGACCTGCCAGATGTACCCGAGTTTCTAATTGAAAATAGCCCGGCTTTTGAATTGGCTGATTCAGTAAGTCTACAGGCATCTTTGGTTGAAGTTTAGAGCCCGAGCCATTTCTTTTTTTCGGCCGCAAGAGAGAGAACCTTCAGGCTGAGGTATTGGTATAGATACTTTCAGCCTTCTTTTTCGGCGACCAGACTTTGGGGTTTTGAAAGGAGTCGACAAGTTTCTGGCTTTGGTATTGTAACTATTCACGAATGATGAATTTTTCTACTGGTTTCACGCTCGAATAATAATTTACATTCAGATGCCAACGAGAAATCTGATAAAGCGCAGATTAAAAATCAACCAGTAAGACTAAAAGTAAAAATAAAAATTGCAATGGATTCTCAAAAATCTGAACAACAGTTAGAATTTGAAGTCAATACTGTCATGCAAATGTTGCGTCAGGGTAAAAAAATGACGGGTGATCATCGCTATAATCTTGAACGCCATGAATGGGGGTTTGACAATCAAAAAGGCGATTATTACCACAAAGTTGAATCTATGGCACCTGAGGTAGAGACGCGGCTTACATACGCAGAAGAAACTGTACGATACTGGGTCAAACACTGGCTTTCGCTTAAAAGTTTTGAGGCACTTGCAAAAGAGCAGGGTTGGGAAATAAGCGGCAGACAATGAGTTGCATTAAATCGTTGACTACGTGAAATGATTGCCAAAACAAGCATGGCAATGGCAGATCTGAAAACCAGTATCAAAGAAAAAATAACCCTGCGATTTATCAGCATTATCACTCTCATCTGGGTGGCAGATTTTTTTACCAAAGTCTGGGCGGTAAAAGAACTGAGTTCCGGGCAGGTGATCAATATTGTCTCAGATGTTTTTCGCTTTCAACTTGTATATAATACCGGCGGGGTATTCGGCATCATGCAGAATAATGCAATGTTCTTTCAATTTTTGACCGGCTTTGCGATTCTCTTTCTTCTGTTCTACTATATCAAAACAGAAGACGGCAATACTGCCTTTAATTTTGCAATCTCGTTTATTCTGGGTGGGGCAGTTGGCAATTTTACAGATCGATTCTTTCGCCATGGGGTGGTAGACTTCATTGATATGGGCATTGGCAATGCACGCTGGCCCACATACAATATTGCAGATGCCTTTATTTCAACGGGGGCTGTACTGCTGGCAATCGCCTTCTTTCAAATCGAGAAAGCTGCCCGTGAGCGGGACCGTGCCGAATGATGTTATCTTGAATACTTATGAATTGCCGCCCGGGGTACGTCTCGATCATTTTTTGACCGAGCAACTGGGCGAAGAATTTTCCCGTTCCAGAATTCAAAAGCTTATAGAGAGCGGGGCGGTTAAGGCGGATGGCCTTCCTCTTGTAAAATCTTCCCTGCAGGTAAAAGAACCCCGGATCATTCAGGTTCAATTGCCCGAAGAACCACCGCCTGCCAAACTGGAACCAAGAGATTTAAAGTTCCCGATTCTTTTTCAGGATAACAGCCTTGCTGTGATTCATAAACCGCCGGGCATAACGGTTCACCCGGGTATAGGTACGGGAGATGACACTCTTGTACATGGTCTTCTGGCAGCATTTAAACAACTGGCCCCGGGTTTTGCTGCCGACAGGCCTGGTATTGTGCACAGGCTTGATCGTGAAACAGAAGGTGTAATGGTGATAGCCAAAAATGCCAGGGCTCATGCAAAACTCAGTGCCCAGTTTCAAGAAAGAACAGTAAAAAAAATCTACTCGGCAATCGTCTGGGGTGAGCTGCGGGCTCCTGAAAAAAGAGTGAGTGGTACCATTCGACGCCACCCGAAAGAACGCAGAAAGATGTTTTTTGAAGAATTCCCCGCCCTCACTGAAGAGAGCCAGATGACCGAAGAAGATCTGCTATACATGATTCCAGAAAATGCACGCAGTGCAGCTTTGCGCTACAAAGTAATTGCCGAACGCTCGAGTTTCTCCTGGCTTGAGATTGAGCTCGAGACCGGGCGTACTCACCAGATACGTGCTACATTTGCAGCTCTGGGAAATCCCGTTGCAGGTGACAGTATGTATGGTGATGAGCGCAGACTGGCAAAAAGATTCAATACCGGAAAGAGAAAACTGGCTGCTTTGCATGAATGCAAGATGGCACTTGCCGCAATACAGCTGGGGTTTACGCACCCCGAGACAGATAAACCTGTGAGTTTCAGAATAGACCTGCCAGAACGCTTTCACAAGTTCTGGGAAGGCCTTAAGTCAAAAGCAGACTAAGAGCTACTTTGTTACGTAAATTAGTTTACGGTAACTCCCAGAAATGCATTTACAGAGTTTGCAGCTTTACGACCTTCTGCGATTGCCCAAACGATAAGCGATTGACCTCGTCGCATATCTCCTGCCACAAATACTTTGTCTATTTTTGTGCGGTGGGCATTTGCATGATCCCCATACTCGGCTTTAACATTGCCGCGGGAATCTAGTTCTGCTCCCATGTCCTGTATCTGTTTCAACAGCCCTTCATGTACGGGATGTACAAAGCCCATGGCCAGTAACACCAGATCAGCCGGAATTTCTTTTGCAGAGCCTTCAATCTCAATGAACTGACCGTTTTCAAATTTAACTTCGACCAGTTCAATTGCTTTCACGGCACCCGAACCATTGTCGATAAAACGTTTGGTATTGACTGCCCATTTGCGCTCTGCCCCTTCCTGGTGGCTGCTTGAGGTACGCAGAATGGCAGGCCAGTATGGCCATGGGGTTGAAGACGGACGTTCAGTCGGTGGCATGGGAAAAATCTCGAGCTGTGTCACTGACTTTGCCCCATGCCGGTTTGACGTGCCCACACAGTCAGAGCCAGTGTCTCCGCCCCCGATGACGATCACATCTTTTCCTTTCGCTGAAATCAGATCTGCTACTTTGTCTCCCGCCACATTTTTATTATTTCGGGTTAAGAATTCCATCGCGAAATAGACGCCATTGAGTTCACGGCCGGGAATCGGTAGATCTCTGGGTTTCTCTGAACCACCGGCTAGAACAACTGCATCAAATTTATCGACCAGATCTTTGACCGGCATATCAACACCTATGTTCACACTGGTTTTGAAGATAACACCTTCGGCCTTCATCTGTTCCATACGCCGGTCAATATGCCATTTTTCCATTTTAAAATCGGGAATTCCATAGCGCAATAGACCGCCGATACGATCATTTTTCTCGTACAGAGTCACACGATGGCCAGATCGGGCCAATTGCTGGGCGGCGGCCAGACCTGCAGGGCCACTGCCCACAACTGCAACGGTTTTCCCGGTCAATTCTTTGGGTGGTTTCGGTTTAACCCAGCCGTTTTCAAAAGCCGTATCGATAATGGTTCGCTCAATTGCTTTTATAGAGACAGGTGGTTCATTGATTCCCAAAACACAGGCAGACTCACAGGGAGCCGGGCAAAGACGTCCGGTAAATTCGGGAAAGTTATTGGTTGAGTGCAGATTCTCAATTGCCTCTTGCATGTGCCCCCGATAAACCAGATCATTCCATTCTGGAATTAAATTATCAACGGGGCAACCGGTGTCACCATGGCAAAAAGGAATTCCGCAATCCATACAGCGTGCGCCTTGAATTTTTGCCTCATCAGAGTCAAAAGAGTGTTCAAACTCTTTATAATTTTTTAAGCGTTTCTCAACCGGGTCTCTCTTGAGTGATGCCCGTTGATATTCTTTGAATCCTGTTGGTTTACCCATGTTAGCCTGCCTCTGCCAAAGATGACGACTCTTCTGCGAGTCTTGCGAGTGCTTTCTTGTACTCGCCCGGAATGATTTTCAAGAAGTTTTTAATCTGTTTATCCCAATTGCTGAGAATAAACGCGCCTCTTTTTGAACCTGTGTGAGTTACATGATTTTCGATAAGAATTTTCAGCTCTTCGATATCTTTCTCTTCGACCATGTCTTCAATTTCTACCATTTCCCGGTTTACATATTTTTCAAACTTTTCTTCGGGATCCCAGACGTATGCAATTCCGCCTGACATTCCGGCTGCAAAGTTTCGACCTACCGGGCCCAAGACTACAACCCGGCCACCGGTCATGTATTCACAGCCATGGTCTCCGACGCCTTCAATAACTGCATTCGCTCCTGAGTTTCTTACAGCAAACCGTTCGCCTGCCAGACCATTGAAGTAGGCCTCACCAAGAGTTGCACCATAAAGACAGGTATTGCCGATGATGATATTCTTGGCAGGATCATAGGTCGCTTCTTCAGGTGCGCGTACAATTAACCGCCCGCCAGAGAGTCCTTTACCGGTATAATCATTTGAGAGCCCGGTCAAAGACAGATCTATGCCTTTTGCGAGAAAAACACCAAAGCTTTGTCCCGCCGTACCGGTCATGTTTACTTTGATTGTTCCATGTGGCAGACCTTCATTGCCATATTTTTTAGCAACTTCTCCAGAGAGCAGTGCGCCAACGCTGCGGTTAGTATTTTTAACCGGGATATCTATGGTGACCTGTGTTCCATTTTCAATGGCAGGTTTTGCTTTTTCGATCAGTTTGTGATCAAGCTGTGTCTCAATTCCATGTTGCTGGTCTTTCTGCCGATAAAGAGCTGTGCCGAACAGTGGTTCAGGTTTAACGATCATTCGGCTGAAATCGAGGCCGCGGGCTTTCCAATGCGTTTTCGGAACTGCAGGTCGCAGACGATCGGCCTGGCCTATCATTTCATTCATGGTCTTAAAACCCATCAATGCCATGTATTCCCGTACTTCTTCTGCCACAAAAAACATAAAGTTGACCACATATTCAGGCATACCATTAAACTTTGCCCGCAGTTCTTTGTCTTGTGTTGCAATTCCTACCGGGCAGGTATTAAGATGGCATTTACGCATCATAATGCAGCCCATGGTAACTAAAGGTGCGGTCGAGAAGCCGAATTCTTCTGCCCCCAATAGTGCAGCTACAACTACATCCCGTCCGGTTTTCATTTGTCCGTCGGCCTGTACATAGACCCGGTCACGCAGACCATTTAAGACCAGGGTCTGGTGGGTTTCAGATAAACCCAGCTCCCAGGGAGACCCGGCATATTGAATAGAACTGATCGGTGAGGCACCTGTGCCGCCATCATGTCCTGAGATAAGAATATGATCGGCATGGGCTTTTGCAACGCCGGCTGCAACCGTACCAACCCCTACCTCAGAAACCAGTTTTACACTGATTCTTGCTTTAGGGTTAATATTCTTGAGGTCAAAGATCAACTGTTTCAAATCTTCGATCGAATAAATGTCATGGTGTGGCGGGGGAGAGATTAAGGTAACGCCCGGTGTGCTGTGACGCACTTTGGCAATCACAGAGTCTACCTTGAAGCCGGGCAACTGACCGCCTTCTCCCGGTTTTGCACCCTGGGCCATCTTGATCTGCAACTCATCTGCATTGACCAGATATTCTGCAGTTACACCAAATCTGCCCGATGCGACCTGCTTGATTGCAGAGCGCATACTGTCGCCATTGGCAAGTGTGATAAAGCGGTCGGCAGATTCACCACCTTCGCCAGTGTTTGATTTACCACCAATGCGATTCATGGCGATGGCCAGATTGGTGTGGGCTTCCCATGAGATTGAACCGAAACTCATTGCACCGGTCGCGAATCTCTTGACAATTTCTTTTGCAGGTTCTACTTCATCGAGAGAGAGAGGTTTTGCTGCAGTATCAAACTCAAAGAGCGAACGCAGGGTAACCCGGCGTTTTGACTGGTCATTAATTATTTTTGCATACTCTTTGTATTTCTCAAGGCTGTTTTCTTTGGTCGACTGCTGCAGTTTCGCGATTGATAAAGGGTTCCACAAGTGAGCTTCCCCATCGACTCTGAAATGATATAAGCCGCCACTGATCAGCGTAGAGGCGCTACGGTGTTTGCCGTACGCATCTTTATGGCGTCTTCGAGTTTCTTCTTCTAACATCTCGAGGCTCAGACCTTCAATTCGAGTGGAGGTTCCTGTAAAATAATGATTCACTATTTCAGAGTCGAGACCAATTACTTCGAAAATCTGCGCCCCGCAATAAGACTGCAGGGTACTGATGCCCATTTTACTGAAGATTTTGAACATCCCTTTGGCAATGGCTTTGCGGTAATTCTTTTCGAGGTCTTTTTCTGAATTTATTTCTGGCAAAAAGCCGGTTCTGTACATATCAGACAAGGTCTCATACGCCAGATACGGATTGATTGCATTCGCCCCGTAACCCATGAGCAATGCAAAATGGTGCACCTCTCTCGGCTCACCTGATTCAATTACCAGGCCGGTTTTTGTTCTTAAGCCCGCTCGTATGAGGTAGTGATGCAATCCCGATACAGCCAATAGACTTGGAATCGCTGCCTGTTCTTCGCTGATACCTCTGTCACTTAAGATAATGAGGTTGGTGCCGTTTCGCACAGCGTCTGCCGCTTCGCTGCAAATGCGATCAAGTTGGTTGCGCATGTCATGCTTTTTGCCCGGGTCAAATAAAATCGGAATCGTAATTGAATTGAAATGGCCCTGGGCAATGTTTCGCAATTTTTCCAGATCTTTATTGGATAAAACAGGGTGGGGTAGTTCAATTCTATGCGCATGCTCGGGGGTCTCTGCCAGAAGATTCTGCTCTGGACCAATATAGGTTGTGAGCTCCATGACCAGCTCTTCTCGAATTGCATCAATCGGCGGATTGGTTACCTGTGCAAATAGCTGCTTAAAATATCTAAACAGCAGTTGGGGCAACTCAGAGAGTACGGCAAGTGCCGCATCAGTTCCCATAGAACCGGTTGCTTCTGCCCCGTCAATGGCCATTGGGCGTAAGACGGTTGTCAGATCTTCTTTAGTATAGGCAAATGCCTTCTGCCTCTCAAAAATGGTGTCATGATCTGCTTCATGCACGAATTCTGGGTCGGGCAATTCATCCATACGAATGATATTTTTCTCAAGCCATTTTCCATAGGGCTGGCTTGAAATGATTTCTTTTTTCACTTCTTCGTCATCAACAATGCGGCCTTTGCTGAGATCGATAAGGAACATTTTACCTGGTTCAAGTTTGCCACTCACGGCAATATTCTCGGCCGGAACATCGAGCACCCCTGCTTCAGAAGCCATGATGACCAGATCATCTTTGGTAACCAGGTAGCGTGCCGGACGTAAACCATTTCTATCGAGAGTTGCACCGATTACATTACCGTCGGTAAATGAAACAGCAGCGGGACCATCCCAGGGTTCCATCATGGTTGCATGATACTCATAAAAAGCTTTTCGTTCAGGATCCATGAGGTCATTTTTAGACCAGGCTTCAGGAATCATCATCATGATTGCATGCGGTAGACTGCGTCCGCTCATAACCAGTAATTCGAGCACAGTATCAAAGGTTGCTGAGTCAGATTGCCCTTCCATAACCACAGGCAGCATTCTTTTCAGGTCAGGACCAAATAACGGTGAACTCATGACTGCTTCACGGGTTTTCATCCAGTTAATATTGCCGCGCAATGTGTTGATCTCTCCGTTGTGGGCAATCATTCGAAACGGATGAGCAAGGTCCCAGGTTGGGAAGGTATTGGTTGAAAACCGCATATGAATCATGCACAAAGCAGTCACCATATCGGGATCAGAGAGGTCTTTGAAAAACAGTGGTACCTGTTTTGCCAATAACATGCCTTTATAGACAATGGTTTTGCTGCTGAACGAGGGCACGTAGTAACTATTGCGTCCCAGTTTCAGTTCACTGCGCACTCGCAGGTCAATTACCCGGCGGATGACATACAGCTTGCGTTCAAAATCATCGTCTTTCAAATCGCTGGGAGCTGCAATAAAGCTTTGTTTCATCACAGGAAGATTGACCTGTGCACCTTTGCCCGGCACGCTATTGTCAACCGGGACGTCCCGAAAGCCTAAAAGATCAAAACCTTCATCAATGATAATTTTTTGAATGATGCCTTCAATTTGTTTACGAGCAGCTGCATTCGAAGGTAAAAAGTGAAAGCCAACACCATAGCGACCGGGTGCAGGTAATTCTATTCCCAATGGTTTGGTTACTTTGCGAAAGAAGGCATCGGGCATTTGAATAAGCAGGCCTGCACCATCACCGGTTTCAGGGTCTGCACCTACGGCTCCCCGATGTTCAATATTGTCGAGGGCTTGAATGCCCATTTGAAGAATCTTATGAGACTTTCGGCCTTTAATATCTACGATAAAACCGACACCACAGGCGTCGTGTTCAAAAGATGAATCATACATCCCGATCTTTTCGGGGAATTGAGTAGGGGTCGTTGAATCATGAGTAGTTGTGCGCATTGCATCACCTCTTTATTTTTTCTGGCCCTGCGCTTCTGCCGATTGGTAGTTCTGATTGCTTTCAACGAGTTGAATTGCCCAATTTGCAATGCTCTTTGAAATTCAGACTCTACCCCGGTTTTCTGTTTATAGTTCTCTCTGGCCCGGGTTTAACCCCGGATTTTTGTATAGAAATTACCTCATCGTGGGCCGATTGTCTTCAATTTCTTCAAATTTTCAGTAAATTCAGCAAATATGAATATTTGAGACACAACGTCAAGGAAATACAACTTGCAATTAACCATTTACCTGTTATTTCAGAGTTTTTGATAGAAGGATTTCTGCTATTTAAGCTTTAAACTGTTGAAAATCATAACTTTCAAGATCTGTAGAATTGCAAAATAAGGTTGTAACTCTCAGTCTTTTTTGCAGGTTTCGTAGATGAAAGAAGCATTTTTTCAAACCATGAGCCTGATGACCCTTTTGAAAGGAACTTTATTCTTATTCATGGTGACGCTGCCAATTACAATCTTTTTAATAGGTTTTATAGGAATTATGGCAAGAGGGTCCCCACCGGCAAAAAACTACTCAATGAATCCTTTCGTCATGACTGCTTTAATGATTTTTTCTGGACCATTGTTGGTGCTCATAATAACGCTTTTTTCCGGTAAGGTACTGGATGCATTGATCCAAACGACTGAGTTCAGCCAGGCAGAGGTGTCGATGTTGGGCCTCGGCTTTGGCGCACTGGTTGTTGTCATTCTGGGAAATATTTTTATAGATCATGGCTTTCAGGCAAAACGGGGATCTTTCGGTATTTCATTTTTTGCATTAATATTAATCGGACTTTTTTTCGCATTGATCAATTTTCTGGGTAAGATTAATTTGTCGTTCATGAAAAATTGAGTCTGAATTTCAAAAGGAGGCAGAAGTTCAGGTTTGAGTACCGACCATGTGCCGTTTACAATTCAATTTGCCTGTGAATTCTCTTGCGCGAGTGATGGTCAAACTGAGGGTGAGTAGAATACGCGAGTAGCACCCAAATCTTCTGTCCGGGCTTTAGCGAAAGATTGTAGCGATCACTTATAATGGCATCCCGCTCAAATTGAAGAATTGTATGTCCCAGGTTAACGCTCTGCATATTAAGGCGCAGATCGTTTTTACCGCCTAATGTAACATCTGCCTTATGGTCACCTGGCGCCACAATGTAGCAGTCATCGAGCACGGGAATGCCATTGTGTACGGCAAACATTGTGAGGTCACTGCCAGTCAACTGGTTGTGCGTGTTCAAACCAAGTGCTACCCATCCGTTTGTAGGAGCAGATATGGTAAACTGTATTTGCTGAAAATCGGAGGACCATCGGTATTCTAATGTAAATTCATCGAAGGAATATTTTTTATGCATGGCGGATGAACTCCCCTGGGATGTAGTGTTTGCGAATAATAAGAATAAAATTGCAGCAATTTTCTTTTTGTGATTTCTCATAATACCTCTATTATATTTTAAGGATGATCGTGAAAATAAAGAAAAGGCAACGGGGTTCCGACCTCGAAAATCCGATTGCCGATGTGTTTTTCGCTATTTGAATTCGACCACCTGCATATCTTGCATCAACTGCCAGCCATTGCCTTCATTGATAAACACAAATACACCGTCGAAAGCAGTCTTAGAATTGGTCAGTTGAGCTCGAACTACTCCCGTGTTACCAAAATGCTGAACGTCCTGTACTTTTACGTTTCTTGCAGCTCCGCCAATTTTGCCAGCCTTGATAAGTGAAAGATACCCCTCTTTATCACCTAACATTACTTTGGGATCATTCTTCATACTGAACCCTGATCTAAAGTTAGCGTGTAGTACCTTGTCGAGCAGTGCAACACTGCGTTTGTCTGCACCCTGCACATAGTTTTTGAAAGCACTTTCAATTTCTTTTGCCGGGGAAGCGAAGCAGCTTGTGGCTAAAAAAGTGAAAGCCAGGGATGTCAGTATTTTTGTTGTGAAAAGTCTCATATTGTTCTCCTAAAGTTATTTTTGATTTAAATAAATCCGTTGTTATAGCAACAAATTGTGCAAGGAGGTCATCCGCCCTGATCTCCCAGGGCTCGTTTCAGCTTATCAATTACCAGGTGAAATGTCTGCATTTCTTTTTCTGATATTCCGGTGAACAGTTCAGTGCGGGCTTTCGCTGTAATAGCTGCAAAATCATCATGCAGACGTTCGCCTTTTTTTGTCAGAAAAACTTTTTTTATTCGTGCATCTTCGGGATCAGAGATGCGATAGAGAAGTTTTCTCTTTTCAAGAGACTGCAAGGCCCTGGTCATCGTAGGCCGATCACCAAAGAAATCTGTCAGCTCAATCTGGCTTTGGCCGGGCCCTCGCCGCAGTTTGTTAAGAATAAACCACTGCTCCTGGTGCAGGTCGATATCATGCTTACGGCCCATTGCCAGAAACTGACGACGCAGATGCCGTGCTGCAATGTATATCTGATAGGCAATTGAGTCTTCGATTCTGATCATTGTTGCTATGACAACATGATACACAAGGGTTCGGTCGTCAACTTTTTTTATTAAGGAATCTCTAAAAAACTGAAAGTTTTGAAGATATTCCTGAAAACATGGATGTTTTCCCGTGCGTTTAGCGCAGAAGCACCTTAAAAAAAGATCAAAATAAAATACAAAACCAGTGTTTTAGCAGTAAAAATAGCAACCCCTCTATATGGGGGGTAGCTTGCCTAAATTGTGGTATACGAAAATCTAACTGGTAATCAGTTTTGCTAGAGAGAAACTGATGTTTGCGGTTAAACAAAAATATTATATAATTTTTTTATTATATCTTACCTTACCTGGATTGCTATCTGCACAAAATTCAGAAAAAGGTGATGTAGAGACAGGGCTGGTGAATCGCCATGTTCTGATTCTTGATTTCTCTAATCTACAGAAAAACGCTGGTACAGCTTATTTGGGGGTTAGTGTGCCAGAAGCGATGATTGGCCCATTAGAATCGACTAAGAAATTTGAAGTATTGCCGAGAGATTTAGGCAAGGAAGCGATGCTAAAACTGTTTATTGATAAATCGAGCACAATAACAGAGTCGCAAGCATCGCAAATTGGGCGGGAAGTTGGCGCAGATGTTGTCGTTATGGGCAGTTTTACTACTGTTGATAACATTGTGCAGTTTGGGGCTAAAGTAATCGATGTGAAAACCGGCAGAATTGTTGTGGCCAAAAGTAAGCAGGGAAAACTCGATGCATCAGTTTTCAATTTAATAGACGATCTCTCAAAAGAGATTAGCATTGAAATGGCTTCTGAGCTGCCTCCCATTTCGCCACGGGAGCGATTAGTAATTGAAGAATATACTGGTCGAATTTTTTACGATTTTAAATTGCATGCTCAATTAATTTCTTCAATCCCACAACTGGTACCAGGTGATTATTTAAAACCAACGCTCGGCGTGCATTTAGACACAAGCTTTTCATTTATCCTGCCCTACGTGCAACCCTATGCAGAGGTTAGCTATGTGGCAGTCACCGGTAAAAAGCGGGTAACTGATATGAATATGGTACATTTTGCCGCTGGCTTTACGTATGCATGGCAATTCTCTGGCTGGGGATATATTCAGGATATTGTTATAGCACCTTATCTTGCCGGAGGTTTCTATAGTGGTAAAATAAATTTGCAGTATGGTTATGTGAAAGAATCTGTAAACTATTCTGTTGGGTCAATTGACACTGGTTTACACATTGATTTTTTTCTGAGCCGCAATATTGCAGCATCATTAGGGCTTTCTGTAGCGCTTCTGTATGATGGGCAAACCCCACTCATAATGCCGGGTGTCGGTCTGGGGATTGGGTACAGATTTTGATGGAGCGTAAGATGAAAAAAATATTCTGTCTTATTATCATTTTATCATTTATCGGCTGTACGGGCTTCAATGATGCTTTTCGAGACTCGAGCGGTGGTGCTTATAAAGCCAACGGATTGATTTATCTGGCACGTGCCTGCGGTGGCAAAATTGCTGCCAGGGCAATTGATATGAACGGAGATGGAGTTGCTGAAGGTATTGATTTAAATGGCGATGGTATTACCGACATGAATTATATATATTTAATTCACGGCCAGCTCGCAGGCCTTGATGTGAACGGTGATGGGGTCAGTGATTACTATCTCAATGTTGAATTGAATGATGAGATAAAAATCTATACTGATCAAACTGGCGGTAACCCGATCACGCTCACAGCTGATGCCACAGGAAAAGTCACGGGCTTTGATCTTACTGGAGATTGTATCGCTAACAATACGATCATCACCGACATACGAAATGATTCAATCGCTCCGACTTCTGCGGCCAATAGTTCAGGTGGTGCGTTTAATTCAGTACAGTCAGTTACCTTGACCTGTACTGACAACATTGCCTGCAATGGTATCGCCTATACTCTCAATGGTTCAAGCCCAGATTTTGAGGGTAATGGCGGAGTGCTTGTTGGCGCGTCAGGCACAATCACGATAAATAAATCTGTTGCGCTGCACTGGCGTGCACGCGATTCGAATGGCAATCTTGAGGCAACAGTTCATAAGATCAGCTTTCAAATATTGGGGGCAAATGTAACCTTGCCACCTACATACACACCAGCCATTGGCTATTACAGCTCGGCACAAAATATCACTCTTACCAATGCAACAGTGGGTGCGACAATCTGTTATACAACCAATCTCACCACACCAAGTTGTAATGCCTCTGGGAACTGTTCTGTCGGCACGACATACATTGCCCCAATTTCTGTGCCGACAGTCGCAATCATTCAAACTATGGCTTGTAAATTGGGACTTAGTAGTTCACCGGTCATCAAGCTTGCGTATGCAGTAGATTCTACTCCGCCGGCCAATGCTGTTTCTTTTGCAGCGGCTCCCGGCGATGGGCAGATTTCGTTGAGCTGGGTAAATCCGGCCGATTCAGATTTGGCAGGTATTCGAATTGTTCGCAAAACCGGCAGTTATCCGGCGAATGCGAACGATGGCACCGTTGTCTATACGTCACTTGGTACTTCGTATGTAGATACAACGGTTGCGAATGGAACACAATACTACTATACCGCATTTGCCTATGATGGGGCAACAAACTATGCGGCAGGGGTGCAGGCGACATCAACCCCGAGCGGCGGTATTGTCAATGCCCCGCTATTTAGCCCCATAGCAGGAACCTACGGCAATGCACAGAATATTTCGATTACGAGCACGTCGCCTGGCACAACGATTTGCTATTCTACCGCCGGTACACCGAGCTGTAGTGCTGGGCCAACC
>JAGRNJ010000129.1 GCA_020440825.1 Leptospiraceae bacterium | reverse complement strand
GCATAATGCACCGGGTTGGTGATTACGACACTCGATGATGCAACGGCTTCGGCAGTTCCCCGCTGGCTGGCAAGCTGCTGCATCAGTTTGCGCTGCTCTCCCTTGATTTGAGGGTCACCCTCTTGTTCTTTGAACTCTTGCTTGACTTCAGCAACAGTCATTTTCAAGCTCTCTATATATTCATAGCGCTGATAAAAATAATCGGGAATGGCAATCAAGAGCAGCAGAACCGAGAGAATGATGGCAAGCTTAAACCCAAGATAACCAAGCAGTTTCAAAGTCTCAGGGATGCTCATTGAGGTTGTTTTCAACAAAGTACCAACATCGCCCGAAATGAGTACGTAGGCGACTACACCCAGAAAAATAAATTTTGCTACAGACTTGAGCAGGTTTACTATTACCTGGCGGGAAAATACAACCCGCTTCATCAGTTTGTCAAATGTGAGTGAAATTTTTGAAAAATCAAAGGCAATCGGCTTTAGAGAAAAAAGCAATCCCACCTGCAGAATATTACCCGCAATACCCAGAACAACTGCAATAATAAAGACAGGAGCAACCAGATAGGCCATCTCACGCACAATTGTCACCATAAGGTTCATCAAGCCGCCATCTTCAAGCCCAGGCAGACTGGAAAAATTTCCCAGGTAAATGCGCATGATACGCGAAAAGCCCGACAATAAGTATCCTGAAAGTGCGAATAGCATAACCAGAATACCCACTGTGACCAGAGAAGCAGGTATCTCTGGACTCTGGGCTACCCGCCCTTTCTCACGTTCTCGCTGCTTTTTAAGATCACTGGGCTCTTCTGTTCTGCCTTCATCTTCTGCAGCAAGATAGAAAGGGCTGAAGATATCCGGTGAAAAATGAGTTCCCACAGTGGGAATAAAGTCAAAAGAAAATGAGCGAACCATGGGATCCCGGCGATTTTTTAAAAACCAGGAACAATAGCATAGAACCGTACTGACTGCAAATGTGCAGTTACGGAAAAAATGATGAAACAGACGGATTACCACTGGAATGAGACATAATATTCTTCCTTATATATGCCTGCAATTCTTTTTTAGAGAATCAAACCCATAAGATATGCAAATTATCGAGTTTGAAGGTAGAGTTTTGCACCCATCCATACCTGAAAATCAGATAAGGATAAACGCAGTTGCAGTTTTGACCTTTTATCTTAAGGCGCGCAGTTTTTCAATTCCGTCGCGCAAATCAAAGTCTACGATATCGGCGGCTGTAACCATATCGCCGGAATCAAGGGCAGCTGCCAGCTCTCCCAGAAGTTTAACAAAATCGCCCAGATCATTTACAATGCCCGAACCACCGGGATCGCCTCCCAGAATTGCCAGCCCCGTAGAGAACTGTTCGAGAATTTCAGTCAAACGCCCAAGTGCCATTTGCTCTTTGCCCATGGTTATTTCTGAGGCAACCGTTTCGAGCTGAGTGTCTACTCCGTCGAGGTATTGAAAAAACTCTTCCCGCTTTGCCTTGCGTTCTTCATCAGAAAGAAGAGCAAATTCGGTCTGTCGCAACCAGAGAGAAGTACGGTTTTTTATAATTGCCAGAGCAGATATTTTCTGAACCGGTTCATTGGAATTTTTAAGCGAAATAAGAGCCCCTTCAAGCTCTTCCCCTGCTCTTGGCAGATGCGCTTCTAACGCTGCGAGAGATTCACGGATGTACTGCATGCCATCCGCCAGATGCCCGCTTTCAGCTTCGGTCAAGTCATTGCCTGAAGAATATCTTTCGGCCAGAAATGCACCCATACGATTCACGTAAGCATCAAGCTCAGTCAATTGTGAAACGACAAGCTGGTCACGGGTGCCCAGTAAAATATCTAATATTTCAATATTTTGAGAATTCTGCTTCTCGGGCGGCTCTTTCGATTCAACAGTGTAATCAACAATATAGAGTGCGTTTGTCTCGGCCCAGCCCGCCACGGAATCAAGAATTTCCTTGAGAGAATTTTCTTTTTCGAGAGTAAACTGCAGCTCTTCACCGTTTATAAGAATCTTCATATTAATCTATCGGCAGATTTTGAAAATCCCATCAGCAAATTTCGGTTTTCAGATTTTAATTCAGGAAAAAGCAAAGTCTTAACCTGCATTTTCTAAAATTACAGGAAAACCCCTTCTTCTATTTCTGAATAAAATCAATAAAATTTTGCAGCAACTTCAAACCGGTTGCATGTGACTTTTCAGGGTGAAACTGCACCCCCCAGAGATTGTCGTGCTCAATTGCTGCAACAAAATCACCGGCATAGTCGCAGATGGCTGCTGCAAAATCTTCACAATCGTCGGTGTAGGTCCGGCGATAACTGTGAACAAAATAAAACCATGGATTCTGAGGCAGACCGGCGAATAATTTAGAACCTGTCACAGGCTCGACGGTTTCCCAGCCCATATGAGGAACTGTTACCCTTTCAGATTTCCACTCATCTGGAAATTTCTCAATTGACCCGGGCAGCCAGTTCAACCCGTTATGTGTTCCGTATTCTGTAGATTCTTCAAATAGAATTTGAAAACCAATACAGATACCGAGAATCGGCTTACCAAGTCTGTGAAACTTCTGCAGAGGCTCAAGCATGCCACGCTGTTTAATCTGCTGCATTGCTGCGCCAAATGCACCGTCTCCCGGTAAAACAATGGCATCGGCAGAACTGATTTTTTGCGGATCACTGCTTACTTCAACATTTGCCCCGAGATGCTGCAAAGCTTTCTCGAGAGAGCGGATGTTGCCCATACCGAAATCAAGTTCCAGTATTCTGGCCGAGTTTGCCAATTTTAAAGAGAACCTTTTGTTGAGGGAATTTCTGTACCCCTGCGCTCATCGACCGTAACAGCATTTCGTAAAGCAAAGCCCAAACCTTTGAAGATGGACTCATGGATATGGTGACGGTTTTCACCATAATGCACCTGTACATGCAGATTCATCATTGCATGAATCGAAAGTTTATGCAAAAATTCAAGGGTAAGCTCTGAATCGTAAATGCCGAATTTCCCCATTGATTTGAGGTCAACCCCGGTATACTTGAAATATGGGCGCCCTGAAAGATCAATGGTGACACTGGTTAAGGTTTCATCCATCGGCAGGGTAAATGTCCCATAGCGAAAAATTCCCTTTTTCTCACCAAGAGCTTTTTGTAAAGCTGCACCCAGTACTATCGCTGTATCTTCAACACTATGGTGACAGTCGATCTCAAGATCTCCCTTGAGGTTTAAATGAATATCAAATAAAGAATACTTGCAAATATGCGAGAGCATGTGCTCAAAAAATGGCACAGGGTTTTCACCAGTCAGCTTTCCCTTGCCATCGAGATTAAGATCAAGATGGATGGATGTCTCTGCCGTGGTTCGTTCTATCGAGGCAGTTCTTTGCATACGCCAGAGCGTTGTAACTTATTCAACCCGTCAAGCTTTCGAAACTGATATTCGCCAAACACTTTGCGTGCAGGAACGATAATTCAGGAAATCATGGGCCTCGCATTTTTTCTTCGAAAAAATGCTTCTAAAGCGCTTCGCTGCCCATGATTTCTTTGTTAATTTTACGAAAAAGGTAACATGGGCGAATATCAGTAGTACTGTCAATTCAGTCGGGTGCATTTATTCACATCAAAAGTCAACTCACCAGGAAAGCCGAATTTGTTTCTAAGCCAGTTCAAAAACTTAGTCGACGTTGTACTTTGCATGCAAACGGTGGGAACCACCCTTTACACAAGATAGAACGGAAACTGTAGTGAAACTGATTAAACATCTGCTCGAGTTTATTTTTCTGGTGATCGTAATGATTATCACAAACTTTATTCCGTTTCGTTTTTTGCAGGCTTTTGCCGCCAGCTTGACCTTTTTGCTGTGGCCTTTTTTAGCTTCAGGTCGCAGACGAATTCTTTATAATGTTCAGACAAACATGGGATGGGATGACGGCCCCGAAACAAAAAAATTCATCCGCCGTAACCTCGTCAATCAGATTCGCGTCACGCTTGAGATTGCCCAGGCCTGGAAATTCAAAAGCAAACGATTTATGAATCGACATGTAAACATCTTGCAATTCGACAAGATCAATCCTGAAAACGGAACCGTCATTATCGAAGGCCATTTCGGGAACTGGGAAATTCCCGGCGTGATCATGCGCAATCTGGGCTACAC
>JAGRNJ010000128.1:1893-4521 GCA_020440825.1 Leptospiraceae bacterium | reverse complement strand
GAGTCGCAATAAGCGGAGATTTCATAATTGTCTCGACAGGTACCTCTGGCTGTTTATATGCGTAAGGATTCAAAGAGCCATGATATTTATTATTTTAGGCTGAAATTGCCAGCATTTCACGGGTGGTACCATACTCATGCATATGACGATGGGCAAACATCGCGAACATGGTCGCTCCGTTCATACCTACCCCCGATTCATACTGGTAATCAACCCCGCTCTTGGCCCAATTCATCTGGGAATCGGCATCTGCCTGATCGAGAGGAATATTCATTTTCTCAACCCCCATCACCATCACAGTGTCATAAATCCCGGATGCCACCGCGATCATCGCATTGCGAAAGGCAACACCACCACTGGCACATGCGGCCTCAAATCGCTGGGTGGGTACCTCAGGAATTCCCAGAGAACTTGCCGCCATTGCCGCAAGTGTATTCTGGTTATTAAAGCCATTGCCATTATAATTGCCCATGTATAATGCCTGAATTTCATGCCGATCAATACCGGCATCGGCAATAGCCGCATTGCCAGCCTCGGCGATTAATTTGCGCAAATTTGCGTCTTTGCGGTTGCCATGCACACTCTCATGAGCACCGATAATATAGACTTCTTTCATAGTTTCTCCCGGCTATAGATTTCCATTTTCTGGCCATTTCTGGCCGCACATTAAGAGCCCATTCAAGGGCTATGGATTTCCATAGCAGATACTGATTTTCAAGACGGATGGCTTTCTTGCCTGCATTTCGTCTATGACGAACCTGTCAGTTTGAATGAACAAACCGTCAAGAATTTTTGGGGTGGATTTACCCCCCGCAGGAAGCTTAAAGAAGGTATGCTTCTGTTATGGAATTCCATAACGGTCTTTCTTTATTGAGTTTGTTACGAGGTTCCATAATAGCAAATCAAATGCCAATTCAAGATTATGTCCCATATTTAGATCAAAAATAGGCAGTGGGAAGCCAGGCCTCAGATATTCTGCCAATCTGCTGCCAAAAGGGGATGCATTCCAGATCGGTGCCCTTTTCTCTCAAACTGGCATATATTCTATCTGGCTATGGAAATCCATAGCTGCTAAATGCTAAAACCCGGGATTAAGCAGGAAATGATAAACAAGGTAAGCCATCCGACCTACAGCTATGGAAAACCGTAGCTATTTTTGCGAGAGAGCAGCTTTAAATGTCTTGTAGTTAGGTGATACCAGAACCTTTCCATCAATGTCAATCACCGGAAACCGTACACTGCGCGCATCGGGATTTACTTTGAATACTTTCTCCCACATTTCATTATTACCCTTGCGGTCTTTACGCACATTGATAAATGTATACGCTATTTTCTCATCTTTCATATTGCTGAAAAAGCTCTGGCAAATTCCGCACTGGTCACTGCCATAGAAAAGAATAGTTGGCTCGTTTTTTTTCTGGCCCGGTTCATGAGGCTCAGGGTTGTTATCACTGCCCGGAGGTACTACTTGTGCTCCTAAAGCAAAAACAAAGATTAAACATGACATAATTATTTTTTTCATAATATTTAGACGCTCCCTATACATCCAAAGTTCAAAAATGACGTTTGCAATACAATTCTTTTCTTCCAGTTTGACCTATGAAACCTGCACAGCTCTCGGTGTCTGCCCAGAAAGTACTTGATGAAGAAGAAATCTCTTCAGCCAGGCAGATCAATAAAATAAGGTACTTTTTTGCCTTGTTCCTATTTGGCCCTGTACTGATCATGTCAGTACAAGCCGGAGTTTTTTGGGGAATCGTCGCCAACATGTCTGGCCTATCGCTGTACTTTCTGGCAACATTATATCACACCAAAATCCTCAGAACCGGAAACATTAAAAAAATTCGAAAATACAATTATGTAACTGTTATTGCAGACTTTACAACAGTCATGATCTCTCTGCTTTTCTGGGGATTGCACGAGATGCCAGAAAATCTGGCTTTTACCTTAAAGAACCCTATCTGGTTGTATATGTCTCTGGGAATGATCGTAACAGCCTTTCAGTTTCAAGTGCGCATAACGATGACCAGCCTAAGCCTGGTTCTGGTTTTGTATCTCACCCTATTTATAATTATGCTATTCCAGCAGCCTGAATTTACCAACGACTGGAAAGCCTACATCATGGGTCCGAAAATTGTCGGTCCTGATATCGTCTTTACCAAACCTTTGATTTTCAGTTTTATCGCCATCAGTGTTGCGGCTACAATTCGCAAATCGATTTCTATGGTTCAAAAAATTGGGATTGCAGAAGCAAGGCGGATGACCCTCTCCCGATATTTTTCACCCGCGGTCGTGGCCGACATTACAGAACATCCAGAAGAAATGAAAAAAGCCAAACGTCAAAAAGTCTCGATATTGTTCACAGACATTCGTAATTTCACTAAATTATCAGAATGTCTCGATGCAGAAACCCTGGTCGAATGGCTTAGTGATTTTCGAAGCCGCATGACAAAAATAATTTTTGATCACTCTGGCACAGTTGATAAATTTATAGGCGATGCCATCTTAGCGACCTTTGGTACTCCGCACCCTTCTGAGCTTCCCGAAACCGATGCTCGCAATGCTGTTAAATGTGGCCTCGATATGCAAAATGCCCTGCTAATATTAAACTCTGACTGGAAAGACCGA
>JAGRNJ010000128.1:0-1794 GCA_020440825.1 Leptospiraceae bacterium | reverse complement strand
GATGCTCGCAATGCTGTTAAATGTGGCCTCGATATGCAAAATGCCCTGCTAATATTAAACTCTGACTGGAAAGACCGGGGTATTGAAATTGAAATAGGCATAGGCATTCATACCGGCGAGGTCTTGGCCGGCAATATAGGCAATGCAGAACATGCAGAGTATACTGTAATCGGTGATGCCGTCAACACCGCCTCACGCATTGAAAGCCTCTGTAAAAAAATGGAACGGAATTTTATTATCTCTGAAGAGGTGTACAATGAATTAGATGGTACTCAAAATATCGAGAAGTTACCCCGGGTGTTGGTTAAAGGGAAAAGTGAACCGCTTTCTGTGTATGCGGTGAAGAATCTATGAACCAATAATTTTCTTCACCCGAAACCAAACAAAAATCCCAATGGAAATAACTCCCATCGCTCCCATGGTATAGAAGTAACCAAGCTTTGCCCTTAGCTCTGGCATGTAATCAAAGTTCATACCATACACCCCGGCAATAAATGTGAGGGGTAGAAAGAATGCAGAAAACACGGTTAGCATTTTCATAACATCGTTGTTTTTACCTGCCTCAAGTGACAAATATGTCTGTAGCAACTCCTGCAGATCGTCGTTCACTTCACTGAACTGCAGGTTTAATTCGAGCAGAGAATCTTTTAAATCCTGCAGTGAAACATTATTGGCCTCAGGTAAGGCAATAGAAGAGACAGTTCTCTCAGTAATGCCCAGTAGTTTTTTAAAGATTCTCGATTCTGAGCGTAGGTGGTATAAATCTTCGAGAAATAGTTTTCCCTGATTATTGAGAAAAATAACTTTTTCAATTTCTGTAACCTGATTGACATGCTCTTCTGCCGGCTCATGAAATGTCTGTATCATATCATTCATAAGTTCGAGCAACAGTTCATCGCAGCTCTGGTATTTACGGTCTTTGTTAAAGAAAAATGCAAACTCTGCTCTATGAACAGTAATCAATTTATCTTTCTTAACAAAAAATGAAACCTTATTGGTAAGGTTCATAAGAGTATTAAACTGTTTTTTACCGGGATTCACAAATGCACGTAGAATTAGAAAATCATAGCCGGGCAGTTTTTCAAATTTCGGTAAGTGCCCCACTTGTAAGACGTCCTGCACAAGTTGAAAATCGAGATTATGCTCAGACGAAAAATTGCGCAGTTCTTCTTCACCAGGGTTACATAAATCATACCAGACAAAAGATTCGAAGGCTCGGGTTCTCAAGACGCTTTCTTTCATGCATTCATTGAAGGGACGTTTTCAGTAGCGGTAATTTTCTTTTTTGCCGCTTCATCAAATGCTTCATGATAATTCGGATGGTTTGTCTTAAAAACTCTGTCCCACCAGTTGAAATACAGTGAATAATTGCAATTTACATATCGGTGATGCATGTTGTGATGAGTTGCTGTATTGTGCCAGAACGTTAACTTACCTCGGGTAAACCCTTCAGGAAAAAGCTCAACTGCCAGATGCCCTAAACAGTTGAGCACAGTCATATAAAGAAGAAAAAAAAGTATCGCCAATGGGTGCAGCGGCAAGAAAAACAGGGCAATGGGAACCACAAGAGCTTCAACAACTGCCTCAAAAGGATGAAACGAAAATGCCGCCCATGGGCTGGGGTTTGTTGAGAGGTGATGGGTCAGATGAACATGCGGATATATTTTTTTATGATGCATTGCCCGGTGCGTGATATAAAAATAAAAATCATGCCATAAGATCAGCAAAAGTACACTGAAAATCAGATATGTCCATCCGTACTGATGGATATCTGTATAAACGCTGACTATGCCT
>JAGRNJ010000127.1 GCA_020440825.1 Leptospiraceae bacterium | reverse complement strand
CAGGAGGCCGCATAGTGCAGAGAGCGCACGGATGGCCGATAGTCTGCACGCGACAGGAGGCCGCATAGTGCAGAGAGCGCACGGATGGCCGATAGTCTGCACGCGACAGGAGGCCGCATAGTGCAGACAGCGCATGGATGTGCCTTAAGTCGGCGAGGCCATGGATGGCCGATAGTCTTTTGCTCTGGAAATCCTTAGCTATTGTGGTTACTGCTCTGGAATTCCATAGCTATTGTTGTTACTGCTCTGGAATTCCATAGCTATTGTTGATACTGCTCTGGAATTCCATAGCTATTGTGGTTAGTGCTTTGGAAATCCATAGCCATTGTGGTTACTGCTCTGGAAATCCTTAGCTATTGTGGTTACTGCTCTGGAATTCCATAGCCATTGTGGTTACTGCTATGGAAATCCATAGCAGCTTTGATAGTCTGGGAAATTTAAGAAACAGAAAGTTTACTTTTTAAGAATGTGCGATATTGCAAGATTTTCGATGAGCGGGCAGGAATTTTCTGGGCAATTTTGCTCAATTCTGAATCATAGATTTTGACAACAGCCTTGTGGTTAATATTCAACATTTGGGTAAGTGTTTCTTCTGATTTATCTTTTTTTCCCGCGACAAACTCGATCAGGGCTTTATTCCAGAGAACATTCAAATCATTATTTTTTATCGAATAGGCCCGGTTTACTGATTCCAGCGCAGCATTGTCCTGGGAGAGTGCCATTTGAGCGTAGGCCAGACTATTCCAAGTCTCAAAATTATTTTCATCTGCTGCAAGGGAAGATTTGAATTCTGCCAGAGCCGGGTTAAATTTTCCGGAGTCAGAATGCAATACACCGAAAAGCCAGTGGGCATTTGCTTTTACTTTTGCATTCAACTTTTCGCTCTCAATTCGGGAAATAAAATTTTGCATGAATCCTGTGGCCTCTGTTCTGGCTTCTGGAGTGTTTTCGTATAAGGTAGAATCAATATAATTGCGCAGGCTACGGGTATCGGCCGGTAAAAACTGAATTGCGAGAGCAAAATTTTTGCGTGCTTCTGAAAATTCTTTATTATTGAAAAATGAATTGGCAATATTGACTGCTGCGAGGTTCTTTTGTTCGTTACTTCCAAAGTTTAGAGCAGAAGAATAGTACGATCTGGCAGACTCTGGGTCTTCTGCGTAGTAGAGGTTTCCGAGTCGTATATAGGCATCGGCAACGCTTGAATTGACTTTTTCATCGAGATTTTTCCATTCGACCTGGAATTCCTGAATTGACCGCAAATACCATTCTTCAGCCTGCTCTTTTTCTTTTTTGTTGTAATGGTCATCGGCTTTCATTTTAGCGTCATAACCTTGCCGTCGAATCCACTGGTTGCCCACTCTCAAAGAACGGATAACTTCATATGTTTTGTTTTCATTCATGTCCCATTCTTCAGTTTGTGGTTCGCAATTGAGAAATGTCTTTTTATAATTTAAAGTCCCATTGAAGGTGAGATCTTTCTCAATACTTTTAAAGCATTGAGCATTATTCTGATAAGCGTAGTAGACCCATTGATCCATATTCCCATCTGCATTTGTATCAAGCTCTCTGCGGATTTCCCGGCAAGATTCATAGTATGCACGCAGGTCAATTTTCCCGTTGCCATCGGTATCTCCCTCGAGAGATGAGGGACATTCAGGTGCGTTTGTTTCATAGCTGACAGTTATTTTTCCGCCTTTGGCATCGGGATCAATCGCACTTAAAAGAAATTCTTCAGAGATTATTTTTCCCCTATCATTGTACTTGAACCAGGTATCTTCAAATCCGTCTTTTGTGGTGTCTAAAGCCTCAACCCTGCTGCCCGGGGTTAACGGTTGCACTTGAGAAATTCGGCTCGGGTCTGACTTGCCTCCCTTCTTGAGTAGTGCTCTCTCCCGCAGTCTGAGGTCTTCTTCCCATTTCTGTAATTCCTGGCGTTTCTCTACAATCGCCTTTTTTTCTTTTTCAAGCTGCTGCCTTTGAAGATTGAGTTCTGCTTCTTTTTTATCAAGTTCATCTGCCCGGCTCTCAAGAGACTGTTTAAGATTGTCAATTTCAGCTCTTGACTGTTCAATTTCTGCCTGTGACGATTTTACTGATTTCTGTAAGTCGTAAATTTCATCCCGGGCTTTTCTGAGTTTATCGCGATAATTTTTTAGAGCGATAACTTTTTCATTGAGTTTCTTTTCTCTTGCCTGAAGTTCCTTTTGTTCAGTTTGAATTGCTGCTTCTTCTTTTCTGAGGCGGGAATCTTTGGCGGCGAGAATATTACCGGTCTGCTGAAGCTTTATTCTTTCACTTTCTAAGGCGACCTTGCGCTCGGTCAGGCTGGCTCGAGCCTCTGCAATCTTTCTTTGTTCGTCAGAAATATCATTTTGTTCTGAACGAAGGGATTCATCTCCGCGGTCAATCGCATTCAGCTGTTGTTCGCTGCCATCTGGAATTTGCTGGCTCAGGCCATGGGAATTTATTTTTGTGGTATCATTGGCGATTTCAGTCTTTCGACAATTGAAAAACATTAAAACGCCAATAACTACCAGGAAAAGGTACATCCGTCTTTGTAATTTGTCTAAGTTCATGGTTTTTCCTGTTGTTTAAGGGCAAAAAATTTATCTTCGTTCTCTGCATTTCTATCATAACAGGATTTCCATTTTTGTTTGGCTGGTTTTACCATAATGAAGGAACCCGAAGATAGAATTTTAGCATTGAAGCAGATATGAATTCTCTGTCCCGTTTATAAGTATCGGATATATTCTAATGTCAATAAAAAAAATAAAGTGCCTAAAATAGTCGGGTTTTTTTGTGCACAGCGCAATTTTGGCTAGAGTTCCGGCCCATAGGAGAGATAGGTATCCGCCCCTGACTTATACTCGGCTTCTGCCCAGGCTGCAGTTCTTGGGGTAGAAGATATTCGAACTTCATCCATAATTCCATTGAAAAAATAGTTCACCCCTCCGTTGTTGTTTCTGCCAATGAGCAGAGGCAATGTGATTGTATTTTTTAGGGTGTAAGCTGCGGGAAACTCGTCTTGCAGTGCACCATTCTGGTAGAATCGAATATTTGTTCCATTATAGCGAAACAGTAAGTGAACCCAGCTTCCCGTGTTAACTGTCTGTGAACCCTGGGAAAAACTGCGCAGGTTACTGGTATTGTCCATGAACTCGATGGACATTCTTCCGGGAGAGACATTTTTGAGAAAAAAACTGTAATTGTCATCGTCATCAATGCCAGTAATGCCCCCTTTCTCAACTAACGGTGCGGTACCAAGCGGGGCAGAGTTCCAATTCACCCACATAGAAATAGTCAAATTGCCTGTAAATCTTAGATTCGCAGTATCCGCAATTGTGAGCATGTCATCAATTCCGTCAAAGTTCAGACCAAGTCCCAACGGAGTATTAACCAATGTTCCTGTAACCATACCTCCTGGCACAGCATTATGGGCATATGAAGTCGAATCTGTCTGGCTGGTGGTTGCCGGTTTGTTAAAATGATGAACGGCCCGAAAATTGTTATCCCAGACTGCACTTGCATTCTGGCTGTCGGTACCGCTTGGGTTTCCGTAGTACATGTAGAAAAAGTCTGCATTCGAGTTTGCGGTAATGCTGGGTACTCTAACCCAGATCAGTGAATTGCCCGCTGCATTCCAGTGTTCAATTTCATGAGAGAGTTTGTTAAACCCCTCTGTTTCATTATCATAGAAAGCGATATCGATTCCATTTGCCTGCATGGCAGAGTAATCAATTCTGCTTGCGTTGACAATAACTGCAACGGGAAAGTTCGTCAAGGCTCCTGTTATACCCGAGTTAAGAATATTGATTCTACGGTATTTTGAGTAGCCTGCAACCAGAGTCAAAGTAGTGCCTGACAGTGCATTACCAGCGATATCTGTGATATTGGCCAGGGTAACGGTAAATACACCCTGTGCGGGAGTGCCGGTCAAATTGATCTGGTAGATGCTGCTCGATACAGTGTTAATCGACGCCACTGCAAGGGTTCCGGCTCCGGGTCCTGAGAAAGTATAATTTGCTGAATTTGATGCAGAGAGTACCGGTTCTGAAAATGTAAATGTGATGGATGTCAGCGAGTTTCCGATTGCTTTGCGCGCTACCGGGTTTGAAGTTTGCGTTGGGGCAATAATATCACCCGTCAGTGAAAATGAATTTGAAGCAGGCGGATTACCAGCGTTATCCCTTATATTCGCTGCTAATGTAATATTGACCGTGCCATTCGAGATTGTACCCGAAAAATTTAACCGAAATGCATTGCCGCCCAATGCAGTCACAGTGTTGACAGCCAGAGAGCCTGTGCCCGCACCACTCAAAGTATAATTTGCTGAATTGCCAGCATCCAGCATAGGCTCAGTGTAATTGATCTGTATGGACGGCAATGTATTGACCATTGTGCCGGTAGAGGGATTTGAAACTGTATAACCGGGGGATGTAATGTCAGTCGTATAAGAAAATGCCGTCGTAGTCAAGGCATTGCCAAATGAATCGAGAATATTAGTAATATTGAGAGAAAGTGTGCCATTGACCGGAGTCCCTGTAA
>JAGRNJ010000126.1 GCA_020440825.1 Leptospiraceae bacterium | reverse complement strand
CTTGCACCCCATAGCGGAATCTTCGGATCTTGTGATTTTTGACACCATAGCGTTCCCGGTTGATCTCATCCCATAGGTCGGTAAAGGCACGCATTTTCGACATCTCTTCTACAAAACGCATTCCTGCATTTACGAAAAAAGAAATCCGCCCTACTGAAGTCTCAAACTCTTCTTCATTGAAGCATTTTCTCTCACGAATAGCATCTAATATCGCAATCGCGGTTGCCAGTGCAAATGACAACTCCTGTACCGGGGTAGCCCCGGCCTCCTGTAAATGGTAAGAACAGATATTTGAAGGATTCCACTGTGGTATATTGTGCAGACAGTATTCATACATATCGACAATCAGGCGGATGGATGCATCCGGAGGATAAATGTATGTACCTCGAGCGAGGTATTCTTTGATGATATCATTCTGGGTGGTGCCCATAAGAACCGAAGGTGAGACTCCTCTTTCTTCGGCCAATGCGACATAGAGAGATAACAGCCACATTGATGTTCCATTGATGGTCATTGATGTGTTCATTTTATCAATGGGAATCTGGTCAAATAGAATGCGAAAATCTTCAAGGCTGTTGATTGGAACCCCGACCTTTCCTACTTCGGGGCGGGCAATAGCATGATCAGAGCTGTATCCACATTGGGTGGGAAGGTCAAAAGCAATCGAAAGGCCGGTTTGACCTCGGGAGAGATTATTGCGAAACAGTTCATTGGTCGCCTTCGGGTTGGTATGTCCCCCGTAGGTTCTAAAAATCCAGGGTTTATCCCGTTCGGGCTTTCCCTCTTTATTGTGGATCAGGAAAGTTTTTGCGAATTCGTTGCTATTCTCAGACATAACGGCAAACTTAGGTGCCGCCTGCCGATGTAAAGTACGTTGGGTATGAAAATCCATACCCGTAGCTGGTTTTGACAGACATTTTTATTGACCGGGACTTAGATACTGCCGATATTATACTATGTTCTTATTCTTACGCCTTGTAAGCATTCTTGTATTGGGGGTTGCTCCATTGACTGCTCAAGATTCAGAATCTCCGGGACGGGCACTCATCAAAGCAGGAAGTAACGGCGATATTGCAGCAATAGATTCAGCTATAAAAAATGGTGCCAGTATAAACTTTCAAGACGGCACAGGAAAAACGGCACTGATTGCAGCTGTTTTGAATGAAAAGAATGAAACTGTGTTGCATCTTTTGCGTAAAGGGGCATGGGTGAATCTGGCAGACAGATTTGGTTCAACTGCCTTAATGTACGCGGCAAGCAAGGGAAATATTGAAACTGTAAAGTTACTGCTCAAAGGAAATGCCCGGGTAGATATACAGGATGAACGCGGACGTACTGCCTTGCTGAATGCAGCTTCCTATGGACATACTGATATCGTAAAATTACTTACTGAGCCGCGAGCAAAGCTTGAGCTTGCAGCTGCTGATGGCACAACCGCTTTAATTGATGCGGCTTCAGCCGGACACAATGAAATCGTCGAACAATTACTCAAGGTGGGGGCTAATATCAATGCTGTTGATTCTTCGGGACTGACGTCGCTAATGTACTCCGCAAAAAAAGGCAACAAAGAAACGGTCAAGATTTTGTTAAAGCACGGGGCAGAGGCCAATATCAAAGACAATCAGGGACTGGTAGCACTTGATCATTCCCTGCGTTTCAACTGTGATCGACAAATTCTTCAAGACCTGGTAAAAGTGACGAGCCCGACGATTGCTGCATCGATTTCTCTCGAATCTGAAAAATGCCAGACGCAGCCTGATGGTCCAGAGACCTTGATTTTTTTAAAGAAAATACTAAATAAAGATTGACATGCGTTAGTCGTAATGTCTTCGGACGCAGCTTATGTTGCAACAAAACGATGACCCTTACCCGGGTATTGCCTTACTGCTGGCCAAAAAAACGCAGGGAAAGAAAGTTGAATTACCGGTGCAGGTAATTCCATCGCGCTTCGGAAAGGCGGTGATCGCCACCCGGGCGATTATGGCAGGTGAGTTAATTCTGCAATTTCGAGGCAGGCTCTACGATATCGACACCTACAAAAAAAAGGTAAAATCACATAAGAATTATTTTCTACAGGTTGACAGATCTTTATTTCTGGGGCCTACCCGCAGTCCTGACAATTATGTGAACCACAGTTGTGAACCAAATGGCGGATTGATCAAGCTCAAGCGAAACCTGTATCTCAAAGCACTGCGTCCTATTGAACAAGGAGAAGAGGTTACATTTGATTATTCGACCTCGATGAGTGAAGATTTCTGGGAAATGGATTGCTGCTGCGGAGCGCCGACCTGCAGGGGTAGAATTCGAGATTTTCGACATTTGCCGGTTGAGCTACAGCAGAAATACTTGCAGTTGAATGCAGTACCGTCGTTCATACTTGAAAATTTGCTCAACAGCCAGAATGTAATTTTAAGCAGCGATGATCCATCCATCCATTGAAGTTCGGGTAAGCACAATTGCCGGGCGCGGCCTGTTTGCTAAAGGCTTTATCACAAAAGGCGAAATCGTCTGGAAGCAGGATGCCCATGAAAAAAGTTATCCCGTTTCAGAAATTTCACAATGGCCAGATGAAGTACAAAAGTATTTCTATTCTCTGGCCTGGCAGACCGGTCCTGAAATGTACTCTGGCCCTACTCATGAAGGGGAATCTGATCCTGGCGATTACATGAACCACTCTTGTGAACCCAACTGCGGATTTAAGGGCGATACCGAAATGGTCGCCATTCGGGATATTCAACCCGGTGAAGAAGTTGTGTATGATTACGTGATGAGCGAATTTGACCGTGAGCTCATTTTACAGTGCAGTTGTACATCCGCCCGGTGCAGAAAAAAAATTACCAATCGTGATTTACTTGTACCAGAGTTGGTTGACCGTTATGGAACCTACCTGACTTCCCATGTACGCAATTTTGTTAGCTCTTTGCAGTCTGAATTATAATTCAGTAATGGCAAATGCAAGTACACCATTACGGTGATTCCCCTGAATTTCGGGATATTGGTGAGGGTATCTCGGTTATCAGTTTGCCCCAGCCATTTTATGACAATAATAATGTTTATCTGATAGACGGGGATGAACCGGTGCTCATAGATTCTGGCTATGTGCAGAGTCTGGGGCTTTTACAGGCAGCCTTGCGCAAAAAGAAATTGAGTCTTGCGAAAATCAAGAAAGTGTTTTATACCCATGATCATGTCGATCACATTACAGCATCTCTGGTTTTACGCAGCTACAGCCCGGCCCGCCATTATGGCATGCTGGGAATGTCTGAACATGTGGGCAATTATTCCCGGCATCTTGAAAGAATGCAGATGGCGATGAATCGTCTGGTTTACAAAGCGAATTCAGATTATGATAAAAGAAGGGCTTTGAAAGAGAAGGCCCAGGCAAGCTTTATTCGGTTTTTAGATGCTGTAAAGGCAGACTCAAAAGTTGATCCGGTTCTGAAGATGGATGTAGAGCTGCAGGAAGGCGATGTCGTCTCGATAGGTAAAAGAGAGCTGGGGTTCATCTACACACCGGGCCACAACCGCTGGCATCTTACTCCCTATTTGATAGGTGAGGGAATCTATTTTACCGGTGATCTGGTACTCAAGAATATTTCTTCTGTTTATGCTGAAGTAGACGGAAACCTGCAGCACTATAAAGAATCTCTTTCCCGCTTGCTGCAATTGCCCGTTCGCCGTCTGTTGCCGGCGCATGGTGAAGAACCCGTAAACCCGCAAAGAGCGATCAAGATTCTGATGCGAACAATCGGAATTCTGGAGCGCGGGGTGCTTGCCCGGTTGCAGGAAGGCTATACCGATCTGCGCCAGATGACGGTCTCTGCCATGGGCGAGAAGGTCGAAGAGAGCAGCTATTATCCCACTGCTCTGGCGGTCATGCATTCTTTTATAGCAAAATACCGGGCCTTAGGCGCTATTGAAATCGATGAAAGGGATCCGCCCTATGAATGTTATCGCTTGAAAGCAGATTATGAGCTAACGTAAAGAGAAAGTCTGCATCCATTCTATACAGCGTTTCAGTTCACGACGGGTATGAAGCAGGTCTTTTCCGTAGAATGCTCTGCCATGTCCCGGTAAGACAGTCTTGAATGCCGCTTCTGTAAAAAGTAATTTCATCGAGTCTATCTGTGCCTGCCAGGAATACCAGCAGGCATCTTTGAACGCAATCAGATGTTGCAATCTATCAGACCATGCCAGATGATCTCCTGAAAAGAGAACTTCATTGTCAAGTTGCAAGACTGTATGACCGCGAGTGTGCCCCGGCACATGAAAAACACGAATGTTCGCAGGAAATACATTCATCTCTGCGGGAAGTAAATGTTCTGCATGAGAGATTGCACCTGCTTCTTCTTTATGAATGACTCTATCTGTTACAAATTCTCTGTGAAACAGGGCTTCATCGGCTACATCATCACGATGGGTAAAATAATGCAGATCAATGCCTCCTAAATCATGGATATTACGCACTAGAACTGGCACAAAACGAGGACAATCGACCAGAATGCTAGTTTCGGTAGTTTTAATAAGATAGCTGGCCGCTCCGAATGATTTTTCTGAATGGTATCCGCAATAGTAAATTTCTGAACCCTGTGAGGTAGTCAACAAAAGCCGGGGAAATGATGTGCGAACTTTTGCGGGTAGCTCTGGTTTTAGCAGGCCAGTTTTAGACTCCCAACCAATCGCATGGGTTGGGCAGGCATAGAGTGCTGAGAGTGCAGCCTCTTCATCTTCAGGCGAAGCAGGTTGAGCAGATACCGCCGAGGCAGAATCTATTCGTGCGAATATGCCGGGGGCAAGCCACCGGCAGGTATCACAATCTATACAGTTCTCATCGACAAACCAGTTTCCACTGGTATTTTCTGTGCGACGTTTATTTCTTTCTGCCATAATAACGGTAGTGTCCGGTCAAGTGTGTCTGCCCTCCTGAAGATGTAGATTTGGCATTCTTCTTTTCTTTACTTTTTCATTTT
>JAGRNJ010000125.1 GCA_020440825.1 Leptospiraceae bacterium | reverse complement strand
GGAATATCTTCAAAACTTTCAGTTTTTCAGAGATTCCTTAATTATTTACTTCGCTTTACAGAGAACATCGCGATATCATCTTCCAGATTTTGCAGCCCACCAGCAGTTTCTGTAAATTTTTCCAGAGAAGCGGATATATCATTGAGCATACTGGCCGAGTCTTTTTCATGGGATGTTATCAGAATTTCACGTACCCGTTCAATTGTAAACATTTTGCGATCACTATTTTTCGCTTCAATAAGCCCGTCGGTGCAGTGAAAGAAAATGTCTCCCTTTTTAAGGTTAATTTTTTCTGTTTTCAAAGATGGTAAAAAGAAATCGTTTTCGTCCATACCTAGCGGAAGCCCTCCGCCGGGAATTACCTCATGCTTGCCATTGGCTCGAATGAGATCCCCGTCATTATGGCCGGCACTGCAGTACGTCATGTCTCCGCTTGCTGTATCATAAAATGCCATGAAGAATGTCACAAACATATCTTCTGGGGTATTGCGGTACAAAAGATCATTCAGTTTCTCAAGTATTACGAGCGGATCGGAATGTCCCAATTCTACCAGCAGATGAATCTGGGCACTCAAATTCGACATGATCAAAGCCGGTCCCACCCCGTGATTCGAAACATCGCCAATGCAGATTGCCAGCTTACCGTCTGCAGCTTCAATAAAATCATAATAGTCCCCGCCAATATTCGACATGGCACGGTAGAACATGGAAATGTCTACAGAAGAAATAAACTTATCTGGGATAGTTGTCGGTAGCAGGCGGCGTTGTACTTCACCGGCTGCATTCATCTGTGCCCTGACTTCTTCTGACTCCCGTAAATCAGTAAGCATATTGTTCAGTGAGTTCTGAAGCTGGGTTATTTCGTCCCAGCCTGTTGCAGGAAAACGAATAGTCAAATCACGTTCGATACCAACCGCAACTGCACGTTTCGATACATTGCGAATACGGGAGACAAAGACGGTTGCCAGCAGCCAGGACAGAATAAGCCCAACAAAGCCAATGCTGCCGGTTGTGATCAATAATTTCTGTCGCTGCTCAGCAAAATAATTATGGTAGCTCCCCATGTCGGCCAGAAAACGAATGAAACCGGCAAAGTTTTCTTTGTACAATGAAGAGGCAGCGAGGTCTCGCAAGGGAGTCTGGTCGAGCTGCCACATGATATCTTCAGCTTCGCTGCGGGTTTTTGCCAGTATACCATTTTGCAGCGGACGATAGCGACCATAACGGCCACGCTCATCAACTGCCACAAAATCAATTTCACTGCGTCCATTTATAACCCAGGTTCGAATCTGGCCCCAGGCGCGTCGTACGCTTGCTCTTTCTTTTTCGGAACGAAGGTATTTTCTATGTTCAGAGGCATCATATCTGAAACGTAAAATTATATTTTCATATAGTGCAGCATCGACCAGATACCGAAATGCATCGGGAGAAAATTCTGCATCTGCATATTCCCAGTTCTCAAGTCGATATTCTGCAACTTTGATCTCTTCTGCGATTCCTGTTAAACTTTCCCCGATGTTTTTTATCATCGTCTGCAATTCTTCAATTTTCAATTGCAGCTCTTTGGCACGTTTTTCCTCCTCACTTTCTGCTTTTACTTTACCAAGAGATTTTTTCTGTTTCAGTAAATCTGCCAGATCTTTTTTAACCTGTTCCAGACTCGCTTTAGTGTCTTTCTGTTTTAGAAGCAGGTCTTCTTTCTGTTGCCGGTAGGGATTGATCTTGTCAAACAGATCGGTTACGATTCTTTCCCGTTCCTGTAAAAGTTCACGGTATTGGGAATACAAGTCAGAATACTCTTTGTCTTGGCCGGGCGGGTTTCGCGGCTTTTCTTTCTTCAACTGAACCCTTCGTTTTTTCAGCTGCTCGATAACCGGTTTCAAACGGGAGAGAATTTCCTGTTCCCGACCTTCAAAAATTTCGAAACGCTCAACGATTTCTTCTTCTGCTGAACTGCGCTTATCGATCACCTTGATAATACGAAGTGCACGCTCACTTACAATATCAGATGAATAGAGATTTCGAATAATCTGAGCTGTTTTTTCATCATCGTCAGGGGCAAATAGCTCAGCTTTCTCAAGATATTCACTGTCAATAACCGGTTTTTTCTTCAGGTTGGCCATTTCCTGAATATGCCCTGTCAATTTCTTAAGATTATCACCTTTATTGAGTTCAATCTGGTTCACCGGTGAAATATTACCAGCCTCCATTTCCCGGGTATCAAACAAAAGCTTTCCCTTAGGTTCATACGCCTGTACCCGAAATTTAGAAACATCAAAATTGAATAACGAAAGCTTCTCTTTACTTTCTGCCTTCACTGTGTCTAAAAAAGCCCGTTTTTCCTGGTACGTATTGCGAATCTGTCTGACATTGGTATAGGTTCTTACCTCTTCAACTGTTTCGGTTCCCAAGCCCAAAGTCCACCAGGTTGGCTGTTCTTTTTCAATAACCCTCTGGGTGGTATAGCGCTGCTTGGCATTGATAAATCTGGATGCCTGAGCTTCTGATAGAGCTTTTCCGTCGGCCCCTCTTAATTGTGCTTTAATTTCTGCCTCTAAAGGCTTGAGTACATTCGCAGAAAAATAGGTATCATAATAGCCTCGTGATCGTCCACTGCGAGCAATACGGTTTCGCATTTTTTCCATGTCTGCCAGAGATTTTTCAACCTGCGTCTGTTCGAGTACGATATTGCGGATGGATTCTAATACGGGAGTTATCTCTGCATCGAGTTCTTTGCGCAGCATTTCATGCTGTTGGCGTAAAAAAAACCAGGTCACAACCAGAACCACACAGGTCATGAGAAAACCGGTCAGCACCGTCAATTGTGCCCGAATACCCGGCAGTAATTTTTTCAGTTTTTCTTTCAGCATTATTCAATCCTCTTTACCAGTTTCAGACGGTTGCCCTGCCCGGCCAGTGGCTCCCGGGTGGCATGCATAAACGTTGAATAAATGTAAACGCCTATCCCTCCGTCCAGACCCTGTTCATAACGCTCTTCTGGGTTCACCGCTGGCAGAGCGGCCGGGTCAAAATGGCCAGCGTCATCGGTAATTACAATCGCAATGTGATCATTGAATTTGAGCAGTTCAATTTCAATATTGCCATTGCGACCGTCGGGATACCCGTGTTCAATTACATTCGCCACCGCCTCATCGACACTCTGAATTACCTGCATGAGATCTTTGCTTGAGAGATTTTTCGAGAAAAAATTTTTTACCTGGGCCCTTACCTGTGAAAGCTGGGCAAAGTCATTTTGTATTTTCAGACGATGAGATTCTTCACTCTGCAAAATACGGCCTACTTAATGTGCTTCATTGCTGCCGGCAAGTCAGGCAGAATTCGAATCTGTCTTGCTACCAGAAGTTTCAGCATTTCCTGTACATCGTCGGCCACATTGACAAATACCATATCTCCTTGTCGCGACCGCAGAGTCTTATGAGCCTGGGCAGATGCGCCGATCGCTGCAGACGCAAAGTACGTTAGCCCCTTACAGTCATAGATGATATAACGCACATTCTTTGCGAGTACTTCTTCGAGTTTTGCTTTGAGAATGGGAGTCGTGTGCGCGTCTGCTTCCCCGTCAAACGTCAAGATCGCAACATCTGCCTGAATTTCGGTACCTAATTTTAATATTGTTTCACTCATAATTTTCCCCTTATTGCATTTTTTTCCATAATTTCTTTTCTTTCAATATTCTAAACAGAATTCTTTCCATACGATCGATTTCATAAAAAAAACGCATGGTAGAATCGCCGGTAAATATATGGGCGTATTTTCTAATGGCAACAATGGCAGACTTCATATCCGATTTTGCAACACCATTTGTGATCTGGTAATAAAGCTGTACTGCTGTCATTTCATTGAGAGTTGAACGAAACCCCGAATCTCTTTTTTCAAGGGCTGCAATAATTTTTTCAACCCCGTCTTCATCATAACTGTCTTCATCTGAAAAACGAATCATATAGGCCGATAACAGTTTTCTGCAACGATTTAAATCATTATTTCGTGAGGCAGAGAGCACCTGCTGAAACAGAGCCCTCATTCGATGATCAATTTGAACTTTCTGAATTGAATTTCCCAGGTTGACCGGTTCAAGAGCTTTGGAGATTTCTTCAGCACTGGTATTCAAAAGGACATTTTCAAAAATCTTTTCACTTTGTTCACTCTGTATTTTCTGAAACGCATATAGGGCGGGCCCAATTATATTGACAAATTTAATTACATCGGGATCAGTTGAAACCCGCGCTGATGCCAGCGATTTTTCCAGCACGAAAATACAACTGTCACCCAAAGCACTTAGACTGTCATTCAAAGCCCTGGAGATTAATCGTTTGATTTTATAGCCGACAGTATGCACAGAGGCCGGGTCAAAAACTGACTGCTCAATCCGTTCCATAATTTTGAGAATGCTATCCTGAATATGCCCGACTTTGTAATCAGCCTGCAGCAATGGTTCCCGTAAAAACTGTATAAATGTGCTTTTACCTGTGCGCGCAGCCAGGCGTATAAATTTAATCAATTCAAGAGCAGTAGCCGGAGAAACTCTGCCCGAGATATTTTGCCATCCCGCAACCATTTCTGACTCTACCAGCATGAGACAGAAAAGTTTACTGGTTTACGACGGTCAAGCAAAGATAAAAAATTTGACAGTCTGTTTAAGAATCAATCTTTGCTTTCATCAAGGGGACGTAGCTCAGCTGGGAGAGCGCTACAATGGCATTGTAGAGGTCGGCGGTTCGATCCCGCTCGTCTCCAATAGTACTAAATTGTCGAACTGGTCTGCATTGCTGCCGCATGCGGCCAAAATCTCTGGTTTCATGAACATTGCAAAAGGTTTCCGGTAAACCACCTTTACATTCTTATCTTCATCAATCGCAATATATTCGCACAAGGTGTTCAAGATTTCTGCACGTTCATCATCATTTGCCTGGGCAAAAAGTACAGGGAAGGTTTTCAGGCTCTCTGCCATGTGTTCGATCTGTGCGATAAATTTCTGTTCGTCTCTGTGGGTTCGAGACATTGCATTTTCAAGCACTGCCTTTTCTTCTGCCAGCAGTGCCCTCT
>JAGRNJ010000124.1 GCA_020440825.1 Leptospiraceae bacterium | reverse complement strand
TTTAAGCCTGGCACAAACCAGACTCAATCAAATGTTTCCACTGGCAACATTTAATTGCCAGTGTACCTGAAATTCAATATGTTACCATTGGAAACTTCTCCAAGGAGCAATCATGAAACCAGAAGATTTAGCTGAAATAATGAAAACCATGAAAACATTATCTGAAAATGCCAGCAAAAACGGTATCGTTGTTCAGATACCGCCAAACAGTTTTCTCGATATGAACGGAGAGTTCTTAGAGTATCAAAAAAATAAAAGCCTGACTGTTCAATTCCCGGTCAAAGAAAACCAGACGAATCCGTTGGGAATGATGCAGGGCGGATACATTGCAGCTGCATTTGATAATACATTTGGCCCTTTAAGCTATCTAGTGGCAAAGAAGCCAATGGTAACCATTGATCTCAGCTGCCAGTATATTCGAGGGGTAGAAAAGGGTCAAAATATAACTGTCGAAGCTCGAATAGTTGCACGGGGATTTTCAACCCTGCATATGACTGGTGAAATGTACTCTGAAAATCGAAAACTACTGGCCACCTCGAGCACAAATCTGCTGATTCTTAAGACCTCGTAACAGATTCCCCTAAAGAAAGGTTCAGTAAATTTAAAAATATCTTTTTTAAGATACATCCAAATGTTGAGAAGCCCTTCACAAATCATTACAAAGAACTGCTAAAAATAAACTCGTCAAAATGAGCAGACGTGCAAGGCTGTCGGTTATGCGCTTGAAACTTCTTGCTCTACTGTTGATCGCGGCAATACCTGCAGATATTTTCTCACAAGAACCGCAGGTAGTAAACCTGAGTGAACAGAAGACAGTAAGTTTCGATTCTGATAATTTTGATAACTGGTATATTCGATCAGGAAAATTAAACTTCTCAGCCTATAAGCCAAATGCATTTGCGGAATCTTTTCGCCAGGACAATGAGAAATCGCCCTGGATAAAAGCCAAGATTCCCGGTATTCTTGTAGAGCCTGCAGGTCCTTTATCGCGGGAAGTCAACGAAGTCTGGCATCTGAAAACATTTGAGTTGAATAATCCTCAGAAAACTTTACTCGCAATTGAACTGGGCTATATTGATGATGTTGATAGGGTTTATCTCAATGGTGTTCTCATTGGTTCAACCGGTAAAAACTGGCAATCGAGCGAGCCACAGGCATACGATAAGACAAGATTATATGCAATTCCTCCGGAAGCTTTGAATAACTCTGGGCTGAATATTCTGCTGGTGCATGCTCGAAAGTATTTTCCCCATGAAATTGGCATTATTCGCGGCTCGACTGCAATAGGGCCCATGTTGCCCATGTTCAAAGAATATGAGCGCAATGCCTACACTTCGCTGTTCTTTCTGGTTGTTTATTTAACAGTCGCCGGTTATTTTTTGTTTCTGTTCATACGACGACCTCAGGAAAAAGCCAACTTCTTTTTTGCCGCATTTACCACTGGCCTGGTTTTTTACAACGCTCTGCGCAACCCCTTAAAATATGATTTGTCTTTTTTCAACTTTTTAATTTTCAAAAAAGCAGAATACATGCTGCTGTTTCTGTTGATACCGGCGATCTATTATTTCATTCGTTTTTATTTTGAAATTCCCCGTAACCGTTTCACTCTCTGGTTAGACCGCATACAACTCGCGTTGTCTGCCATAATGATTGTTCTGGCTGTAATTGTCCTGTTTACTTCGTCGGCTGTCTTATGGGATAAAATGATGACCGGCTTTGTGCAGCTCTATCTGTGGCCGTTTTTTTTATTCGGTATGATGGGCATTATGATATACCGCATTACACGCAAAGATAAAGACGCGATGGTTTTGATTGGCGGCATTATCGCAGTAATTCTGGCTGCAATTATCGATATCCTGATCAACATGAGTATTCTCAATCTGCCTCGTGTCACCGGGTTTGTTTTTTTTGCCGTCATTCTTACCATGGCCACTGTCCTGGCCAATCGATTCGTTCGCCTGCATTCGCAGGTTGAAGATTTAAACCGAAATCTTGAGAAGAAAGTCGAAGACCGCACCCGGGAATTGCAGGATACTCTTGAAAAAGTACAGCAGCTCAAAGAACAGCAAGATGGCGACTATTTCTTGACCTCACTTCTGATTGAACCACTGGCTGTCACCTCGCCCGAGTCTGAAAATTTCAGTTTTGATTTCTATGTGCGGCAGAAGAAAAAATTTCAGTTTCGCCACTGGCAAAGAGAAATCGGCGGAGACCTGAATCTGGCCCAGTCTATCTCACTGCGCAATCGACCGTTTACCATTTTCATCAATGCAGATGCGATGGGTAAATCCATCCAGGGTGCGGGAGGTGCGCTGGTTTTAGGTTCGGTTTTTTCTTCGGTCATTGAGCGCTCGAAACTCTCAGCCAATGTACAGGCAAACCTGCCCGAGCAGTGGCTCAAGAACATGCTGTTTGAATTCAGCCATATTTTTGAATCGTTCAACGGATCAATGCTAATGTCTATGTTTGTGGGTTTAATCGACGAGCAAAACGGACTGCTCTATTACCTGAACTCTGAGCACCCTTTTCCTGTATTGTACCGGGATGGTACCGCAGATTTTCTAAGTACACAAATGGCCATCCGCAAACTGGGTATTCCTGAACAGTTTGACAAAATTACAATCTCAACCTTCCAGTTGCAACCGGGAGATATCATAGTCGCAGGTTCAGACGGCCGGGATGATATCTCTTTGGGAATGAAAGACGGCGAGAGAATCATTAACGAAGATGAAAATCTGTTCACCCGCATCGTAGCACAGACAAAGGCCGATCTCAAAGAAATTGTCTCTGCTCTCGAAAATGAAGGTGAATTGACGGATGACCTTTCTCTCATCAGAATTGAATGCCAATCTCTGTCAAACTCTACCTCGGCAGAGAACGTTACCCGGGTAGCAGAATTGCTGAGCAACGCACAATCAGGTACAAATGACAATAACTTTGAACTTGTCAGTGAATACCTGCTCGACCGAAACCCACTCAACACCGAACACAGAGTGGCCTCTCTCGAGCTGGCAAAAGAACTCAAAGAAAAAAAGAGGTTTTTTCTGGCAGCCCAGGTACTCGAGAAGCACATTACCTGGTTTCCTTTCTCAGATAACGAGTTTCATGCCACAGCCTACAGTTACAAAATGGCCAGGCAGTACACGAAAGCGATTCAGATATCCGAAGCCCTGCTCATTCGAAACCCCGAACACGTTAAAAATCTTATTAACCTGACAGATTGCCTTATTAAAACCAATAACTTCAAGCGGGCAGCCATAATAACCGAACGCGGACTAATCATTGACCCCGAGAATGAAAAATTAAATCTGCTGCAGAAGAAACTACACGATCTGAAAGAACCAAATGTTTAGAGACAGACGAGAATACGTTTCAGGAAATTTACTGGAATCTGAGCTGCAAGATTCGCCTTTTGAGCAGTTCAGCCTGTGGTATCATGACGCGAAAACGGCAGGCAACCCTGACCCCAATGCCATGTCACTGGCTACCTGCGGGGCAGACCTTCGTCCTTCGGTGAGAATCGTTTTGCTCAAAGAAATCCAAAATCAAAAGTTTATCTTCTTCACAAATTACGAGAGTGAAAAAGGCACCCAGTTACAGCAAAATCCTGCCGCTGCGTTGTGTTTTTTTTGGCCAGAGCTGGAACGACAGGTTCGCGTTGAAGGCCGGGTCTCAAAAATCTCACGAGATGAGTCTGAAGAGTATTTCCATAGCCGACCTCGCGAGGCCCAGATTGGCGCAGTTGCTTCCCGGCAAAGTTCCACGCTGAAAAACCGGGCTGAGCTAGAAAAGAACTATGCCGATCTGGAAAAGCAGTTGCATGAAAAGACAATACCACTGCCCGAAAACTGGGGGGGCTATGCCTTGAGTCCGAACCATTTTGAATTCTGGCAGGGTCGAGCCTCAAGACTGCATGACCGCCTGTGCTATGACCTTATTGGTGATACCTGGAAGATAAAGCGACTTTCACCGTAATTGGTAAATCATGTAAAGACTACTGTTCGATTGCCATATCGAATAATTCTTCGTTCCAGGGTGCACTTGACTGCAGAGGCCAGAGCAAGTTTTTCAAGATTTTTTCCTTTTATTTTCATGTCATTTGCATTGTCTCGATGAGAAACCCGGGTTACCATCTGTTCAATGATGGGACCTTCATCCAGATCTTCAGTGACAAAATGCGCCGTGGCTCCGATCAGCTTAACGCCCCGTTCATACGCCCTCTGGTAAGGATATGCCCCTTTAAAAGAGGGTAAAAAACTATGATGAATATTGATAATCTCACCGGGATATTTTTCAATAAACTCAGGTGTCAGAATCTGCATATACCGGGCGAGCACCAGAAAATCAGAATTTTGACCTGCAAGCTGCATAATCTGGCTTTCGGCCTCGCGCTTGTTGTCTGCATTCACAGGTATAAAATGAAAAGGTACCGAATATTTTTCAACCATAGGTCTTAAATCTTCATGATTCGAAATGACCATCGGAATCTCAACATTGAACTCTCCCGATGAATAGCGGTACAGCAGGTCGAACAGACAGTGATCAATTTTTGAAACCAGGATCACCATTTTAAGAGGGATACTCATATCGTATAACTGCCAGCGCGCATTATATTTTTGTGCAGTCATGGGCCAGGATTCTGCAAATTTTTCATAACCCTGTGCATTGACTTCAAAATGAACCCGCATAAAAAACTGACCTTCTGATCGATCTGTTGTGTGCTGGTCTAGTTGTAAAATATTCCCGGTGGCTGTAAAAATCTCTCTGGAAATGGCAGAAACAATGCCAGGTTGATCATCACAGTGCAATAAAAGGACTATGGATTTTAATGGATGTTTCATTTTTTTTCAGCAGACTCCCCGGTAAGGTCAAGACGGGCAAACAGCATTGGCCAGTTTTCCAGCTGAAGTTCTGTTAACTCAAAACCGTCAATACTGTCCATGAACGGTACTTCGCTCGGCAGTTTCAGATTCGACAGCAGTTCAACAGTAACATGAGGCAGTACAGGCCGCAGATAATACAGACAGAAAACCACCCCTTTTAATACAGTATTGAGAATCACCGGCACAGAGTCTGGGTCACTTTTGGCCATACTCCAGGGTTTGTATTCTTCCAGTTTTCGATTCAACTCCCTGACCAGGGCAAAGATCGCTTCAATTGCCCGGTGAAATCGGAAGTCGCCAAACTCTTTATGGAATTCCGCACCAGCTGAAGCCGAAAGACCGGTCACCTCTGCTATCAGAGGATGCCCGTTGCGAATCTCTTTGGGCCCCGCATTATATTTTTTTAACAT
>JAGRNJ010000123.1 GCA_020440825.1 Leptospiraceae bacterium | reverse complement strand
CATTTGTCAATCGAGCGGCTTCGTCACCAATTTGTTTATTAAGATCAGTTAAATGTTTAATTTGCTCTTTTATGTACCCCACTACAATAGAATAGACAAGAAACCACATTAACTGCAACGGAACAGAACGAAAACCCTTAAAAACAACCGAAAAAAGCTGAAAATTCTACGCAAGTTGAAATGTGGTTGCGACAATTTGAGGGTATGGGGGGTCAAAAAAGCCCGGAATAGTGTTCATAAATAGCCTATTTGGGCCGCTCAATGATTGATTTGAGGGCCTCAATAAGGCCTTGCGCCTGCTGAAGTTTGAGTTGTTTCAGGGGTTTCTTATATTGTCGCATTGAAAATTTATCGAGTTGCTCTGGGCCCCACATCATTTGTTCGCCGAGTTTTTCAAGTTTGGCAATCTGGGCCGGGGTAATGAGGTAAGAAATCTTGCCGGATGTTTTGCGTTTCGGCTTGGTGCCAGTGTCAGTGCTTTTGAGAAGAGAGGCGATGACCTTGTTTGCCTCTGGTATCGTAAGATCACGCAGGCTGGTTTTATTGGTGAGATTATTGACGATGTCATGAATAAGGTCATTATCAAGACCCAGTTTACCCTGGGCTATGGCATAGATGGCAGAGATTTTCTTTTTGAGTTCAGGTTGCATTTTTCTTTAAACCGAATTCATGGGCATTACCAGCGTGAACAAATTGAATTTTACCTTTGGGAGAAATTAAAACTAATATCTCTTGAATCTTGGGAAGATAACGATTGAAGTGCCTGGCCAAATATTGGCTTGATGCCATGATGTAGAGTGTGTCGCGAGTACTGTGTTTCAGGTCAGCGTTTTGGGTTTGTAGTAGTAAGTACGGGAATGAATGCATCTCGGTTGGGATCTTCGAAAGTTCGGCTTTCAATTTATGCCAGGCATCTATGGCTTTTTCGCTGGCAGTGTTCTGCCAGAGTGAGAGATCATGCGATTGATACTCTGCTGGGAGGTTCATGCATTCAACCTATACCATGCCGTCGCAAAAACCTGTGGAACTTGTGCATTGCCAAGGGCTTTAATTCTGTCGATCCGATTGGGAATCCCATTATTTTTTCTATGAACGCTGGGTTGAGGACGTATCCGTTGGGGTACATTGATAATATCTGGTTTGTAAGGGTGCGTGTATTCCCGAATTGATTTTTGCCCCTTTTTGAGTCGGAGGCCACTGGGGTAAGCCAGAATCCATAGGCGTTTACGTAGGTGTTGGCCCCCGATTTCTGCCGCTGATATAATCTCCCATTTACAGTCATACCCGATTGCGGCCAAGTCGGCGAGTATCGTTCCAAAGTATTCGGAAATAAGGAGGCCTGGGACATTCTCCAGGTACGCAAATCTGGGACGTATTCTGCTAATACATTCGAGCGTATCCGGCCAGAGATTGCGCTCGTCGTTTTCACCACTTTGTCTACCCGCGAGAGAGAATGGCTGGCAGGGGAATCCTGCTGTAACCACGTCTGCAAATCCATTGTATTGGTCAGCGAAACCGGACTTAACGAACTCTCGGATGTCAGAGAAGATTGGCGCAGTGTCGAATATACCATCGTTGATCCGTGCTCTGATAACTCGCTGGCAGTACGTATCGTTTTCGACGTAGCCGATTGTTTTCCAACCGAGCAGTTTTGATCCATAGATACCGCCCCCGATTCCGGTGAATAATGACAGTTCATTCACAGCCTCACCCATTCAATCAAAACCCCTTCGAACGGCAGGCCGTAGTGTTCATCGAAGAAGTTCAGCATCTGATCGAAGTCGAGAAAACCGTCTATGACTGCCAGTTCTCGAAGCTCTTTTTCAGTTTTTAAGATTTTGCCAGTCATGCCCTCTGGGGTTAAAGCGCAAAGTAAGACTTCATCGGGATGGATGGCAATGGTCGGGGTCGCGATTACTCGTGCCTCAAAGAGCTTTTTATAGTTCTTGGTGCGCATACCGGTTACAATGCTCACAGTATCACCGACCTTGATTGGCCGCTTTCTTTCGCGACGTATGGTTGTCGTTTTTTTGCCAGACAAGAGCCGGTCAGTAAAATATGATTTGAAGCTGATTACGTGGCGGGATGGTGGTTTGATTTTTTTCATCTCTTGCCTCGCTTGGCAATGACAGCTGATGTCAATGCCATGGTCATAGCCATATCTGAAGCACTTACACTGTAGTATGAGCCAGGGTTTCTGCGTTTGGGAGGATTATACCCATGCCGAATGTTTGCTCTCAATTTGCGTTGAAATTTTCGTTGGTTGCGGCTTTGAGTGTGTTTGTTGTTATTTGGTTTTTTCATGAATTAACCTCATATTGTTTTTGTTCTTCTTTTGGGAGATTCATGAACTCGGTGGCAGCGTCCCAGAAGCCTTTGCTGAATCGCTCTTTGGGATCGCCGTCTTTACGTAGTTCATGCGGGCCGGGAAAGCCGACCTCAAAGAAATAACCCTTGTACCGGTAGGCCCGATTATAACAGAGAATCGCATTACCATGTTTTACGCAGGGCACGCTACCCCCTCGTGTTCTTCAAAGGCTTCTTGCCACTCAGCGCAGGTTATGAGTCGTTTGCCTTCTGATTTTGCGATTTCAATGTGCGAAGCCTGTGGAAAGAGTTCTCTCGCTCTCATGATCAGAAAGTCTGTATAGTGGTCTTGCTCGCCGGCGGTGTTGATTTCGGCTGAGGGTCTATCTACCAGCTTTTTGTCGACGTAGACTTCGAAGGTTGTCTTTTTAGCTGGCATTGCCTGCCTCCTGGTTATTGAACCACATTAAAAACAGCAGGCTACAGACTGCATGTGCAAGGTGTGGCAGGCCGCTTTCGGGATCTGTGATCTCACCCTTGCGGTGGGCCAAGATGTGGCGCATTGCCGCATCGAAATAGCGGGTTTCTGCGTTCGGTACCTTTTGCCAGTTATCTACTTCATATTTTTCAGCACCGTATTCTAAAACATCGATGACTGATTTTAACTCATTGAGGGGAAGCAAGCTGAAACGGTACTTGCCATAATCGAATTTATCACCGTCTCCTAAAATTGCAGTTCTCAATGTCTCAATTTCTTGTTCGGTTAAAATATTATCACTCACAGTAATCCCTCCGCTTGTAGATTTTTGATGTGTTCATCGGCACGCTCTTCATCAAGAAGGTCTTTTACGCTCTTGATGCGAACCGGGTCGCCCAGCTCTTTCTGTTTGCGGTACCAGGTGCGGGCTTGTTTACGGCTTTCGAAATAATCCCGGGGCGTCTGGTTTGCCGGGCTCTTGAGTTTGCCATAGTGACGGTCAAAACTGCCGGTAGGTACACGCTCAAGAGAGTCCATGAATTCAGACTCTGTCAGTTCATATCGCGTAACTAAAACGGGCTCGTTATATTCTTCTTGTGTAAGATGGCTCATAGTTTGCCTCTCAGTGCTTTCCAGGCGAATCTGACACGATCACGGAACTTCCATTGGTTAATGGATTTCTTCAGTTTAGCCAGGGTTTTCTTTTCGAGACTGTTGGCGATTCTGTTAACGTTGCGACGGTTGCGACGCATTGATTTTTCACTCATGATTGCCCTCATTCTCCCATACACACGTTTCATCACAAAAGGGACAAGTTGCCATAGAGGGATTTTCTAAATCTTCTTCGGCTTCATCAAAATATTCATCGCAATCTTCACAGTAAAACTCTATGTATGCCATGATTTCTCCTTAAAAAAGAGAGAGCGCTTACGCGCTCTGCCTTAAGAGGCGACGGTTGACCTCTTCTCTGTTGATATCATAGCCAAACTCGTCTTTGACCGTTTTCGCCGCATCGACTGTTGCCAGATCTTCATCGCTCCAGTCTTTCAACTGCTCTTTGTCTGGTTCTTCTTTGATGCGAATGCCTTTGCCGTGAAACAACTTCTTCAAGAGTTCAGTGGTGGTCTTTTTGACCCGCACAGACGTGCTCTGACGAAAGCCAAAACTGCCGTACGCTAAGATCACCGTTTTCTTGTCTTTGAAGAGCTCTGCCTTGTTGTATTTTGCATACAGGGCAAGGTTTGCCTCTAAAGTCTTGATGCGCTCACGGGCCTTTTCGCCCTCGCTCGCCATCTTTGACTTGATCTCAGCGATTTTCTTGGTGCCTTTGGCATCGATCTGGTCGAGTTCGTTCATCAAAGAACCAATCTCTCCCAGGGCGGTTTCTGCGTCGGCTAACGATTTGATCTCGTCTGGTGCTTCTACTCTGATTCTACCCATTCTTTTCTCCTGTTAATAAATTTGACTCAAAAATATGAATCTGTTATGCGCTTCTGCGCTGTGGCATTGTTGCCGAGATGTGGTCTGCAAGCACGGCCTCTACATCCGACAGCACTTCTTCTTCTTTTTTAGCATTAGAGTACTTGCCATTGACGACCTTATTGATGGTTCCCTTGTCGTGGCGGCGGCCTGTGAGCCGGTAAATCTCTGAGACCAGATCACCATAGCTTAAACCGAACTCTGCCAAGCGGTCTTTGAGGTCGCGGTGAAAGAAGGCTAATATCTGTGAGGCATTCAGTTTTTTCTCACCCGGGAAAAAGTACTTAAGCTCACGCAATGCCTGGTCGAGCGCCGCCGGGGTTGGTAAGATGCGTGCCAGGAATCTTTTTAAGCCGGCCTTTTCTATGGTGAGGCCATGTAAGTTTACAAATGCCCGGCATTCGTCTTCAGACAATGTCTGCATGAAGTGCTTTTCGATTCTTAAGCCTAACTCACGGTGGCGAATGAGGTCACTTAATTCTTCTTTACCAAAGAAGATCACCGTGAAGAGAAATTCCCGGTGGTTGTTACCACCCAATTCATGCATTTTTTTCACCGCATAAATGGTGTCTCTTTGCAAGTCTTGGGCCTCATCGATTGCCAATACGATTTTGTATGAACCTGAGAGGCTCAGCAAGATGCGTTTGAGTTGAGTGGTTCTGGCAACCAGATCACCCTTGGGCTTTTCGTCTGAGAGCTCAGTGATCATGGCTTTCATGATGGCCCCTGAGATGTCGCGACCTTTGGTGGGGGCCGGGGGTATCTCTACCACAATGTGGTTTTTTTCCCGCAGGCGACCTAATGTGACCCGGCGGATGGTTGACTTGCCCAAACCTGTGGCACCGATGACGGCAACCATGCCGTCACGCTTAATTGTCTTTCTGATAATCTTGTCGGCTTCGACAAAATTACGGGTGGGAACCAAACCGGCGATTGTATTTGGCCCTTCTGATTCAAATTCATCTACTTTCAACATTTTTGTAATCTCCTTGGTTGTGTTGTGATTTAACGATCTCTAATAATGAGTTTTGCAGTTTAATGATAAA
>JAGRNJ010000122.1 GCA_020440825.1 Leptospiraceae bacterium | reverse complement strand
TAGCATATTGCAGCATTGACTTTTAAATTCTTTAATATAAAAGGTTCAGGGACTATGGTTCCGGCCATTGTCGATTTTGATTCCTGGTAATTTACTGTATCGATATTCATTATGTCGAAAAGATGTATTTTGTCATACTGCCATTCGATTCCTGAGTTTGAGAAAAGTTTTGCTCTGTTATAGACTTTATTTTTTACAGGTGAGGGGTATCCGCCTGCCAAAATATGCAATTTGTGCTGCACCGATATGTTCGTGAATGTTTCATTCAAAGTTTTTTCAATCTGGTCTGCCTGAGTGAGTTTTATTTCTTCTGCCCCAAAAAATAAAAAATTTTCGGGAAGCACGATCAATTCAGCCTCATTTTGAGCAGCACGATCTATCATTTGAACAATGGAGGCCAAATTTTTTTTAAAGTTGTCGCCAGAATTTAATTGCAGAACAGCAATTTTCATTGTAGAACCCTATTTGTGTAAACATTAGTAACGTAAATTTTGTGTTTCATAAAATTCGTCTTTTGAAAAAGAGTTGAAAACCTATATAACCATTCAGCATGTGACATAATATGCTCGAGCTACTCATGCCATTTGCCGCTTCTGTGGTTGTGACGCTACTCTTGCGCAGACTCGATCGCAACAATGCCCATGTAAACAAAATACGAAAGGTAGTTGAGCGCGGCCAGAAAGAAATGAACGAACTGACTCGGGCAAAGCGGGAAGAGCTGCTCGATGCAACTACACAATTTGATTTAATTCTGGTGAATGCAGACAAGTATCTTGATGCAATGCGACGCCAACTCGAAGAGACAAAATCGTCTCTCACCAATGTTGAAGACCGACGAAACAACCTTATGCAGATGGACAAAGATCTTCAATCTCTGGAAGATACTACCCGTAATGTTAAAGACCAAGTTCGGTTTATAAACGAATCGCTCGATAAAATTGATTCTCAACAGAAAAAATTAAAGAAACTGCAGGAACATGTAAATCATATAGATTCAGAGGCAGCTCGTCTGGTTGATGCATTTCAAGGTGCTTTGCGGGAACGATCTGAGGAGATTATTCAGAATCTTGAGAAGAAGCTCATTGAAATTGGTACTGAAGTTGCAGTTTTTCAAGATGACTTAAAGAAAGAAGCCAGTGTGAGAAGCAAGGCTCTCTCTGAACAGATTCGCGCTGACTATGAGGAACTTGAACAGCAATTGAAAGACAGTGCGCATCACATGAGTGCTGATATAGAGGCAAAATTCGGGCATCAGATCTCTGTTTTGAATGACCTGCAGCGCAGAATTGATCAATGTGAAGATTCTCTGAGTCTTGCTATACCTGAAAAAATCAGAGATATTAAAGACGATCTGGTGGAAGATCTTAAGAAACAGCAAAAATTGATTGAAGAGATGGGTGGCCAGATCACAAACATCGAAAACGGAATGCGAAAGAGAGCGCTAGAGTTAACAGAAGATATGAGCAAACAGAAAGAGATGCTCTATCATGAACTTAAGAATGAAGCCGATTCTTTGCGCAGTGAAATAAAAAATCTGGATTTCGAAACTCTCGCAAAACGGGATGAAATTATTCGAGCAGCGCGAGATGAGTCTCTTAAAGTAAAATCTGCAATTGATGGCTTTCATACCATTTATGAAGATGCCAGTGCTAAGTTATACAAAGAAGCAGAGACTCGAGAGAAGTGGCTAATGGGCCGCTTGAATGAAATTCAAAAAGAGTCAGAAGCTATCGTAAAAAGTGCAGAATCTAAGGTTGCTTCTTTAGAAGTGAGATTTGAAGATCTCAATAACCATCTCGAGTCAGAGTTTCAATCATGGTTAGAGCGTATTCGAAAAGCTGCGGGCGATCTCGAACTTGAATTTGAAAAAGAAATTTCAGATAAACACCTGAGCCTATCTTCTCAAATTTCAGGACTAGAGTCAGATCTGCAGCAAGTAAGGGAATACTCTACTCAAGAAACCGAAAGAAAAGCCGAGATGATATCTGAAAAACTGGCTTCATTTGAAAAATCATTGCTTGAATCTCAAAGTCAATTAATCAATGCCTGGGAATCTGAAAGTAAATCAGTTCTAATTAAACTGCAAGAGAGAGAAGATTCTATTCAAAAACTTTCTGAAACATGGCAAACCAGGCTTTCGAATCTCGTACACGACGCTGATAAGAACCTGCACCAGACAAATCTGACTCTCGAGAAGGCCAGGGGTGCACTTATTGCAGATATGGAGCAGGCTGGTCGTGATTTAATGGAAGAACAGGAGAGCCATCTCTCTGATACAATCAATGCATTTAAAGAAAGAATTGAAGATCGAGAAGCTGCCTTGGTAGGAAAACTAGACAGTTCAATCAATCGATTCCAGGAAATGCGAAAACAGCTAGAGCAAAAGCAAGATTCACTGGTAGATACGCTTCATAGTACCCGAAAAGAAATTGAGGGCATGATAAAAAATTCTGCTGATGAGCAGTTGAATCTCTTTCAGGTAGATTCGCAAAAGGTGTTAGAAGTTCTTACTTCAAAAATCAAAGATGTTGCGTCATCGACACTATCAGAGTTAACAGACAGTACCAGCAGAATCTTAGATGAATTTGCAACAATGCAAAATGACTCTGAAGGAAACATGCAAGAACTGAAAGAACGTCATGAAGAGGTTATGTCAGCAATTATCCAGGAAACTCGAAACACTGGTAAAGAAATTCGTGAGCTGCAAGACGCATTGAAAGAGTTGCGTTCAGAATCGATCAATCTCGAGAAAACAAGGGCTACCATTGAGCATATTCGTGGAATCATAAATGATCTTGAAGGAAAGCTAAGTCATTTTTCAGAAAAAGATCAGTCAGTAAAAGAGTTGTATGGTAAAATAGAAGACCTGAAAGAATTGCGCATCAAGTTAGATGCTGAGCTGCAGGCTATGAGTCAAAAGCGTCAGAAGGTTGATAAGCTTGAAGATCAACTGCAGATGATCTTAAATCTACGCGAACAAATAGAAGAAAAAGATAATGATCTGCAGAAAATAAATCTGAATATCAGCGAAATAATGCAAAAATATTCAGATGCCGAAACTGAGAAAGAAAAACTGGAAGTCATGATTCAAGACTTTGTTGAGCAACGTCATCGGGTAGAGAAGACAATAGACTCGATCGGTACCCAGGAGCAGGGTATTGAAAAACTGCAAACAGATATTGAAAAGCTTGCCAACCTCATACAGAAAATGGATTCAAAAGGCAATAATCTCAGAACCCAGATTGAAAAAATTGAGAACCAGATGCTCGGTCTGGATAAAAGAGAATCTGAAATCAGAGCAATTCAAGATCGCTTTTTACAAATCGAAGATCTCATTGAAGATATTGATCGAAGAAAAATTCAACTTGATGATTTACGAAAGCAGTATGAATCTCTGCGTAAAAATATTTTCTCTGATGTTCAGACCATTGAGAAAATTGAAGCAGATGCAGAATCAACAGTGCAACGGCTGGCAGACTTTCTAAGCGCGATGGATGGCCAATTGCCTACCCAGCCTTTGTCGAAAACCATGTCAGCGGCTGTAGTCGATAAAAAAGATATGGTTATTCGACTGCACCGTATGGGCTGGTCTTCTCGGGAAATTGCAGATAAGTTAAGTTTTGAGGTTGCAGCTGTAGACACAATTCTTTCTACAATGAATCAAAACAGTAGAGGCGTAGCCACCTCTTAATCAATGCTTTCACTGAATGATCTTGGTACATTTAATGCAAAACAACTTGAAGTACTGAAAAAAAGAGGAATTCGCAACATACGAGACCTGTTGCTAAATTTTCCGCGCAGGTATATAGACAGATCTCGAATCTTAAATCTTAAAGAAATAAACCTTTCTGAGCCAGTGACATTTATTGGTAAAATTGTAAATGTCGAAACTGTGTTTAGAGGCCGCCAACGTTTAACTGCAATTGTAGAATACGAAGGCTTTAAAGTTGAACTTACTTTCTTTCAGGGTGTAGCGTATTATAAGAAGCTTCTTAAGCCGGGTGTTGTAGCGGCTTTCTCTGGTACGATCGATACTTTCCGTGGGCGGTTTTCAATTGTTCATCCCGAAATTGAATTTCTAAAGGGAGACGAACTTACCCACACAGGAAAGATTGTTCCACTCTATAAAACTACTGAAATGATGCGCAATGCATATGTTGTCAGTCGAACTTTAAGAGAGGCGGTTGCGATTGCTCTAAGAAAATCAGAAAACGTTCTGCAGGATCATCTTTCTTCTCAATTTTGCAAAACCAATAATTTATTGCCATTGATTGAGGCCATCCGCCAGATGCATTTTCCCCAGACTATGGATTCAGTCGAAGAGGCTAAACGTCGTATTGCGTTCGATGAACTTCTGGTATTTGCTGCTTTGATGCTTGCTAAAAAAGAAAAAGTAAAATTGCTCACAAAAGAAGTACCAAAAAAAGATGGCTCTGAATTGAACTCTGAAATTGTAAAAAGTTTGCCCTTTACTTTGACAAACGATCAGAGAAAAGCGATTGAAAAACTCAAAAGCATGACCATGCAGCCTCATCCATTTGGTGCTCTATTACAGGGGGATGTCGGTTCAGGCAAGACTCTGGTTGCTTTGCTATCGGCTTTACCGTATCTGGAGTCTGGCAAGCAGATTGCCATTCTTGCGCCCACAGAAATTTTAGCCCGCCAGCATTATCGAAACTTTGTTGATTATACAGCAAATTTACCTATGTTTCCGATTGATATATTGCTCGGTGCAGAAAAAGCTTCTGAAAGAAAATCTAAGCTTGACAGAATTTCGCGCGGAGATTCAAGACTCATAGTCGGTACTCATGCACTTTTGCAGGATGATGTTCTTTTTTATGATTTGAGTTATGTGATTATCGACGAACAACACCGGTTTGGTGTCTTACAGCGCGAGTCTCTTCGCTCAAAAGGTAAAAATACTGATCTATTGGCAATGACGGCAACGCCGATTCCCCGTTCATTGTCTCTAACAATTTATGGAGATCTCGAGCAGATCATAATAAAAGAAAAACCTGCGAATAGAAAGCCTATAGATACCCGTTTATTTCCAGAATCAGAACTGTTGAAACTGTATAAAGGAATTAAAAAATATGTAGATAAAGGACAACAGGCCTATATTGTTTACCCCCTGATAGATGAAAGCGAAAGATCAGACTGGGCTTCTTTGATGGCAGACTATGAAACCCTGGAAAAAGAAGTGTTCCCCGATTACAGGCTGGGTTTACTGCATGGTCGTCTGCATGCCGAAGAAAAAGATAATGCCATGCAAAAATTTAAGTCAGGTACTATTCAGATTCTTGTCACAACCACGGTAATCGAGGTAGGGGTAGATATTCCGAATGCTTCGATAATGCTCATTCGAAATGCTGAAAAATTCGGCCTTTCTCAATTACATCAATTGAGGGGAAGGGTCGGTCGTGGTGTGCATCAGAGTTTTTG
>JAGRNJ010000121.1 GCA_020440825.1 Leptospiraceae bacterium | reverse complement strand
GAAACTGCAGGAAGAAATCTCGCGTCATAGAGAAGAAAAAACCCAATTTGCCGTTCTACAGATCGATATTGACAGATTTTCTTCGATCAATGAGTCTTACGATCATAATGTAGGCGATGATTTGCTGAGACAATTTGCTAAGCGACTTCGAAAATCTCTGCCCCACAAATTGAATCCCTGTCGAATTGGTCCCGATGAATTTGCTGTGATTATCCCGACGATTAAAGAAAATCGGGAGGCCGTGAACTTTTGCACTGATATTCAGCAGAATCTTGCGTCGCCGTTTCTCGTTAAACAAAAAGAAATGAACATTACCTGTTCAATAGGCATTGTCATTTACCCGGTCAATGGCGAAGACGATCGAGAACTTTTACGCAATGTCGACCTCGCGACTTTTAAAGCAAAAGATGAAAATGGTAACCACTACAGTTTTTATACTGAAGAAATGAATTTGCGAATTCTTGAAAAGTTTACTCTCGAAAATGGCTTGCGCAAAGCTGTTGATAACAATGAGCTGAAGATTTACCTGCAGCCAATTGTCGACAAAGATCGCAACATCGCCCGGGAAGAAGTTCTGTTGCGGTGGCAGCATCCCGAAAACGGACTTATTCCGCCCGATCGATTTATACCCATTGCAGAAGAAAGTAGAATCATAATTCCCATGAGTGAATGGCTCTTGAAAACCTGCTGCAGTATTTCTAAAGAAGAACAACGCAAACTTGCAATCAACATTTCGGCAGTACAGTTATTTTCAGAGGGGTTTTTAGAATTTATTGCTTCACTTTGCCATGAATCTAAAATAACTGCCGGACAAATTGAATTTGAAATTACCGAATCTGTGTTTTTGCATGATATGCGTCATGTAAACAGAATACTGTATGCGATAAAAGATTTTGGAATTCGACTGGCAATAGATGATTTTGGTACCGGCTACAGTTCTTTTACCTATCTGAAAGACCTGCCGATAGATGTTCTCAAAATTGATAAAACTTTTGTCAGAGAGATTGGCAAAGACTCAAAATCAGAAGCAATTACTAAAACAATTGTTACTCTGGCCAATACCTTGAATCTGACTGTCGTTGCCGAGGGAGTTGAAACTGAAGAACAGTTTGAATTCCTGAAGGCAATAGGATGCCATCGATTTCAGGGTTACCTGTTTCAAAAACCCCAGCCATACAAAATTAAATCAGAGAGTAAAACGAGTGCCTGACACAAATCCTTTTTTCAGTAAAGATGGTCTTCAAAACTTGCAAGATATGGGCGAAATAGATTTTCAGCAAAATATACTTGATATTTTTTTTAAAACTGCCCGGGATTATCTGCAGAAAACACTTACGGCAATTCAAGAGAAAAATTTTTCTGCCGTACACTTCTCTGCCCATTCTTTGAAAGGTGCCGCATTGGGGGTGGGAGCAGGCTATATTTCAAGAAAGATTCATTTGGTTGAGAAGGAAAGTGAAGCAGAAGAAAATCTTGACCGCGTAAAAGGATTAATAAAATACTTGGATCATTGGGAACCGATTATTCGCAATACAGACCCATCAAAGTACACAGATTTTATCGAAGAAATTGACTATGGAAAATAAAACAGAACAAAAATTTGATTATACTGTAATTGGCAGTGGCCCGGGAGGCTATGTCTCGGCTATACGCGCTGCTCAATTAGGGCTCAAAGCTGCAATTATAGAAAAGGCCGAGCTCGGCGGCGTTTGTCTCAACTGGGGCTGCATACCGACCAAAGCCCTCTTACATTGTGCTCACAGTTTTAAGAACATTCAGACTTTGCCCGGGGTTGAGTTACCATCAGAAATCAGGGTAAAAATCGATGAAATGGTAAAACATTCAAGACAGACTGCTGAAAAACTTTCCCGAGGGGTTGCTTCACTGCTCAAAAAATACAAAGTCACCGTGCTTACCGGTCATGCTGAATTTATTAAACCCGATACTCTCAAAATAGTCAATTCCCAGGACAATTCTGAGCTTCAGATTCTCTCAAAGTATATTGTAATTGCGACCGGTGCCAGAGCCCGTGAGTTTGAGAATATGAAATTTTCAAAAAATATATGGTCTTCAAGAGAAGCAATGGTACCCGATGCCACCCCGAAAACTTTGCTCGTGATTGGCGGCGGGGCAATAGGACTGGAATTTGCAGATTTTTATGCATGTTTGGGCAGCAAGGTTACCTTGCTCGAAGCCGCTGAACATATACTGCCGGCAGACGAACAGGCAACCTCTTCGGCCCTGAAAAAAGCCCTAACAAAAACCGGGGTCGAAATCATCGAGCAGTGTAAGGTAACCGGGCTCACCGATGACGGAAAATCAGTGAATGTGGTTTATACATACAATGACCAATCCACAGAAAAGAAATTCGACAAAGCCCTGCTGGCAGTAGGTACAACTGCCAATACTGAAAACCTGGGCCTGGATATACTGGGTATAAACCTGGAAGGCGGGCGAATACCCACGGATGAGCTTTGCAGGGTAAAAAATCAGAAAAACATTTTTGCAATTGGTGATGTCACACCGGGCAAACAACTGGCACATAAAGCTTCTTATGAAGGTCTGGTGGCAGCAGAGACAGCCGCCGGAAACCGGGTAAGACCTCTTGAGAATCATCTGGTACCAGCCTGTATCTATACCTCACCCCAGGTTGCATCAATTGGCTATACTAAGACAGAACTCGAGGCAAAAAAGATTCCATTTGATGTGGGTGAGTTTCCCTTTCTTGCAAGTGGTAAAGCCCTTGCCATGCAGCATGGCGATGGCAGTGCGCGGGTCTATATTCATAAAGAAACCGGGGAACTTTTGGGTGCCCATTTCGTCGGGCCCGAGGTTACAGAATTGATATCTTCATTCGGTATTGGCATGAGCTCAGAGCTGACCTGGCATGAAATGCATGAAACGATTTTTGCACATCCTACCCTGTCAGAGGCCGTTCATGAAGCAATTTCTGTGGCCAAAAAAGTAAGCTGTAATTACTGATTGTTGCGTATTTGCTGCAGATAGACTGCTGCCGCCCTCTGTTCTGCTTTTTTGCGACTGCGGTCAGAGGCCTGGGCGACAAGATTGCCCTGAACATACAAGGCAACCGTCCAGATTCGTTCATGATCTGGCCCTTTGGCATTGATTATTTTATACTCAGGCCTGGTTTTTTGAACTTTGCTCAAATAGATCTGCAGCGATGATTTATAATCTTCTGCTATGATCGACTGGCCATTACTGAGCAGGGGCGAGAATTGTTCGATAATAAATTCACTTGCAGTATGCCATCCGCCCTGCAGATAGACTGCTCCTATAAATGCTTCTAAGGCATCGGCGAGAATCGAAGGCCGTTCTCTGCCTCCATTGCTTTCTTCCCCTTTTCCCAGTCTCAGCATATTGCCCAGTTTCAAGCGCACTGCAATTTCATGCAGACTTGCTTCACAGACAATACCCGCCTTTGCCTGGGTTAAATCACCCTCTTCCCACTGCGGATTATGAGTAAATAAATATTCGGCAATTACGGCGCCCAAAATTGCATCACCAAGAAATTCAAGTCGCTGGTTAAAATTGGCGAGAGAAGATGTTTCACCCTGTTCATGGGAATAACTGCGGTGAGTCAGTGCTGTCTGGTAGTGATCAAGATTTTGGGACGAAAGCCCTATTTGGTTTAGAAACTGTTCTATCGTAAAAAGATCGCTGGATTTTTGAGCGGGCATAAAGGTTCGGGGAACCGGGCAAAACCCTGCCCCCCGATATCAGAAATTAAGAGTGTTCTTCGATATATTTTTGAACATCACCAACGGTCTGAATTTTTTCAGCATCTTCGTCGGGGATCTCAATACCAAACTCTTCTTCGAGAGCCATTACAAGCTCAACAGTGTCTAAGGAATCAGCACCCAAATCATCAATAAAGTGTGACTCTGGGTTAATTTCGCTTTCGTCAACACCGAGTTGCTCAGCGATAATTTTTTTTACTTTTTCCATTACTTTTTCTACATCAGCCATGATTGGCCTCCTGTTTTTTTATTTTGCCTTTAATTATAAAAATTATAGGCCGCCTAATCCCCCGTTGACATTGAGAACCTCACCAGTTATATAGCTGGCTTGATCTGAAGCGAGAAATAGAATCGCTTTTGCAATATCTTCGGGCTGACCCTCACGACGCATCGGAATGTTCGCCAGAATCGTTTCTTTAATTTTATCGGGTATCGCATCGGTCATTGCTGTGTCAATAAACCCCGGTGCTACCGCATTAATACGTAAACCCATTGGTGCAAGTTCTTTACCAATTGCTTTGGTAAAACCAATGACACCCGCTTTTGAAGCGGAATAATTTGCCTGGCCTGCATTACCACCAGCCGCAATCGACGAAATGTTAATGATTGCGCCTTTTTTAGCCTTTCTCATATGGGCAACTGCAGCATACGCACAGTTATAAGTGCCTGTCAAATTTATATCCAGAACAATCTGCCACTGCTCTGGCTTCATCCGCAGAAACATACCGTCTTTGGTAATCCCGGCGTTGTTGACCAGAACATCAATCTTGCCCCATTTGTCAATTACTGCCTGCATAAGGGCTTCTACCTGGTCCATTTTCGATACATCACAAACCGCTGAATGGGTTTCTACCCCTTTGGCAGCTATTTCTTTGGCCGTTTCTGCAGCGGTTTCTGCATTTATATCTGTAATAACTATTTTTGCACCTTGATCTGCAAATTGTTCTGCAATTGCGCGGCCTATGCCCCGGCCTGAACCGGTTACAATAACAACTGCATCTTTTAAATCTTCATATTTTGCCATGTTATTCTCCTGATTTTTTTATATCACCCCGTTGGCGCATGTCAATTTTTATACATGTGCTGGAACGTCTATTTTTTTATGTCGATAGATTTCGACCTGTTCGTGTTGACTGATTCCCCGGTCTTAAAGTTTTCTCTGCTACAAGAAATTTCAATTCCTGCGGTGCATGGTGTCATGCCGGCCGGATTGACCTTTTCAATGCAGAGTTTCGCCGCGCAGACTTTCTCTATCTGGAAGATTTCTTCAAAGAATCGAATTGCAATTGCTTCTAGTAGTAAAAACTCACGTTCCTGGGCGATCCTTGTCAAAATATTTTCAAAAAGGGAGTAATCAAACGTTTCTGAAAAATCATCATTTTGACCTGCGAACTGCCAGTCATATTCTACAGAAGCATTAAACCTCAACAATCGTTTTTGCAGGCGTTCTACCGGGCTTACCCCGATTGTAAAGGGAATGTGTAGATCACGGATGAAGCTTTATGGTTGCATATTTCCTTGTTTCAACGGGGTTCAAAAGCTCATAATCTTGATAAGCAAAGCAGCAAATTTTTGCTGAATGTCAAGAGCAATATCTTAAATAAGACTTATGCAAATGTTTATTGGTATACGCGATTTCTAGCTATTTCACCGTGTCGCAATGCAAATTTTAGTAGTGGGCACTGTTGCCCTTGATGATATCAAAACACCGTTTGGTGAGAAAAAGAACGTTTTGGGCGGCTCTGCCAGCCATTTTTCAAATGCGGCATCGGTACTGTC
>JAGRNJ010000120.1 GCA_020440825.1 Leptospiraceae bacterium | reverse complement strand
AATCACTGATAGAAACAAAATTAAAAGACGTTTTCTTTCTGGATTTAGAGCCGGTTTTACCAGCAGTTTTTTTTTGTATTTTAAGCTCAGGCGCCGCAGGTAATGGAAATTGCAGGGGAGACATGACCGGACTACGCTCTTTTTCAGTACGCTCCCGCCGAAAACGTGCAATGCCGGCATCAGCAAAAAGTTTAGGTAAGAGAAGCTTTCGGGAAAACCAGGTCTCAATTGCCAAAGTAAAGGCTGCGAGACCCGCTCCGACCAGTCTCGGTGCCTTTACCGATCTTAAATTGTAGCTCATTATTTTGCAGCTGCCAGATTTCTCAATACTGTCTGCAAAATTCCCCCGTTTTTGAGATATTCAACCTCTACCGGAGTATCTATACGTACTTTTGCACTGAACTCGACTTTACTGCCATCAGTGCGGGTCGCAGTAACTTTCATTTCTGAGCGTGGTTTTACATTGTCATCATAACCATGCACTTCAAAGGTTTCTGTTCCATCAAATTTGAAAGATGAAATATTCTCAGACTCCTTAAATTGCAGTGGCAGAATGCCCATGCCTATCAGGTTGCTGCGGTGTATTCTTTCGAAACTTTCGGCAAGCACTACCTTAATTCCCAGCAGGGAAGTTCCTTTTGCTGCCCAATCTCTCGATGAGCCGGTGCCATACTCTTTACCTGCCAGTACAATAAGTGGAGTCTTATCATCTGCATACTTCATAGCAGCATCATAGATTGACATTTGCTCTCCGCTCGGGATGTGTTTAGTATATCCGCCTTCTACCCCCGGTACCATCAGGTTGCGAATGCGAATATTGGCAAAGGTACCCCGCATCATCACTTCATGGTTTCCTCGTCTTGAGCCGTAGCTGTTGAAGTCTTTCACTTCTACCCCGTTTTCTAGAAGCCATTTTCCTGCCGGGCTGTCTTTCTTGATATTTCCTGCCGGTGAAATATGGTCAGTGGTTACTGAGTCGCCGAATACTGCGAGCACTCTCATTGGTGAAAGAGTGGGAATTCCCGGAGGGGTCAAAGTGAACCCTTTGAAATAATCAGGCTTTCGAATGTAGGTAGATTTCGGATCCCAGTTGTAGGTATCTGTCTTATCTACTTTAATTGCATTCCAGGCAGCATTCCCTTGCAGAACATTGCCGTATTCACTGCGGAACAGATCTGGCTTTACAGCGCTCTCGAGAGTGGCTTTGATTTCTGCCTGGCTGGGCCAGATATCTTTTAGAAAAACATCTTTCCCATCTTTATCTTTTCCGACAGGATCCTTTGAGATGTCTGTCTGCAAATTTCCTGCAAAAGCATACGCGACAACCAGAGGAGGGGAAGCCAGATAATTAGCCTTCACTTCGGCATGAATTCTGCCCTCAAAATTCCGGTTACCTGACAATACCCCGGCAACTACCAGGCCATTTTTGCTGATGGCTTCAGATACCTCTGGAGCGAGCGGGCCACTGTTTCCTATACAGGTAGTGCAGCCATATCCCACTGTCTGGAAGCCTGCTGCATCCAGGTCTTTGTCCAGACCCGCAGCCTGTAAATACTGGGTAACTACGCGGGAACCCGGGGCGAGGCTGGTTTTAACCGCCGGGTTTACCTGCAAGCCCTTGGCAAGTGCTTTTCTGGCAACGAGGCCGGCAGCAATCATCACCGAGGGATTGCTCGTGTTCGTACAACTGGTGATTGCCGCAATCGCGACACTGCCGGTAGAAACGTTAGTCTCTCCGCCCGGCATAGTAATTTTTACCGATTTTGAAAGTTCATCTTTGTAATATTCTTTTACGGCCTTTTCGAACTCTTTTTTTACATCTGACAGGGCTACTCGATCCTGTGGACGGCGAGGGCCGGCCATCGAGGGAAAAACCGTTGTCATATCGAGCTCGAGTTTATGCGTAAATTCAGGTTCAGGTGAGTCTGCCTGAAGAAACATTCCCTGTGCCTTATGATATTTTTCGACCAGGTCGACCAGTTCTTCACTGCGGCCGGTCAAGCGCATATAATTCAGTGTTTCATTGTCTACCGGGAAAAAGCCAATGGTCGCACCATATTCAGGTGCCATATTGGCAATGGTCGCCCTGTCTGCGAGAGAGAGACGGGCAAGTCCCGGCCCATAAAATTCGACGAATTTACCAACTACCCCGAAAGCTCTCAGCTGCTGGGTGATGGTCAGCACGAGATCAGTGGCCGTTGCTCCCTCGGGCAGTTCTCCGGTCAGTTTGAAGCCGACTACTTCAGGTAGCAGCATATACACAGGTTGTTCGAGCATGACAGCTTCGGCTTCGATACCGCCGACGCCCCAGCCGACGACCCCGAGCCCGTTTATCATTGTCGTATGGGAATCTGTACCTACGCAAGAGTCGAAGTAGACTACTTTTTCACCGTTATGCTGGCGGCTCTGCACCAGATTTGCCAGATATTCAAGGTTTACCTGGTGTACGATACCGGTTGCAGGTGGTACCACTCTGAAGTTGTCAAATGTACCTGCACCCCAGCGTAAAAATTCATAGCGTTCGCCATTGCGTTCAAATTCAATTTTAATGTTCTTTTCTAAAGCCTCTGGTGACCGGGCAAAATCTACCTGTACGGAATGATCAATTACAAGATCAACCGGTAAAACCGGATTTATCTTTCCCGCGTCAAACCCGAGTTCTCCTACTGCATCCCGCATCGCTGCAAGGTCGACAACCCCGGGTACCCCGGTAAAATCCTGCATGACCACTCGGGCTGGTTTGAATGGAATTTCTGTTTCAGCAACTTTTGCAGGCTGGTATTGAGCAACGCTTTTGACATCTTCTTCAGATACGATGAAACCGTCTTCCTGACGCAGAACAGACTCGAGCAAGACTCGAATCGAGTAAGGCAATTTCGCGATGCCTGGAAATTTCTTTTGTAATTCTAGCAGGCTGTAATAGGCTACTTCGCCGCCTTTTGTCTGCAGTTTTGAACGTGTGGAAAATTTATCGGACCACTTCGGGTTGTTTTCTGAACTCATACAATACCATCCATAGATCGACTTGTACGGTCAAGAAAAATGAGTTTTCAATAATTTTGGTGATCTACATCCACCGCATTCGCCAGGAAGGCCATTCCTGGAACCAGGTATAATAGTACAGAATAAATAAAACCACGAGCACAATGGTCATGATGACAAACATGGCTGTTTTCTTGAATCGCAGGTTAGCCCCAAACTCGATGGTAACTTTCAGAACGTTCACGGTTATTCGGTCGATATATTTAAGAAGAAACCAGAACAGAATTAAAATTACAACCATCCCAATAACAGTAACCACAGGCTTTTTTACATATTCGGAGAGTGTAATTACCTGATTATTGATTGCTGAAACAATCAGATCAATCATCAGAATTGCCAATGCCCGAAAATAAAACCGGATAAATTTCCGCAAAGTAGTGTTATTTGAGTTATTGCCCGCTTTTGCCATATTGCAAGGTTGTAATAGAGGTTCAGATTGCAAATGCAATTTCATTATTTCTTATGCAAAATCGAAAAATATACGATATATTAGAAAGGTCTATGTATAAATCTCTTATTCTATTTTTGATTTCTGTTTTATTTCCGGTAAGTTTTCTTACAGCAGCTGCAGCAGAGGGTAAAATCAAATGGCCAGAAGTACGGGGTGCAGGCGGATACATTGCTGAACTGAAAAATACATCCACCGGGGAAATAACCCGAACTGAACTGAGCATTCCCGAATACCAGGTTTCTGTTCCCGATGGAGACTATCTGTTCAGAGTGGGGGTTTACAATCGATTTGGCAAGAACCCCCGTTTTTCAAACTGGACAGAGCTCAAGGTAAGAGTATCCCGAGAACCAAGTGTGAACAGTGCACCGCAGCAGGTTTCGGCCAGTGATCAAAAATTTGCGTTAGATTTGCAAGGCAAGAATTTCCTGCCTGATACTGCAGCCTTTCTTGTGAATAAAGATTCCCGCTATGAACTGCAAACAGAATCTGCGCAAAACGGGGAGTTAAAAGTTTCCTATTCCGGGAATCTGCCTGCAGGGCAGTATGATCTTCTCTTAATTAACCCTCTGCAAAAAACAACCCGTGTTCCACAGTTTATTACAATTGCTGATAAACCTGCGGTTTCCCGATTATCGATTTTATGGCGAAGCAGTGTTTTACCGGGCTGGGGACAATACTATGCAGGAAACTTCTGGAGGGCGGTTACAACTGCGACGTTGTTCACAGCCGCAGCTGGCTATTATGTTTACTCAGAAATCAATTATAATGAAAAAGAAAACACCTATCTAGGTCTAACGGGGAACGTCAATGATGCTGCCTTTCGCAGAATCTTTCTCAATGCACGGGATGAATATGCTGCCGCCGGAACAACTCAAAACAGTGCATTTTATATTCTGATTACTGTTTATGCCCTGAACCTGCTGGATGCGGCATTCCTGAATGGTCCTTATTTACCTTTGGCAGAAGAGTTCGCGCTGCAGCCTGATTTTAATTTTCGCAATGGTGAGACCACGGTTATGGCGGTTTATAAATTTTAACCCCGTGGATTCTATACGGTTCAAGGCCCGAGCAAACAATACATTACAGTTTGTTTGAAGCAGAAACCAGCTGGTGAAAAAAGTATAAGAATAGACAGGAAAATACGTTGCTTACCTGACTTTTCTTTCGTCTTATGTCATATAATGCTAAGCTCAGGTAAATTGAGAAGATCGTTTACAGTACTGCTGGTTTTTTTGAGCCTTGGCTGTCTTCGCAGCCCAGAATATGACTCTGCTCTCGATAGTGATGTTCTCAGAATTGCGGCTGGCAAACTTTACCTGAAGGTTCAAGTACAGGGCATGATACCCGGTAACCATGCTGTAGTTACAGACAGCAGTACATTTCAGGTAGCACTGTCGAGTGACGGTACCTACATTTTTCCCAATGAATATTCATCTGGCAATGCTTATTCTGTTGCGTTAACTGTACCGAGTGCAAGGCAGAATTGTGTTTTATCGGGCAATACAGGAAATTTTGCGAGCGGTGACGTTACTGTGCAGTTGAATTGCACGACGGTCCAGTTTCGAGTGGGGGGCAACCTCACAGGTCTGGAGGCTGGCAAAAATATTGAGATCTCCTTAAACGGCACAGAATCTATGCGTCTCAACCAGAATCAGTCATACTGGTTCAATACCCTGCTGCTCAATACAAATGCTTATGCAGTGAGTATCACAAGCCAGCCAGAATTCATGCAATGTTCATTATCGAATGCCAGTGGCTCTATTGCAATGCAGGATGTCGCAAATATTAATATTTCTTGTATTCCCTGGGTGGTGAACATCGCATCGATTTCCCCTGGCATAAATAATCTCATCAATGCCACGGATGCAATTACAGTAGTATTCAGTGAATCAATGAATACAACCTCTTGTACAAGTACCAATTTGTCGGGCGCTTTTTTGAATGCAAATTTTTCATGGACAATAGCAAATACGACCCTGACGATTACGCCGCAAACCCAATGGCCATTTGGTGGCAATCAATCAACGATTCTGTCGAATTGTCAATCGGCATTGGGAAAACCGGTGCAGGGCTATAATGTTAATTTCATTTATTCGGTAACCAGTAATGCCAATCACGTAAGATTTGTCTCGACCAGTGGTAGTGATGCCAATAACGGCTTAACCACTTCGACACCAAAAGCCAATGTTCATACTGCGTATGGCGAGCTGGCAGGTCTGCCGGGTAACCCGTGCAATACTTCTTTAGACTGTTTTGTTTT
>JAGRNJ010000011.1:73338-81784 GCA_020440825.1 Leptospiraceae bacterium | reverse complement strand
CTAAACGCACGGGAAAAAATCTGTGTTTTCAGGAATATCTTCAAAACTTTCAGTTTTTCAGAGATTCCTTAGAAATTTGTTTGTATGAAACGGGCGATATCTTCTTCCTGCACATTCTCTGAGTTCACCCTTACGACATACGTCTTAAACAGCATATCATGCATGCCACGGTTTTTCTTCGACATCTCAATGGTCAGTAGAGTAATGAAGCCAAGAGGGAATGCTTTGAGCAGGCCTCTCAAAAAACATATCACTGCCGAGGGAGATTTTCCCTCTTGGTTGACGATACGCAGACCCAGTTTTCGTCGCACAACCCCGGTACCGCGGGCCGGTTTGCCAGGCTTGCTTTCGAGCCAGGCAAAAATGAGACGCCAGATCAGGATCAGTACACCAACCCCGGCCAATGTTACAATGTTTGAGATAGCCAGAGTTTTGCCGGGCGCTGTTTCAATTGTACCGGAAACCATTCCCTTGAGTGCGGTAAAGCCGAAGACTGCCCATATGAGCAGAGCGATGCGTAAAATGTATTTGTCATAAAAATATGACCAGGCCCGTTCGTCAATACGGGCAATTTCAATCGGTTCTACCTTTTTACTGAGCAGAATTCTTTGCACAGTCTCATATTTGTCTTTTTCTTCATCTTCATCAATAAAATCAAGAATCTCAAGCAACTCATCGACATGCAGCTGTTTAAGGTACGCCTCTGAAAGTTCGGCCGAGTCACTCTCAACCGCTTCAAAAATTTCATCTGAAATTTCATCATTGTCACGATCAAAGTGCATATGACCGTCTAATTTACTGCTTGGTTGAGGGGTGGCAGTATCTAACTGTTCTTTTTTCTTACGACCGGCCATTAGATTGTTCTCCCTTTAATTCTTCCACTGAAAACAGAGTGAAACACAAAACCACGGTCTTCCCAAATTGAATAATACACCGGTACAACCATTAGAGTAATGAAGGTGGCAAACGCGAGACCCCAACCCATGGCGAGGGCCATTGGTCTCAGGAAGGGGTCATCCCCCCCCAGACCATAAGCTGTCGGGAATAAGCCAAATACTGTGGTAATGGTAGTCAATAAAACCGCACGAAGACGGTACACCCCGGCACCGATAACAGCCTCTCGTTTTGATATTCCCGTCTTGCGTAGTTTATTGATGAAGTCAACCAGAACAATTGAATCATTCACCACAACCCCAGACAAGCCAATGATACCCATACTTGCCAGAAAGCTGAAAACCAGTTCGGGCAGAAATATCAGTTTATGCAAAAAGAACGCAAACGATACCCCGATGAGGCCAAGAGGGATTGCAGTCATTACAACCCGCGGGTGACGAAGATTGCCGAACTGCAACACGAGAATAATTAGAATTACACCAACTGCAACGCCCATGGCCAGTAACAGGTCTTTCATGGAATCCTGGGTATCTTCATACTCCCCGCCAGCCTTCATACTATTGTCGGGGTATTTCTTCATGATTGGCTGCATCGCTTTAATCAATTCATTGTTCACCGTCACAGAAGTGTTCCTCTGTTCATCGATATTGGCCTTTACATAAATGGTGCGCCTCCAGTCTGCATGGGTAATCTGGGAAATACCCGGATACTTTTTATAAGAGGCAAGGGCGGTAATCGGCACCAGATTGCCAATCTGGTTTCTGACCATCACTTTATTCAGCGAGCTGAGCTTTTCCCTTAAATTCTCGGGAAAGATGACCCGAATATCGACTTCCTGTTCGGTTTCTTTAATTGAGGTCGCTACCCGTCCCTCAAATGCAGTCTGCAGAGAAAGAGCGATCTGTGAAACAGAGACCCCTGCAACTGATGCAAGAGCTTCGTCAATTACAACATGGTATTCATCTTTGCCAATTTCCCAGTTGTCCCGAATATCATATACCCCGTCCATCAGATACAGGCGGTCTTTGGCAAATGAGGCAATCTCTCTCAAAATATCGAAATCATCGCCTTTGACTTCAAGCTGCACCGGTGCTCCCACGGGAGGCCCTCCGCCGCCTTGCTTAAATTCAACTTTTTCAATAAATCGAATGCCGTCTTTGATAATCTGCAGATTGCCGTTGTTCTCTTGCAAAATTGTGCCATTACTGCCATACAATACGCTCGAGTTTGAATTGATCGACTCTTGCGACATTATCTTTCCTGTGAATGCGAGGGTTTGTAATTTTTTTTCAGTTTTGACATTATAGACTACTGCCCGATCAGAAAAAGAGAGCAGCAGGTTATCGCCGGCCTTGCCGATCCAGAGTATCGGCTGGCCATCAACATAGTATTGATTGACAATTTTACCTGTGGTAAGATCTAATTCTCGAACGCTGCCGTCATATACAGCGAGGTAAACCTGGTCTTTTTCACCGGTCGTAAAACCAGATACATAAGGCAGGGTTCTTTGCAGCTTGGGTTCAAAGTAGGGCTTTTGACCTTCTAGTCTCAGCAGGGAGTCACCGGTATTCACCGAAAGTTTTTGTTCAAAATCTGAGCCAGAATAGTCATAGATTTCAAAACTTCCCTTGTCTGTCGTAACCCAGGCAGTTTTTGTTTCAGGGAAAAATTTAATCTGGGTAAAATGATTCTTCTGCTGGAACAGATTTTTTTTGCTGCCATCTTTACCGTCGATTCTCATGACATAACCAAGAGAAGTCTGTAGAATGCCGAATTCTCCGTTTGGTTCAGCAACGAAGAAGATAGGAGAATCATAATTTCTCAGTTTATTAAATTTGCGAAATTCATCCTGGCCGGTTTTCAGGTTTCGGCGGAACACTGTATTGCCGCCATCATACCCCAGATAGGTTTGCCCGTTGTTCAGCACATTACCACCGACAATAAACTCATCACTGACTTGAATTTGTTCTGAACTTCCGGTTGTCGGGTTGTGTTTTTCTACAAACATCGAATTGCGTGTTACATACATCTCACCATTGATGTTTGCAGTCGAATTAACCGGTCGATCGGGATTGGCCTTATTGGTCAGGTACGTGATGATTTCACTGGCTTTTCGTTTGCGCTGGTTTTCAGGGGTTAAAAAAATTGTCAGCTGCCCGTAATTTTTACCGCGTTTCGTGAACGGGTCATTGACCTGCTCCTGGTGAATCCCGATTCGGGTGGTAAAATCCTGCAACTCTACTTTTGGCAATTCGGCGATTGCTTTCTCAAAAGGGGCCAGTCGACGATTCATTTCGTCGAGATTGATTCCCTGTGGGGCTTCTACTTTGGCAAAAACAATCTCAATACCGCTTTTGGGAAACAGAATGAATCCCGTAACCGGAATCAGGAAAATACTCATCAGAAAAATACCGAGAGTGGCCAGCATGACCAGATATCGATGGTCATATGCCCATGTAATAGAGGGCTTATAAAATTTTACAATAGAGTTATATAGTTTTGCTTCAAAGCCTTTTTTCTTGTGCTCAGGATCAATTTTGATGCCACGCGAAATATCGGCAATATGGGAGGGTAGTATTGTAAAGCTTTCAATCAGCGAGGCGATCAGAGCAAGAATGACCATCGCCGGAATACTCCAGATGAATTTTCCCATGATACCGCCAACCAGCATGAGCGGGGCAAATGCAGCAATGGTCGTACTGACCGCCGCGGTTACCGGCGCGATCATTTCAGTTGTGCCCTTAATGGCAGCATGCACGGGGTCGACCCCTTTCTCGAGATGTCGAAAGATGTTTTCGCCTACCACAATCGCATCATCGACAAGCATCCCTGAGACGATCACCAACCCGAACAGGGACAGCAGGTTTATCGTAATGCCCAGCAGCTTCATGAACAGAAACGTAAAGGCAAAACAGAACGGAATGCCAATCGCGACCATGAGTGATACTCGCCAGCCTAAAAACAGAAACAGGGAAATCACAACGAGTATAAGACCCAGGGTAACGTTTCCGATCAATACATTGAGACGCCGACGAATATAGTAAGAGAGGTCATTCATGGTAGAGACCTGAATCTGTGCGGGGGCGGTTTTCTCAAAAGTATTCAGCTTTTCCATCAGCTGGTCAACAAGAGTGATGGCATCGCCGGCTTCCCGTTTTGAAACCGTTAGAATAATTGCTTCACTACCGTTAGATTTTTCTACAATTTCTTTTTTCTTGAAGTCGTCTCGAACAACAGCGACATCACGCAGGCGAATGGCATTACCAAGATCATTAGAGCGAATGATCAGGTTTGATATTTCTTCGGTATTGGTAAATTCTTTCACCGTTCTCACGGTGTATTCAGCTTTGCCTTCGGCAATTGTACCACCGGGAAAATTGATATTACGGGCAGCCAGTTTGTTCGATATGTCATCGCCTGAGATATTATAGGTCATCAGTTTGACCGGGTCAACTTCAACAAAAATTTCCCGATCGCGATAGCCGCGCTTATCAATTGAGGCTACATCAGGCAGCAATTCCATATCGTCTTGCAGACGTTTGGCATAAGATCGCAATTGTGCTTCGGTGAGCGGTTTATAGTTTTCATCTGCAATAACGCATGGTTTTTCTTCTGAAGAAATCTGGCCTTCAGCGCAAACAGGTTTGTTCGACAGTGCAATCTCAATCACCGGGGTTCTCGAACTGGTTACCTCTGTAACGACCGGTTCTTCTGCTTCTTCAGGTAATTCTGTTTTACCCCGGTCTACAGCGTCTTTGATATCCTGGATTACTTTGTCTTTATCTGGAAAATCGGGGTCGAGGGTAATGGCCATTCCCGAACGGCTTTCGAGAGAGGTTGAGGTAGATGATTTCACCCCGTCGACACCTTTCAGCTCTCTTTCGAGAGGGGTGGTGACCAGCAGTTCGACTTCCTGCGGGGATGCACCGGGATACACCGTATTGATAACCACGATATCAAAATCAACTTTAGGGAATGCTTCCCGTTTAATCTGGGTCAAGGCCACCATTCCGGCGATAAATATTCCGATGGTGATCAGGTTCGCGAAGACAGATCGTTTTACAAAAGCAGCTACCAGTTTTTTCATATTGCTCCTGTTGTTTCGGCCTGTTCAGGCCGTACGGTTTCTTGAATCGCCTTTTTTACTTCGTTAATGATTTTTTTAGAAATCTTCGGTAACGTAATTTTGTGCGACATTGGTGAGATTATCTTGAACGTAAAGGTTGCCAGTATTTCAACCATGGTTTCGACACTGTATTTTTCATAGAGATCTGAAAAGACTTCACTGTCTTCGAACGTTTCCCGCGACATTGAATGAAACGCCATAAACGACAGCAGTTGCCATAACACAAAAATAGGATCTTTACAGACAAAATCTTTTGACTTGATACCGTCTTTAATAATGGTTTCTAAAGACTGCATGCGGGGTACCAGCAATTCCCGGGCAATTTTTTTCAGATAATGACGATTGCCTGCAGTCTCCCAGGCCATTATCTGGTGGTGTTCCTGGTCACGCATTTCATAATGTATGTAAACGATTGTATAAATGGCAACGTACAGACGCTCAGGTGGGGTAAGTTCAGATTGCATGAATGGCTGCATTATGTTCTTCTCGAGTGTTCCGCCGAAAAAAAGTGAATACAATACCTGCTGATAGAGTTCTTCTTTACTGTTGAAATAGTAATGAATCATTGCTTTATTCACTTGAGCTGCTTTTGCAATGGAATTCATGCGGGCACCGTCATAGCCACGAGCGGCAAACTCAGTGCGGGCCGCGTCAAAAATCTTTTTGCGAGTGATATCGGCCCGGTCGTCTTTCTTGTTGCAGAATACCATGTCTCCGTCGAGAATTATTAACCATTTGGTTAGTCAAGTAATAAATGACACAAGCGTAAAACACTTGTAGAAACGACTCAATTTGCAAGTTTTGCGATATGAGTACCTTAGACTTGACGCTTATTGGCCAGGATCCTGTTGAAAACCCTTCAAAATGGCCTCAGTTTGTACAACGTTTCTTTCTATTGTTTATTCGTGAGAAACGGGACGTTGCGATTTTCAGTGCGTTGGTTCGCTTGTCTGTTCTCATGCCGTCGGCTGCAGCGCTGATTTATCTTTTCCCGGGCAATCTGTACCCGGTTTTATTTTACTTTGTCTGCTTTCTTGCATTTCTGGGTCCCTATACTCTAATGTTGCACAATATGAGTCATCGTCCTACTTTCAAGCCCGGCTTTGGTTTCTTTAATGTCTGGGCACACGCAGTCTTAGGGATCTTTTTCGGCCATACCCCGGGAACGTACTATACGCACCATATTGGAATGCACCATCCTGAAAACAATATGGATGAAGACCTCAGCTCAACAATTCGCTATAAGCGGGATAATTTTCTACACTTTCTTCATTACTATATCACTTTCAATGTTTTCGGGATAGTGACTTTATCAGCGTACTTCATCCGCAAAAAAAGATATAATTTTCTGGTTCGAACCATTGTGGGAGAGTTGTGCTGGTTTGCTCTGGTTGCAGGGGTGTGGATGCTCAACTCCTGGGCAGCAATTTTTGTGCTCATCGTACCGGTTCTTGCTACTCGTTTTTTATTGATGGCGGGCAACTGGACACAGCATGCATTTGTCGATGCCGAAGATCCTGAAAATCCCTATTTGAACAGTATCAGCTTTATTGATTCTGTTTACAATAAACGCTGCTTCAATGACGGATATCATATAGGTCATCATGTCAATGCCGGGCGACATTTTCTGGATATGCCCAATGATTTCATTCGTAATTTGAAATTGTATAAAGAACATAGGGCAATCGTCTTTAGAAAGCTGGATTATTTTATTATCTGGTTCCTGTTGATGACGCATTCCTATACTCTGCTGGCGCGCTATTTTGTCGACCTTGGCGACAAGAAAATGTCCAAAGATGAAATCATAGCTTTAATGAAGTCAAGGGTGCTGCCGATTCATGCAACTTGAGCTTGAGAACAAAACAGTGCTGGTCACGGGTGCTTCCCGTGGTATTGGCAGAGACATTGCTGCGGCATTTGCCGGGGCCGGTGCCCTGGTTTATTCAGGCTGTCGAAGCAAAGAGTCTTTTGATGAACTTGCAGCGGCCAATTTGAATCCTGTGATGCTCGATGTGACCTCACAGCCAGATTTCGCCGGTGTCATACAGTCTATTGTACAAAAACACGGAAGGCTCGATGTGCTGGTCAACAATGCAGGGGTTGCTTCAAATACTCCCGCTTCTTCTTTAAAACCAGAAGAGGTAGATCGTTTGATTGATACAAATTTCAAAGGTGTTTTTTATGGCATGCAGGCCTACTACAAGGCACAGCGCAAAAGCGGTGGTATCATTGTGAATGTCGCCTCAATTCTGGGTCTGGTTGGTACTCCGCTGGCTTCTGTCTATTGCGGCACAAAAGGTGCAGTGGTACAAATGACCCGTGCTCTGGCTGTAGAGTGGGCAAACTCCGGATTTCGGGTCAATGCAGTAGCACCGGGTTTCATTGATACAGATATGACCGAAGTAATGAAAAAAAGAGACTCGATTCTCACCGCAGTTTTGAACAATATTCCCGTTAAACGAATGGGTACGCCACGGGATATTGCCGGGCCGGTTCTGTTTCTGGCATCTTCACTTGCTGATTACATGACCGGGCATATTCTGGTGGTAGATGGCGGATTGACCGCCCAGTAGCCCCCAATGGTGATCAGAAAGTCATTTCGATTTGAAGGAGCACACGTTGTCAGAAACTGTGTAACGGAGCGTTGCAGTCTCTCAATTCATGGGCACAGTTATGTTGTCGAGGTATTTGTCTCAGCTGACGGTATTGATAACGGGCAAATGATCATTGACTTCAGTCTGTTAAAAAAGGCATTCCATCCGTTTGTTGATTCTTTTGATCATTCGCTGGCATACTGGCAGGACGATGATCCTGAGTATATAGACTTTATTCATAAATACAGTGCCCGCTGGGTATCTCTGCCTGTCTCACCAAGTGCTGAGATGCTTTCTCTGGTATTTTTGACTGCTATGAGTGCCTTGCTGGGCAAGATTGAGCTGAGCAATGGCGAGAAAAACGTACATGTTGTTTCTGTGAGGGTTCACGAAACTGCCAGTGGGTATGCAGAATCTTTTGCAAGTGACTTGCAGAGTTCCGGGCTGCCGAAAATTGATTTACAAAAAATAATTTTCTCAGAAGATATAAAAAAAGACTGGCCCGACAGAAATTGGTGGCAATCGCTCTGAAATCTAAATTGTGATTGTCAGGGTGTCTTGAGCAATGTAAATGGTTTTAACGTCTTTTCTTGTTTCACTGGCTTGGTCGGCACTCATTGTCGTAATTACATACCTTGTAATGAAAAGTCAGTCAGAGGTGAGTGGGATAATGGCCTATGCGATCAGTTTTTTGTTGAGACTGGTGGGTTTAGCGGGTTTCGGGTTTTATGTATTACAGAATGACCCGGGTTCAATTGAACCGGCAAACGGCATAAGAGAAAGTTCCATGTTGGCCTTCTTCGGTGGGCTGGTAATGGGCGGTATTGCAGAC
>JAGRNJ010000011.1:23659-73239 GCA_020440825.1 Leptospiraceae bacterium | reverse complement strand
CAGAAAATAAAACTACGGGAAATAGAGATGCTTGAAAAAAGATCAGCAAAAGCCATCATACTATCTGTCATAACTTCTGTTCTGCTGCTTGCCAGCAGTGCCTCTATAACTGCAAATACGATCGAAGAAATTGAGTCGACCATTCAGGCGGCCGGCGAAGAAATCAAAAACGAAATTGATCCTGCGCACAATGAATTGAGCGGGGCGACTGCCCCTGTCAAGTCGGGCTTTGATATCAGTGAGGTGATTGCTCATCACTTAGGAGATGAAAAACTATGGTTATTCAGTGTCAATATCGGTGGCACAGAATTGGATATGTCGATAACCAAGAGAGTTGTCATGATGTGGATTGCTGCAGCACTGATGCTGTTGATTTTCATACCGGCCGCTCGTAAAATTGCCAAGCGGCCATATGATAAACCGAGTCGTTTTACCGGTGTTGTTGAAGTATTTACAAATTTTATTCGTAAAGATGTAAGCGAAGGGTCAATGGGGCATCATTCTCATCCTTATGATCCTTTTCTGTTGACCTTATTCTTCTTTGTCCTGTTCTGCAATTTGTTGGGTCTCGTACCTCCTTTGGGAGAGTTGGCCCAGTTTATTGGTGAGGCCACTGGCCTGGCACAGCATGGGGAACATCATGATGGCCTGCACCTGCCAATTTTGGTGAAGTTGTGGCCGGGTATAACCCCAACCGGGGACATCAGTGTGACTGCGGCATTGGCCGTTATGTCTTTCCTCGTAATTCTGATCGCCGGTTTTGCTCATCAGGGAATTCTGTTCATTCGCAATATCGTCCCGAAAGGTATACCACTCGCGTTATGGCCAATGATGTGGGTGCTTGAATTTGTCGGCCAGTTCACGAAGCCGTTCGCGCTTGCCATCAGGTTACTTGCCAACATGACAGCAGGCCATCTTATTATCTTAGCCCTCATGGGATTTATTTTTCAGTTCGAGAGTTACTATGTGGCCCCGGCCAGTGTGCTCAGTGCCACCGCAATCTATTTGCTCGAGCTGTTTGTAGCCTTTTTACAGGCTTATATTTTCGTATTTCTGACCGCCCTGTTTATTTCGCAGGTGCAGCACAGACATTAAATTAAAAGGATTAACAAAAGGAGTTTACTATGACTGGTTTGGCATCACTTGGAATCGCAATCGGAGCAGGTCTCGCCGTAGTTGGCGCAGGTCTCGGCATCGCCCGTATCGGTGGCAGCGCTGTAGAGGGAATTTCCCGTCAGCCTGAGGCAGCTGGAAAAATTCAAACAGCTATGATTATTGCAGCAGCTCTTATCGAAGGTGCGGCACTTTTCGCACTGGTTATCGCGTTCTTGTTACAAGGTAAAGTAGCAGCGTAATCGCAGGGGATTAAGGAATGCCAATACTGGCCTCATTTAATCTTCTCGCGGTGAATCCGGGTTTACTGATCTGGACCGTAATTACATTCTCAGTTGTACTTACGGTTCTTTGGTTATTTGCCTGGAAACCGATTATTGCAGCTCTCGACTCCAGAAATGAAAAAGTCGAGGGTGATTTGCAGAAGAGTAAAGAATTAAGAGAAGAAGCAGAAAAGCTGCTCATGGACTATGAGAAAAAACTTGATTCAATTAAATCTGAAGCGAATCAGCTGATCGATGAAGGGCGAAAAGACGCGGAAGTTCTGAAAGAGAAAATTCTCAAAGAAGCACGTGAAGAAGCAGAGCGCATCAAGGTTCGTACAGAGCAAGATATACATCAGGCCAAGCTGCGAGCTCTCGATGAAATTGAAAATAGTGTGGTGGATATGACCGTTTCTGCACTTTCCAAGATATTGACCCAGGAAGTGAAAGCAGAAACTCATAAAGCGGTTATCTTGAGAGAGATAACAGAAATCCGCCAGAAAAAGGCTGGTTAAAATGAAGCTCATTGCTGCAACAGCTAGAAACTATGCCCGGGCTTTATTTGAAATCTCGGGAGAGCAGAGTGAAAATCTTGAAACAGAACTGGAAGCCGTAGTAGGTTTAATGAAAGAAAACCCTGAATTGCAGGTATTCTTTGAATCTCCTCGGGTTCCTTCTGATTTGAAGAAGAAAAAGCTGGTGAAGGCAATGGGCTCATTGAGTTCCCATACAGTGAATTTGCTGCAGCTTTTAATTGATCGGCGCAGAGAAAGTCTGCTGGGCAACATTTTTGATGCAATCAGCGAAGAAAATGACTCTCAGAAAGGCAGGGTTCGGGCTGTAATAACCTATGGCCACGATTTTGGCATCGCGAAAGATGATCAAAATCATGAAATCGTTCTTGCGATCAAAGAATCTATTCTTAAAAACCGGGCAGCATTCTCTCTACCCGATGGGAATATAGATGTAATCGTATCCAATAAAGTAAACCCCGAACTGAAGGGCGGGGTAGTCATTCGCATCGGCGACAACCAGTACGATGCATCCATTGCCACTTATATCAAAAAATGGCGTGAAAGAATCAAGGTTCATAACCTGGACAGCAATCTTATTATCACCAAGGAGCAATCTGTATGAAAGTTAACACCGAAGAAATTGTATCGGTACTGAAAAGAGAGATTCAAAATTACGGTCAGGATCTCAAAGTCGATGAAGTCGGCAGTGTACTTGAGGTGGGCGACGGTATTGCCCGTGTTTACGGTCTGCGCAACTGCATGGCCGGCGAGATGTTAGAGTTTGAAAATGGGGTTATGGGCCTTGCCCTCAACCTGGAAGATGCCTCAGTAGGTGTGGTTATTCTTGGTGACTACCTGACTTTAAGAGAAGGGTTCAGCGTTAAGCGTACGGGCAGAATTCTTGAAGTTCCAACAGGCGATGCCATGGTTGGCCGGGTTGTAAACGCACTGGGTGAACCTCTCGATGGAAAAGGTCCTATTCAGACGACTTCTACTCGTCCTGTAGAAATTGTTGCTCCTGGCATCAGTAAAAGAAAGCCGGTAACCGAGCCAATGCAGACCGGCATCAAATCGATTGACTCGATGATTCCCATTGGTCGTGGACAGCGAGAGCTGATCATCGGTGACCGCGGAACCGGTAAAACCACCATTGCTGTAGATGCGATTATCAACCAGAAAGGTAAAGACGTTATCTGTGTGTATGTTGCTATCGGCCAGAAAGCATCAACCGTAGCTGGCCTTATTGATCGTCTGCAAAAAGCCGGAGCCATGGACTATACAATAATTGTAGCGGCAAATGCCTCTGACCCGGCGCCATTACAATATCTTGCTCCTTATTCGGGAACTGCAATGGCAGAAGAGTTCATGTATCGTAAGCCCGGCAAAGCCACTCTTGTGATCTATGATGACCTTTCAAAACAGGCAACTGCCTATCGCCAGATGTCGCTACTGTTGCGCCGCCCACCGGGCCGTGAAGCGTATCCGGGCGATGTTTTTTATCTGCATAGCCGTTTGCTGGAAAGAGCAGCGAAGCTGAATGATGCTAATGGTGGCGGATCGCTCACCGCTCTGCCGATTATTGAAACTCAGGAAGGCGAGGTCTCGGCCTATATTCCTACCAACGTAATCTCAATTACAGATGGTCAGATTTATCTGGTTCCAAACCTGTTTTCTGCAGGTGTTCGACCTGCGGTAGATGTGGGTATTTCCGTATCGCGGGTTGGTGGTTCAGCGCAAATTAAAGCGATGCGTAAAGTTGCCGGTACACTGCGATTAGACCTCGCACAGTATCGTAACCTTGAGGCATTTGCCCAGTTAGGCACTGATCTTGACGCAGCTACGCAACGTCAGATTGATCGGGGTATGCGTCTTGTTGAATTGCTGAAACAGGCAGAAAATAAACCTCTTGCTGTAGAAAAGCAGGTAATTGTATTGTATGCAGGTACTAAAGGATATATCGATAAAGTGCCGGTTGCCCGGGTTGCAGAGTATGAAACTGCATTGCTTGACTTTTTTGAGAAAGCACATCCAGAAATGCTCAGTGCAATCAAAGATACCGGTGGTTTACCAGATGAAGAAAAACTGGCTGCTACCCTGAAAGATTTTTCAGAGTCATTTCTTGCAGGAAAAGCCGCAGACGTACGGTAAGTAATTCATGGCAACTCCCAGAGAAATACGCAATCGAATTCAATCTGTTCAGAATACGCGTAAAATTACGCGTACTATGGAACTGGTTTCAACTGCCAAGTCAAAAAGGGCAGTAGACCGGGTGCATTCTGCGCAGCCGTTCTCGATAAAGATTGAAGAACTATTGAGTGGGTTAGCCGGGTCTGCAAAAGATGTTTCTGACCCTTTATTGCGACAGAGCACCTCGCCGAAAAAAGCAATCATAATGATTGTTACTTCAAACAGAGGTTTGTGCGGGGGATTTAACTCTAACACAATACGGTTGGGATTAAACCGAAGAAAAGAGCTGATTGCCAATGGCACAGAAGTAGAAGTGGTTGTAATCGGTAAAAAAGCGGCTAACTTTCTCAAGTTCCTGAAAGTCCCGGTAGCACAGGCTAATTTTGAAATCGGGGATAAACCCACCTTTGATCAGGCCCGGGAATTTGCAGACAGCTTTATGGAACGGTTTTCTTCAGAAGAAATCGATCTGGTTGAAATTGTTTATACTCGCTATTATAATGCGGGATCCCAGAAACCATTTATCAAAAATATTCTGCCTTTGCAATTGCCCGAAGGCAGCAGTTCTACCAGTTCTGCGATCTTTGAGCCCGACGCAGAGAGTATTATAAAGGCATTGTTACCAAGAGCTATTCGGGTAGGGGTTTACCAGACCATGATTGAGTCTGTCGCTGGCGAACACATTGCCCGAAGAATCGCTATGAAAAATGCTACCAGCGCGGCCGGCGATATGATACGATCTATGACTCGCCAGTATAACCGTGTGAGACAGGCAAAAATTACTCAGGAAATCGCAGAAATTGTAAGCGGAGCTGAAGCGATCAGCTAAAGACGAATTTTTTAATATTTAAGGAGAATTATATGAGCACGTCAACAGTCAAAGCAAAAGGTACCTTGAGCCAGGTAATCGGTTCGGTCATCGATGTTAAGTTCACCGAAGAAGACCTGCCCAAAATTTATAACGCATTAGAACTGACAGTCAATGGTCAACGCCTTGTCTGTGAAGTTCAACAGCATCTCGGTGGTGGTAAGGTAAGGGCTGTCGCAATGGGCTCAACAGACGGTTGTGTTCGCGGTCAGGATGTGTTTGATACCGGGGCACCTATCTCCGTACCTGTAGGTTTAAAATCATTGGGCAGAATTTTTAACGTTTTGGGAGAACCGGTTGATGAAAAAGGTCCTGCAGAAGCAGATGAATACAGACCAATTCACCGTTCAAGCCCAAGTTTTGAAGATCTTGAGCCGCGTACTCAGATTTTTGAAACAGGCATCAAGGTTATTGACCTGCTCGAGCCATACATTCGCGGTGGTAAAACCGGTTTGTTCGGTGGTGCCGGTGTGGGCAAAACTGTTATTATCATGGAACTCATCAACAATATCGCCAAACAGCACGGCGGATACTCAGTATTTGCCGGGGTTGGTGAGAGAACCAGAGAAGGTACAGACCTCTGGATCGAGATGCAGGAGTCCGGAGTTATTGATAAAACCTGTCTGGTATACGGTCAGATGAATGAGCCACCAGGATCCCGTCTGCGTGTTGCATTGACCGCACTGACCAATGCTGAGTGGCTTAGAGATTATTCTGGCACAGACGTATTGTTGTTCGTAGACAATATTTTCCGTTTCTCTCAGGCGGGTTCAGAAGTTTCAGCTCTTTTAGGACGTATGCCTTCAGCGGTGGGTTATCAGCCGACCTTAGGTACAGAAATGGGACAGCTGCAAGAGAGAATCACCTCAACCAAAAATGGTTCAATCACTTCTGTGCAGGCCATTTATGTTCCCGCCGATGATATTACTGACCCGGCACCGGCAACTGCGTTTACTCACTTAGATGCTTCTACGGTTTTGAACCGTAAAATTTCTGAGAAGGGTATCTACCCTGCGGTTGACCCTCTGCAATCTACCAGCCGCGCTCTCTCAGTCGGTATCGTAGGTGAGCGTCACTATAAAGTAGCACGAGAAGTACAACGTGTAATTCAGCGTTATAATGACCTGCAGGACATTATTGCGATTCTGGGTATGGATGAATTATCTGAAGAAGATAAAATCATCGTTGCTCGTGCCCGTCGTCTCGAAAGATTTCTTTCACAACCTTTCTTTGTTGCGGAACAATTTACCGGTATGCAGGGAAAATATGTGAAACTTGAAGATACCATTCGATCTTTTGAAGAAATCTTGACCGGCAAATACGATGAACTGCCAGAACAGGCTTTTTACATGGTTGGCTCGATTGACGAAGTAATTGAGAAAGCCAAAAAATTAAAAGAAGAAGATTAAAATGGGCGCATTAGAGGTTTCAATAGCATCACCAGAGCGCATTCTATATGAAGGGCAGGCCGAGTCTGTGGCGCTGCCCGGCATAAAAGGCAGTTTCGCAGTGCTCGCTGGCCATGCCCCTTTGGTTGCCGAGCTCGAAGCCGGTATTGTCAAATTAAAAGCCGCGGCCAATGATGAACTTACCTTTGTAATTGATTCTGGCTTTGCTGACGTTAGAAATGGCAAGGTGAGCGTGCTGGTCGAAGGTGCATTAATGCCTAATGAAATTAAGAAAGATGTTGAGCAGAACAAACTCAATGAAATATTGTCGTCGACTGTAGCGGGAGATACTGCTTTGATCAATCGTGAAAAGGCAGCAAGAACTCATCGAATACGAATCTCAGCCGCCGAGTAGTTTTTTACTGGCGGTCTCTCGAGAGCTCTCTCTTAAAAATGACAGTTTTTTTAATCGTCGTTCATTACTTCAAAATCTGCAGCTGTATACTTTGGGGCCTGGGCAATATCATCGGCTTTGTTCGTGTAGCGCGCCGTTACATTGCCAAAGTTGATACCTAAAAATCGAATAGGCACCAGCAGAATATAGGTTGGCACCCTGTACGGCCCATAGTAACGCAGATAGTCGGTACCATTCATTCCGCAGATTCTTTCTTTCGCTTCATATCGACAGTTTACTTTTATCTCCCGTAACCAGTCATCATAGAATAACGCCCCATCTACGTTGCCATCAAATTCTTTTCCGTAGCGTAGAGAAATAGGTAAGGTTGCCATGATATGGGAAGTGGGCAGCAGATCAAATGTATAGGTTTTATCGGGTTCAATAAATTCCATTTTGGCAATCTCATAGCGAAAGGTTATCTGCAGTGGAATCACTTTATCTCCTCTTCTGGTTAAATGGCGAACATAATGAGGCTCATTAGAATCTGTGAAGAATTCTACATCACTGACGATTCTGGTTTCGCCAAAAAGGGTCAGATCAATCTTCACAGAATAGCGAAATTTATAACAGGACTTGCCAGGCGCGCGGGTGCATTTGCCTGTTCCTAAAGATTCAAGGGTTGCAAAGCCAGAGTGAATTCCCATGATCTTGACCTTATAGTAAAGAGTGGTTATTTGTACGGGAAAATCCCAGTCTGCAGCTTTTAGCCCGGTAGATATAATGCACAAAGAAAAAAACGTTGTGATCAGTTTTCGTCTTAGCATAAATCTTGAATTTTTAAGATTCACAGTTTCATGAGAGCAATACCAAAGGGTTTTCAAGCAGTTCGCTCAGGGTTTGTAAAAACACAGCTCCCTTTGCCCCGTCAATGACCCGATGATCACAGGAGAGAGTTACAGTCAAGATTTCCCGTGGTATAAAAGATTCTTTGCTCTTGTCATACCGTGGTTCTGTGACGATATTGCCTACTGCGAGCAAGGCAGCTTCAGGTGCATTGATGATGGCTTGAAAAGAATCTATATTGTACATGCCCAGATTTGAAATCGTGAAACTGCCGCCAGAATAATCATCAGGCTGTAATTTTCTTTTGCGTGCTTTCTCTGCAATTTCTCTGGTCGCAATAGAGAGTTCAAACAGACTTCTCTGGTCAGCATTTCTTAAAATCGGTGTCAACAAACCTTCTTCAACTGCGACCGCGACCCCGATATCAACATTGCCTTTTATGATCAGTGAGTCGTTGTTCCACTGTGCATTGACATCGGGATGAGCCTGCAGAGAAAGGGCACAGGCTTTGACGACAAAATCGTTCAGGCTTACTTTTTTGGGATGATTTAAATTTTCAGTAACCTGCAACGATTCATTCAATTCGGCGCGCACTTTTATGAGCCGGGTGACATCAATTTTGCGGGTAAGATAAAAATGTGGTACATGGCTTTTACTGTCTGTCAATCGACGCGCGATTGTCTGGCGCATCATCGACAGGTTCACAATACTGTCTTTAGCTCGTCCCTGGCTTTTACTTTGCGGTGTAAAACTTTCAACATCCCGTTTAATGATTCTGCCATTCGGGCCGCTTCCTTGAACCTGTTGCAGATCAATCTGTTTGAGCTCGGCTATTTTTTTTGCAACCGGCGAAGCTTTAATACGGGCATCGGGCGGATGGCTTTCGTCTGTGCCTTCTTTACTTTTTTCAGGTTCTGTACTTGAAGCCGGGGTTACATTTGACTTCTCGGGTTCTTTTTCAACAGCCTGGTTTTCCTGTTCTGCTTCAGGAGCTTTGGGTTCAATCTTTTTGGCTTTCAGTTCTTTGACCAGATCAGAAATATCTTCCCCGGAACTGCCAATGACAGCGAGAGGTGAACCAACCGGCAGTCTCTGGCCTGGTTCTATGATCCAGCTTAGCAGAATACCATCATCAAAAGCTTCGAGATCCATAACTGCCTTATCGGTTTCTACACCTGCTAGTGCATCTCCCGGTGCAATAAGGTCTCCTTCGTTTTTGTATTTCTCTACTACCACACCTTCTGTCATGGTGGGTGAGAGCTGGGTCATTTCAACAACTACTGCCATGGTGCATCAGGTTCAAGAACTATCGTTTTGACAAGATAAATTTTATCAGAGATAGAAAATAACAGAAATCAAGGCGTTGAGTGAGAAAACCAATAAAAGCGAGCGAACCACAGCTTTGGAAACAAAAATCGGTATTTCAAACAGAGTTTCAGGCTGCAGGCCGTAAAAACTGCAGGTTACAGGTATGAAAATTCCATAGGCGAACCCCTTGAGCAATGTAGAAAACACATCTCCTACACTCAATGAGCGAATTACAGTTTCAATGAAAGATGAAAACGGGATCGAAGTAATCATTTGAGAGATAAGGTATCCGCCTATGAATGCCACAAAATCAAAATATAAAATCAAAAGCAGAGTGGCAATCAAGCCGCCGATCACTCTGGGAATTACCATAAGCAGAAACGGGTTCATTCCCATGAGCTCTACTGCCTGAATCTCGCGATGCAGTTTTTGCGTGGCCAGCTCAGCGGCAATGGCAGAACCCGAACGGGTCAAGATGATGATCGCTGTAATCAGTGGGCCCACCTCTCTTACAATTACCAGTTTCAACAGGTTACCGATAAAGTCTTCCTGGCCGAGTTTGGGCAGAAAAGTAACCGCCTGAATAATCGTGGTAGCCCCGATCGACAGAGAGATTATCGACAGCAAGGTCAAAGCATTTGTTCCGGTAAAACGAATCTGGTTGATCAATACCCGAATAAATGCATCGAGTGAATCGCGTTTTAATTTGCGGAGGGACTGTACCAGTTCAAAAGTGAAAAAATAATAATCGCCAAGCCCGGTGAGGCCTTTGTAAATCTTGAACGCAGCCAGATGTTTGGCAGCCCAATGATTGACACCCGATTGATTCACAGCCATCCTTAACAGTATCGGAGAGTATTCATTTTTAACAAAGCAGATATTCAGCAGAGCAATCGATGTGCTTACTGTTTTTTTTCAGGATTGTTAAGGGTTAGCTTGTCGAACTGGGCAAGAATCAGTTTACATTCAGGGGAGTCGGGGTAAGAGGCAAAAAAGTGCTGCACTTTATGGTACTCAGTTTGCAGTTTTTTCAAGGTGAATTCTTCTGCCCCGAAATTTCTTAATTTTTTTACAAAGATTTCTGCGTTCTCTTTTTTTGCTTCTATATTCTGCGAGCAAATGTCTTTTACAAGCAGATTATACTCTTTCTCGGGTATTTGACCCTTGAGGCACAACACGGGATAGGTGATCACTCCGTTTATATAATCCTGCCAGGGTTCTTTTTTAAGTTCTTCGGGTTTAAAGTAATCGAGCCAGTCGTCCCGCAGTTGAAAGACGAGACCAAGGCCTTCACCCGCTTTACCGGCTTTGTCAATTACTGTACGGCTTTGCTGCAACCATACCGCCGGAGCTTCGCAACAGGCACGAAATAGTGAGGCGGTTTTGCCATATATAATCTTATGATAAATTTCATAGTTGATTTTCGGATTGCTGCGGTATTCCATCTGCAGCAATTCTGAAACAGATAAGTCTTTGATCACTGAGGTGAAGACATCCATTAAATCAGGATTACGAAACTTATTGAGACGTGAGATGCCACAGGCCAGCAGATAGTCTCCCGCGAGAATAACATCTTTATTGCCAAATAACTTTCTGCCGCTGGGCTTGCCCCGGCGTTCTTCGGCTTCGTCGAGCACATCATCATGCAGAAGACTGGCTGCATGAATAATTTCGGGAATGGCACACAGATCATAGGCATCTTTGCTCTTAAAGTCTGATTTAAGGGGATGATTTTTCGCCCATAACTGGTACAGCAGGTATAATAGAATAGGGCGAATGCGTTTACCGCCGCCTTTGACCGTAAAATCTTTTATCTGCTTGAGCTTGGGAATGTCTTCTCCCAGAATTTTTTGCAGAGAATTATCGACCTGTTTCACAATGGAAACAATCTGAAGTTGTGTCTTTTTCAAGCGTTCGTCTTTCTAAGGAAATTTTATTCGCAAATTATCTCATACTGTCGGTTGAGTTGATTTGGCGGCAAGTTCAAGCCGATACAGCCGCCTTGCCACCATCTCAACAATTACAGGTTAGCGAGAATCTCAGCTTTCTTTTTATCAAACTCTTCTTGAGAGATGAGCCCGCCATCTAACAGGCCTTTTAATTTTGTCAATTTGGCAGCAGGGTCATCACCAGCAGGTTGCTGCTGTTGCTGGCCACCCATATTGTTCATACCGCCCATCATGCCGCCCATCATCTGGCCCATATTGACGCCCATGCCCATGCCCATGCCGGCACCCATCATGCTGCCTGAGCCGCCGCCTTCATTACTGGCAGCAGCTTCACCAATATCGAGCATTCTCTTGCGCTGGTAATCAGCACCAAGAGTATCAATTACAGCCTTGTCGCCAAGCGCTTCTTCTACTTTCGCAGCCCGATTGGCTCTTGCCTCGACCAGCTTCATATAGCCAGGGTCGTCTTGTGGAATATTGAGCGACTCTATTTCAAATTGTACAACTTCGATACCCATCTTTGCGAACTTCTCATTGAGCATGGGAGTAAATCTTTGCTCAATTTTTGATCGCTGGGTATTGACACGAATAATATCGATGTTTTCATCATGTATAACCTGGGAGATCAGTTCTTCAATATCGCTTATCAAAGTGCTGCGCAATACATCATGCACACTCTGAGTGGTGACTGCTTTCTGAGTGCCGACAATTTCAGTAACAAAGAAGCTGGTATCAATCACTCGAAAGCCAAAGACACCAAATGCCCGCATGTTGGTAAGAATGCCAAATTTTGGGTCTTCTACCTGAATCGGGGTTTTGGTACCCCATTTCATATTCAAGAATTGTTTTTTGGCAACATACCACACCTCTGCGGTGAATGGTGTATCCCCACCGAAAGGAAGGTTAACCAGTTTTTCGAGCAGCGGAATATTATTGCTTTTCAGGGTATGTGTGCCAGCCCCAAATAAATCGAGAGCCTGACCGCCTTTGAAAAAGATAGCTTCCTGAGATTCATTGACAATGAGCTGACCACCCCAGGTAATATCGTCTTTAGGGTATTTCCATACTATATCATCAGCGCCGCCGTCAAATTTTATGCGATCAATCAATGCCATTCTTTTTCCCTCGGTTTTGTTATTTGGTGCAAGAATTTATTCTACCACCAGATTTAGGAAACCCTGACCGATGCCCACATTATGTCAATAAAAAAGGGTAACCTGTGATCTAAAGATTTCTATTCTGAGATAGCAGCTTATTTCCCAAATCAAATGAGTTGGAAAAGAAAATGCTGCAGATATCGTTCTTTTTCTCATTCTTAAACCCATGAAAAGCAAGAAGTTGAAACATTTAGCGAGGCGTCTTTAAGAAACCGGTTTTGCGGGGGGGTTACTGTGGGTATTGGCTTTCTGTCCCCGGCTGATTAACGGTACTCTGAGTTCAATAAAGTTTAAACCGTTGTCTGAGATGAGGTTAATTGTACCAGATATTTCAGAAATTCTTTTCAGGACATTGTTTTGTCCATAGCTTTTAACGGCTCCCCGGGTGGTTGAATCCAGAGATTTTCGATTGGTTTGTACCGAGAATTGCAGAACTCCGTTTTCAATCGAAAATTTCCAGTTCGAAGTTTCAGTTTCATACTTCAAATTATTAGTGCACAGCTCTTGAATAATCATGATGATGTTGATTTTCAACAGGTCATCAATGAGAAATGACTCATCTAAATCCTTCAGTTTGTCAGATATGCCGGGGGCAAGTTCAATCTTGACCTTCTTTCCGGCATCCTGGTAGCGTCTCAACAGTATCAGTCGCAGTCCCGAAACGAGGTCCTGCATCGCTACCTGTAAATCTTCCAGAAAAAGCAGTTGAGTTCTCATTGATTGGATGGTCATCTCGGTACGGCGCATGATTTTCTGCAGTTCTGGTATCAGCTCAGGATACTTGTTCTGGTAAGTGCGCAGAATTTTTTGTAAGGCAAGCTTCAGGTCAGTAAGGTTTCCGCCCAGGGAATCATGCAGATTCATTTCAATTTCGTTGCGCTGCTTTTCGAGAGCAATTCTGTTTTCATAGAGACGATTTTGAATACGGTGGTTGGTTTTTTCCAGTCCGGCATGTCGGCTGGCCAGTGCCCCGGCCTGAAATAACGCAAAAAGAGAAAAGCCTAATGAAACAAAACCGCCCGCTATGTGATCTGTTCGATATAGAAATGTTGAGTATGCGGTAAAAGCAGCAAGACTTAAAAAACCTGCCAATAATATTCCCGCACCGGGAATTCTGCGGAATGCAGCCCGCCAGGTAAGAATCACAGCAACAAGACAGCTTCCGGTTCCGCTAATTACAAAATAGTAGAAATTAAAACGGGTGAAAAAATGAAGCCGAAAACAGAGGCTGATTGCAAAAAGGCAACTGGTTCCCGCAAAAAAATAAATAAACCCAATGTGTACCATCTCTTTATATAGAGAGCGCAGGAATATTAAAATCATAGGTGGAATAAAAGCCAGAATAGAATGGCCTATGCGAATGTGAACCGGCAGAGGTAACTCAGGGAAGAAAAAAAGTATGGATTGCTCACCATAAAAAAGTACCATTCCCAGATATAAGAATGACAAAATAGAAAAAATAAAATTCTCTTTATAGCTTCGTGTCAGAAAATAAACTGCAAAATGGTAGGTCATAATTGCGAAAATAATGCCAAGTGATGCCATATCTATAGCTAGGTATTTTCGTGATTCCTGTAAAATTTCCTGTGCTGAACCGATTCGTATTTTACCCCGTAATCCCCCTTTGAACATTGTGAAATTTGAAACATGAATCAGAATCTCAAGTTCCTGTGCATTGGTTTCAAAAAAGGCCAGTAAAGTTCTTCTGCTGGGTTTTTCTGATTCGGCAGATTTACCTATCTCTCCGGTTGAGATAATCTTCTGGCCATTTACATACAGATCAGCAGATGAGAAAGGGGCTGGCACCCGAATGCCCAACGCCTTGGTCTGCCATGTATTTTTGATTATAGTACGGTAGGTTCCGAAACCGAATGAGGGGAAGGGTTGACCATTTATCTGCATACGGTTCCAGATTATTGCATTTTCAGTCAAAGCATCGGGTTTAGGTGGGGCTGGGTTGGCAAAGTCCTGGGCAGTGTAGAAATGATTCCAATAGAATTCCCAGTTACCTGGTTGCAGTAACTCTGTTTTTGAAAAAAAGCAATTGAAGTGAGCAACAGTAAAAAAAAAGGCTGAAAAATATAAAAGAAACTTCATTAATTACATACACCGCAACTACTGTCGATAAACTTTACCGACCAGTTGGGCCCGATTGTGAACATTTAATTTTTTATAAATTTCTTTTGCATAACTATTGACAGTTCCTTGTTTTATTCCCAGAATATCAGCCACTTCCGCGATTGAGTTACCACTTACCATAAGATCGAGAACTTCATTTAACCGTGGGGTCAAGTTTGCCTCTGGTCGAGTCTGTTCTTTTTCTTTCAGTGCAATCATAACGCGCAGGGCTATAGTGGGCGTAAGAATGGCTCCACCGTTGATCACAGTTTCAATTATAGAATTAATCTCAGTAGTTTCTGATTTTAATAAATAGCCAACAGCACCGTGTTTTATTGCCTGCAATATCATTTCATCGGAATTCATGTTCGTCAAGATAATGATCTTTCCCGGGAAATTCAGTTCCTGCAAGCGGGCGCAAAGTTCAATTCCAGAGATACCGGGCAGCATGATATCAATAAAGAGAATTTCAAATCGACTTAAATCTTCCTGTTTTAAAAATGATTCTCCGCTTGACCAGTGTTGAAGGCTTGCCTCGTGAAATCCGGTTTTTATTGTAAGCATGACTTCATCTAAAAAATCAGGGTCATTTTCAATGAGACCTATTTGCATACAGTAGTGGTATCCCCCTGTACCATGTGTCAATGGTTTTCCCATGTTTGCCCCCATATATATGGGGGTTCGGCCAAAAAATGACTGTCCATGTGTGACTCTGGTGATAGACTAATGCATGAGGTTATGCCTTAGAAACATTACGCTCATTCTAACAGTTATAATTCTGTCGGCCTGCCAGCAACAGCCTGTTTTCAAGCATAAAATTATCGGTACCGCCGGTATCAGTCTGGCCGGCAATGTGATAAACCTGCAGGGGCAGGGCCTGGTTGTAGCGCTAAACGGCAGTGATGCCCTGACAATCAATTCAAACGGGTTTTTCAACCTGCCACAGAGTGTAAATCCCGGCCAAGAGTATACTCTCACAGTAACTAATCAGCCGACCCTGCCTAATCAGACCTGCACGATCACAAATGGGGCGAGCGGCATTCCCGAAAGTAATATCATTGATATTTCCATTGAATGTACAAATGAGCGTTTCACCGTCTCGGGCACTGTAGCGGGTTATACCGGCAGTGGCCTGCAGCTTGAGTTGAATCAGAGTGAAACGATTTTGGTAACAGGCACCAGTTTTACTTTCGCCACCGAAATTGATGACGGGGGTCGCTATAACGTACAGACAAAGGTAAATCCCACGGGTCCGGTACAAATCTGCAGCCCGCAGCAGAATGTTGGCATCATGACGGGTACCAATGTTAGCGATGTCTCTGTGGTTTGTTCGACGGTGCCCTTCAGTCTTGGGGCCTTTGTTTCAGGTCTGGGTAGTGAAAGTGTCACTCTTGAGGTGAATGGCGGCCAGGCAACAACCCGCAATGCGGATGGATTTTTTCTGTTTCCGGTGCCCTTAGCTGACCAGACTGCATTTGATATTACAGTCTCTTCCCAGCCGTCTACCAAGACCTGTTCGGTGAACAATGGAGCGGGAACACTGAATGGCAAAGGTAATTATTCTTCTTTGATACAGTGCTCGACCGACAGTTATTCTGTCGGCGGCTCGGTGAGCGGTCTTTCTTCCGGTTTTGTAACTCTGGTAACCTCTGCGGGAGAGTTCAAGTCAATCAACGCCAACGGCAGTTTCACTTTCGATACTACATTTGCCGATACTGCCAATTACCAGATTGAGGTCTTTCGCAACCCCGTCTCTCCGGCCCAGACCTGTACCGTAGGCAATGCCAGTGGAAGTATCTCCGGTGCGAATATTTCAAATGTCAATGTAAGCTGCACCCTCGATGGCTTTACTGTGGGAGGTACAGGAACAATATCGGGCTTAAGTGCGGGGGGGCTTACCTTACGGTTAAACGGCAGCGAAGATTTGAATGTTTCTGCCGGGGCCGGTTCGTTTGTATTTTCTGGCTCACCCCTGGCTGATCTGGCCAGCTATAATGTTACGGTGGCGCAGCAGCCCACGGGACTCAAGTGTGTAACAAATGCAACCGCCTCTGGCTCAATAGCAGCAGGAAACGTAAACAATGTCGTAATTACCTGTAACCCCGGTTTTACCGTGGGTGGTACAATATCGGGTCTGGCGGGCAGTAACCTGATATTGCGAAACAACGGGGGGGATGACTTCACTGCCTCTGGCAACGGGGCGTATACCTTTAGTGAAGTTCTGCTGAACTCAGAAAGCTATAACGTTTCAGTGGCGAACCAGCCCGAGTCTCCTTACCAGAACTGTAGTGTGGCCAACAGCTCAGGTACAGTCTCCGGCAGTGTATCTAATGCCAATGTTAGCTGCAGCAATATTAGCGTGCAGTTTCAATCTGTAAGTAGCAATGCCACAGAGGCTAATGGTAACCAGAATATTCAGATCAATGTTTCACCGGTGAATCCCACGCGGGATATTGTGCTGAATCTCTCGCTCGGGGTGGGCAGTGCTTCGTCTGGTATTGATTTTAATCTGGTCAGCAATTCGATTACCATTCCTGCAGGCAGTTCGACTGCCAATGCCGTCTTGCAGATTCTCGATGATGCCGATGAAGAGGCAAATGAAACGGTTGTCCTGAGAATCGATTCGGTAACCAATGCCAACCTCGGATCTAACCTGACCCACACTCACACAATAAATAATGTAGACATTGACCCTGCCACGCAGGTAGTATTGACCGATGCAGGCAATGATTTTCAAGCCGGAGGGACCACGTCCCTGACAGTGCAGATTCAAAATGCAAGTGGCACCCTTGTAAGCAGCGACAATACCACCCGGGTAACGTTTACCCCGACTTCGAATGGAGCAATATCGGGAGTGACGAATGGCAACAATATTTCAGGGACCGGCGCAGCCGGTGTGGCCCGGGTTGTAGAGGTTTCTGGTGGTATCGCAACGGTGACGCTGGCCAATACTACTGCTGAGACTTTTGAGGTGGCATTTACCAATAATGCTGCTTTAACTAATCCGGCGAATGACTCAATCAGCGTGAGCCCGGGAGCGCCCGACCGGGTGGTGATTGTTTCCGCGGGTAGCGATGGCTCCGCCGGTAGCAGTACCACGCTAACGGTGCAGGTTCAAGATGCCAACGGCAATTTGGTCACAACCGATAGCTCTACCCAGATCACCTTTGCCCCGACAAATAATGGCACCATCTCGGGAGTTACAACCGGTAGTGGGGATGGCGGCTATGGGGTTGCCGGCGGGGCAGAGACCATAACGGTTGTAAATGGGGTGGCCACTATTAACGTGACCAATAACACTGCAGAAATTTATGAAATTGCCATCACGAGCAGCCCCGCTTTAACCAACCCGCCGAATGATTCAATTACGGTCACCCCTGCTGCCGCCAGCCAGATTGCACTTACCACCCCGGGAACCGATTTTGATACCCTGGGTTCTACTTCGATTACGGTGCAGGTTCGCGATAGTCTTGGTAATTTGATTACGACAGATAGTTCTACCCAGGTAACGTTTAGCCCCTCGGGCAGTGGGCGCATTACCGGGGTAACAACCGGGTCTAATGTCTCTGGTACGGGAGCGGCGGGTGTACCTCGAGTGGTGACTGTCGCCGGGGGGGTAGCGACTGTGACGGTGGCCAACTCAGTGGCCGAGATTTTTACGCTAGCTTTCACAAATAATGGTGGCTTTAGCAACCCTGGCGATGACTCTATCGCAGTGACACCGGCCGGTTCCGGCGCGGTAATTAGCTCTGCCGAGTACTTTGATACTGATCATAATGGTAAAATTGATCATGTTAAGATTACCTTTGATAAAAGTGTCGATGATTCTACGTTAACTGGCTATGTCAATTCCAGTACAGATGTCGATGTCGTGGGGCAGTTTGATGTGGCTGCCTATGGGGGCGAGAACGTAGTGCCCACCAGCTGTATTGATGAGAGCAATCCGCCTAATGGAAATTGTACCGATTCTGGCGAGGGAGATGCCCCTGATAACGAAATCATCTGGCTTAAATTTACCGAAGGGGCAAACTATGACACGGGGGCCAAGCCCGATCTTACAGGCACAGATGTAAGTCTGCGTAACGTGGCAGGTGAAGGTTCCTGCTTTATTTTTACAGCCGATGTGGATTGTGCAACCCAAAGCTCGGCCGATTTTGGATCCGGGGCCGTGATCGAGATTGATCGTGCACCGGCTGTCTTGCTTTCCGCGTGGTCTGACCCGATCATTGATGCCTGGCAGCTACGCTTGAGTTTTTCAGAAGCAGTCGATACCACATTAGGGGTAGGGTGCACCGGCACGGTTAATAATACCGCCTTCAGCTATACCAATACCAGCGGTGGCGATGCATCCGCATTGCGCACCGATTCTGCGGATTCTAATGGTTGCGATATTGAAGCAGATGGCAGTTACTTGCTGAAACCGCGGGTCAATGCCCGCTTTACTCATGCCGATTTAGGCAGCGATACGATCACCCCGCAGGCGACGCTCTATGACGCCGCCAACAATACGGCTCTGCAAAGCGCGAAAACCATCACATACGACCCGGCGCTGGAGGTGTACTACCCGATGGATGCCAGCTTGGGAGATACCGGCAGTACCGTGCAGGATGTTAGTGGGAATAATCGGGACGGGGCGGTTATAGCTGCTGCCGATCTTAGCACTGATATGGGTGATATAAGTAACCAGGCTTACAGTCATGATGGCAGTGCTGCGCCTATTGAAATCACGGGTTATAAGGGGGTGCTCGGTACAACACCTCGAACAACAACTGTCTGGGCAAAGCTTGAAGTTAGTGGGAACCTTTTCTCGTGGGGTCCCTTCGGCAGTACTTCAGGAGAGATGTGGATCATGCAAATCAATAACCTTGGTCTTGCTGGCCAGCGTGGTGCTCTTTCGCTTGGAGTTGGTGGTGGTTGGGTCACTGCCGATAATGCAGGTCTCGGGACCGGCTGGCATCATTTTGCGGCAACATTCGAACCAGGTAGCAATGTCACAGATGTCAAACTCTATGTAGATGGTCAATTAATCACTTCCCTGTCAGGTTCATCATCGATGAGCCTGAATACAATTACCAGTAATGACGTTCGAATCGGCAATGCCGTTCGTGGCAAACTCGACGAAGCCCGTATTTATTCCCGCGCGCTCACGGCCGATGAAATCAAAAAACTGGCTACCAAGGTGCCGGGGGGGCTGGTGGCGCAGTATCCTTTAGATTCTGATGCATCTGACCTGACAGGCAATGGCCACAATGGCACCGCGTCTGGTAATGCGGCAGCCACGGCAGCTGATCGTTACGGGAATGCTAATTCGTCGTTTGCTTTTGACGGTACCGGTGATTGGGTGACAGCTACGATACCCGAAGCCCCCCAGGGGGCCACAGAGCGTACATTATGCGCGTGGTCTCGATTGCCAAGCGGTTCAGCTACCAGCGGGCGCGATATGGTGATTTCTTATGGGGCAAATGCTACAGATCAGCGCTATGAACTAAATGCGCCCAATACAAGCTGGTCTTTCGACACATCCGGCAATCAGACAGTAGGCAGCAGTATCACAACTGACTGGGTACACCTTTGTGCACATTATGCTACGAACACAAAAACAATTTTTGTAAATGGCGAAGCTGTAAATAGTAGCAGCCGAACCCTTGCTACCAGTGGCACAAACTTTGCGTTTGGTGTAAGGTGGGATCTCGACACAGGTACAACTTTAGTGGGCGAAATGAGCGACATCCGCATCTACAACCGTGCCCTTACAGCTGGAGAGGTCAAGGCCCTGGCCACCGAGCTTGACCGGGGGCTGGTGGCGTATTATCCGTTAGATGATAACACTACCTCGACTGCTGCCGGTGCGATTAAAGATTATTCGGGAAAGAATCCGAATTTAACTCTTACGGCGGGTCCAGTGCCAACAATGGACCGTTTTGGCAATTCAGGCTCAGCTTATCTCTATAACGGAACCGGTAAAATGGAATCAGAAAGTACTCCAACCAATCTGCCGGTGAATGATGCAAACAGAACTGCTTGCGCATGGGCTGCCAATAATGCCACCGGCTCTAACTTTATCATGGAGTACGGCGGCACTGCAGCCTCAAATCATATAAAATACAGAATAACTTTCCAAAATAATTTTTTCCAATCTGATTTCAGAACCGGCGGGACAATAACATCACCTGTAATAGCTGCAAATAACCAATGGGCTCATTACTGCGCCAGGTTCAGAAATAATAACACTAATGAAATTTTTATTAACGGTGTTATCGAAGGTACGGTTACAGGTTACACGAATGCCGCTACGGGGCAGGAGGGCTTTGTAATTGGTGCCAATCTTTTCAGTGATAGATTTAATGGCTCTATCGATGATGTGCGCATTTACAACCGTGCGCTCTCACTCGCAGAAATTCGCGAACTCTCAGGCTTTCATCCTGGCCAGTTAGACGACATCAGCCTGCATCTCGATGCAGGGCGGGCAGTGTACAACGATGCCGGTACTACCCTGGCTACCAACACGCAAACTGTTCGAGAGTGGCACGATATCAGTTTTACGAATGGTACTGCAAATGGGATCAATGTTACGCAAAGTACAACGAGTGATCGACCCACGTGGCGCCAGACAGTGGCGGCTGTCAACAATATGCCGGTGGTGCGGTTTGATGGTAACAACGACCATCTTTCCCGCACTGTTTTGGGTACTGATATTCTAACTGCTGATGCCTACAGTATTTTTGCAGTCATGATGCAAGATGGCACTCAGGTTGAGAACGGCCTGATTCAGTGGTCTAACGATGGCTTTAATAGAATGACACTGGTACCTACTCAGAATGATACCATTCGTTTCATGGGTTCCCGTCTGAATGATCCGTCAGGATATAGTGAAGTTGCCCAACCTGCAGGCTGGGATGATAACTATCACACCCTGTATGCCTGGCTCAGCGGCTCATCCGGTGAGATCAATGTTGATGGGACCACTATCGATAGTTTCACAAATATGACGTATGACATGGCAAATACCAGCGCTACAGCTTCTTTGCATATTGGCAGAGAAAACGGCCCGCAATACTTGAAAGGCGATATTGCCGAAATCATGATGTTCAAGCGGGCGCCCAGTCAAGAAGAGCGGGTTCAGATTGTCTGTTATTTTCATAAGAAGTATGGGATTATGGTAAGTACAAGTTGTGATTAGGGCGGCATTTCAATAGATAATGTTTTCAATGATGGTTCGGTATAATTTAAGGAGGAGTCTTCTATTTTCAGGAACGATCGATTTCAGGGGCGAATCGATTTGTTTCAGGGGCCGGGCCCGGCCCCTGAATGGTATCCAACAAATAACTGTACCGAAATCCATCCGCCTGATTTTTATTGCAATCTTCGCAGTTACTTTCTGTAACGTTGAAAAACCTCCTTTTGAAAAAGAAAAAGAACTGCAGATGCCATTGCCTGAATATACCAGAGAGAATTATCGCGAATGGGAGAATTTCGCTGAAAGTCATACCCCGCAGATTAAAAAAATAAATCACAATACCTATGAAGTTCTCACCGGGGTTATGAACCAGCCCGGGCATTATGTTGAAAAAATTGGTATTATGGATTCTCTCAAGAAAGACATTATTGTCAAAGATGTGAGCCAGATTGCCTCTGGGCCGGTGAAAGTTCGTTTTAACTTAATCCTGCCTCTCAAAAAAAACGATTATAAAGCCTATGTAAAATGCAATTTGCATGATCTGTGGGTGGCACCTTTGTCTAAAGAGAGCCATCCGCAGTGAAGAAAATAATTTTCTTTATTGTATTTTCATTAGTTACTTCAGTAACATCCCGTGCACAGGGCTATGTGCGCATGATTATTCTGGATATTAATAATGTTTCGGGAAACTCAGATTATGACTATCTGGAAGGGACCATAACAAAAGCCATTCGTAAAGAGCTGCAGAAGAATGCAGCTTTTGTAGAACTTGAAAAAGAAAAATGGCAAAAGATTGCAGAGAAAAATTATATCTTTAAAAAAGATATGCACACGAAAACTGCTGCTGTGAATCTGGGGCTATTGACCAACCAGGATGTGGTTCTTGCCGGCTTTTTTAATATTAATAATTCAGCTCGCGGAAACTCAGAGTTATCGGGTTATATTCTACTGTACAGTATTTCTAAAAAGGAACTGGTTGTTTCGATTCCCTTGAATGTACCAATCTCCGGGGAAATGTTTGATGCCATAGATAAAGCAGCGATTGAATCAGCAGAGGCGCTGAATAAGGTGTTGCCCAATCTTGATGATTGGAAACGTTCGGGCATGGCTGCTTTTGCCCGCCCTAAACAGAACCATATCAATCTGGGATCGGGTGCTTTAATAAATCTATTTTCCTCAAACAGTTTTGAATCTCTGGAGCAAGGCTCTGGTCTTTCACCGGCTGTGTTTACTCTTTCTTTCAAATTTCAACTGGAATATCTGCGCCACCAAGTATTTTTTCCCTGGCTGGTTGCGGGGGTCAGCGGACACTATTATACGGGCTCCACTTCAGTACCTGTTAAAGTGGCAAGCGGTACTATTCCTGTGTCATTACAATCTTTTGGCGGTGAACTGATGGCTGCCTACAAGTATTTAATTTCTGATCGGTTATACATTCTGGGAGGGGTCGCGAGTGGTTACCAGATGTCGAACTATCGTCTGGACTTTTCTTCTGATTCATTGACTGTGCTGGATTCTACTACCAACCGCCAATTGCAGAGTGAAACTGTCACTGTGAATGAGGTGATATTTTCTCCGTTTGCCCGGGTAGTCTATCGAATCACACAGAATATTGATACAGGTCTAGATTTAAGGCAGACCAATTTTCTGTACAACCGGGAAAATACCGGTGGAATCCAGATTCTGTTCCTGGTCGGATATGGTTTCTAAAGCTTAAGTGAAATGTATATTCAATGGTGGTAGATTTTGATATAAATAAGTACTCTTTACCAAATTCAATGTTATCGTTCAATTTCGACTTTTCCGGGTAAGATTACCGGCTTTTGCGGTCGTTGCGGGTAATTAACCTGCAGTGAGAATTCAGAAGGTTCACTTTCAAGATCTTGCCCGTCAACAATTGCAACCCGAATCAAGTTTATCCCCAATGTACCTGAGCGGTCAATCTTTTCATTCGTCAGCTTCATACGTGACATTTTCAATACCTGGCGATCGATTGTTTTTTGAAGAGGACTGGCTTCAGATTGTACACTAAATAGAACTTTTGAACGATAGAACCGGGTGTGCGGGGGCAATGGCCAGCGTAACCAGATATATGAATTTTCAAACGCATTCCAGTCTTTTGGGATGGTCGGAATACTTTTTACCGGTGTTACAGAAAAATTAACACTTGTTTTCTCACTTAACTGTTGAATTACTTTCTTTTCAGCAACCAATTTCAAAATGAATGTATAACTGCCATGCAATCTGGCTTTGAATGATATATCTTCACCACCTTTGAAAACTTTTTTAAGGCGAACGGAAGATGCAGAATTGATGATCGACAGTTCTTTTTGATAATCGTTCGGAATTTTACCTGATTCAATTTGAATGGTATTCTGTTCTTCCTGCAGAGTGATTGTTTGAGGTACTTTCCAGTTGAGTGTCGGAGGGGGCTCAATGGTCAGTGAATAAATCTTTCCGGGTTGGGATTCCTGTAATTCATTCAGTTTCCCGCGAATCTGAAAAGAGTGTTTACCAGGATCAGTATTTTCGGGAATTCTATAGCTGCCGGTATTGGTAAAAATATCTTGTGTTGCTCCATTTGGCTTAGTCCAGATGATTCGATAGCTTTTATATTGATCATTTGAAAAATCCAGGGAATATCCACGTAATAAAGTAATATAAGGGATCTTGTTTTCCCGATTGAGAATGTTCGGTGGTTGCCGATTATTCTTCTCAATTCTGAAATAACCTTCTGCCGTATCGATTACCTGATTCTGGTAATCAAGGTTTTCGACTACCCAGCGGTAGGCTCCGGGAAAAGTCATACGAACCAGTTGGCTGTTTTGCCGGGTTGTAGAATAATGAACGGGTTTCAATTTGTCAGGCGGATACAAAATCACACGTGAAGATGAGTAGTTTTCATCGGTTTTCCATTGCAGCGTCATTTCTTCTACAAGACGTTCCCCGGGTTCGTTGTTGATTAGAATAAAATCATCCGGCGGATAGATCAGACGTATCGGTTTGAATTCTCGAATCTTTAGATAGCGTGTGGCAGAGTAGCTGTCTTTTCCGTTGACTTTAACCCGCCAGTACCAGTCTCTCGCAGCAAGTGTCAGATTCAGCTTTCTGTTTTTCATTCGATAAGTACGGGAATTCTGCATGGAAGAGTTGTCTGCGATTTCCAGTGAATAGGTAGTGATGAGATCTTTCTCTAGTTTTTCGGCGATAAATTCTACAGATCTTGTTTTCCCGGTCGGAGCAGGCAGCATTTGGTTATCTGCGGGTGAAATCAGTTTTATCTGATCTTCTTTTTTTATAATTTGAATAGAGTTATTTTCCTGAGAACCCATTCTGGCAAGACTGCCATTTTCAAGAGTTGCTTCTGCCGTGCCGGTTTGAATTCGTCCTTCGCCTGAATTCAGGTTGACCAAGGTCTCATTGCTGTCGGCATCAGTTCGAATTGCAGCATTGGCATTTTCCAGAAAAATGGATTGTCCGTTTGCTGTTTTTATTTCAGCTGAAGAGCTGCCTCCCTGGGCAATTTGCAGCCCTCCGCCGTCCAGGCGCAGTACCAGCTTGCCATCTTTAAACTCCAGTTGAACGAGAGAGCGGGCTTCGAGACCCAGAATCAGGTTGTCAGGCAAGACCAGCTCAGCATCAGATAATTCTCCGGTTTGTATGGTATCATTAGGGTACAGGTCATCTTCTTTTTTCAGATCAAACCAGACCAGTCTGCCGGGATACTTTCGAACAGCGATATGGTTACGGTAACGAACTTTACCGATTGGTTCTACCAGAGGGGTATTTTCACTGTTTCGATCAGTAATGAGTAAAGTAGTTAGTACAAAAATACCGAGCAGCAGGCCGGCCAGAAACAGTTTCTCAAATTTAGAGAAGTTCATATTTTTCTTCTTCTTTGTTGATATCTACCTTTTTCTTAGTATCGAAATCTATTTGTGCACGCTTGCGAAGCTCAGCCAGGTTTTTGGGGCCTTTTGCATCACCTTTGCGTCGAAGAACACAGTACACCTGCTGGGGTTTGCTTTTTCCCTTGACTTTTATTTTCTGCATGGGCACACAATCAAAATCATTCTTGACCTCAGTATAGACTTCACTTGAAATCAAGATATCTGTGCCTAATGGTTTATTCAGGGTTTCAACCCGCGAGGCAAGATTTACAGTGTCACCGATTACGGTATACTCCAGCCGGTCATCAGACCCGATCTGGCCTGCAAGTACCGGGCCATAATTGAGACCACAGCCTATTTTTATAACCGGTTTGTCTTTTGTGCCGCGATTTTTATTGAATTCTGCTAATGATTCTCGCATTCGCAGGCATGCGTTGACAGCATTCTTGACATCATTGCCTTTCGATTTCGGAACGCCCCAGACAGCCATGATGGCATCGCCAATAAATTTGTCGACGACTCCGTCGGTTTCATTGATAATTTTGACCATGAGGCTCATATACTCATTTAAAAATTCAACCACCTGTTCGGGTTGCATGGTCTCGCTTATTGCTGTAAAAGATCTTATATCAGAGAAGAAAACTGCAGCATTCAGGCGCTCCCCGCCCAATGAAATTTCGCCGCGCATTGCGCGTTCGGCAATTTCAGGATTCACAAATTTAGTCAGTGCGCCTTTGAGCTGTTCCCGCTCGGCCAGACCCTGTGCCATACTGTTGAAAGAATCTGACAGTTCACCAATTTCATCTCTGGTTTTTGGGGTTACTCTCACATTGAAGTCACCGGCACGTATTGATGCAGCAGCTTTGGCCAATAGATTCACCGGCCCGGAAATTGTTTTTGCAAAGAAAAAAACAGCCAGAATCGCTACCAGCAAAACAATGCCTGCAATCAACAATGAGCGATAGCGAATAATAAAGACAGTTTCCAGTGCGATCTCTTCGGGAATCATCGTTCCCAGAGTTACATTAAATTTATTGAGAATGCGAAAGGCAAAAAATTCATTCACATACTCTTTGTTGAAATCTTCTTTAATGTGCCGAAAACCAGAGGTAGTTTTCATTTCAGAGATAATTTTCTGATAAGGTGATTCTGCAAGTGAAACCGCCTGCAGGGTTTTCTGCGGGTCCCGGTGGGCTATGACTTCGCCCTCTGCGTTCATTAGCCAAGAAGTAGTAATATCTTCTTCAGCAAATGCCCGGTCTATCGAGTCAATTTTGACAGCCGCTAAGATCACATGAGATGCAGTATTGCCGTTGCGGGTAACGGGTATGGCAATTGCAATGACAGGCAGTTTTAATTCTTTCGAAAGATTTTGAACATAGATCTGGTTCACAAAAGAACGTAGAAAGTAGGGATGATAGCCCTTCAGTGCATTTTCGATTTGTCGTGTATTGAGTTTGGCTTCTTTTAAAGAGACTTCAGAACTGATTGTGTAAATAGCGTTCAGGGTACCGGGTTTCTCTCCCCGGGTATATGCCCCTGCAAACAGTACATCCCGATTCGAACTGATTCCTTTGGCAGCCTCAGTCTTTTTTAGAGTATCAATCAGCAATAGAAAATTCACTACTCCATCAAATTTGGCTTCGATTCGAGCAGCGATTGATTTTGCATTATTCTGGGTGAGTCCCTGTACGAGCTGTTCTGTTCGACTGGTAAACACTGAAAGTGAATTCCAGGTAATGATGCCCAGACTGGCCAGCAGAATGATTGTCGTAATAACAATCAGTTTTGTATTCAGTGATATTGAGCGGTGAAAGGCGGATGTATTTTCTTGTTCCATAGTATTTTAGAATGTGTAATGTATGCCCAGTCTCGGTTCCAGGAATAATAAATTCTGGCTGTTGTCAAACAGATAGAGTACGCCAATACCGGCACTGGCCTTCAGGTTCTTAAAAATAGAGTAAACAGCCTGCGGAGTAAACTGCAGAAAGGAACCTGCGGAATTGGTGCTGCGAATGGAGTTCAAAAAACCGATGTAGATGAACCCTGCACCCAGGCCGGCTTCGAGATCGAGAGGGATTTTGGGATATGGACGATAGACGTAAGCAGCACCAAAATGAAATCGGTTCTGGGTTAACGATTCGAAAGGTGCAGTGTTCCCGGCGTAGTATGAAAATGCAATTTCACTGTAGAGATTCAGCCATTGAAAAAATACAGATGCAAAAGTCATATTGATTGCAGCGCCAAACCCATGATCGTATTTATCAATCGCCGAGTCTCGCAGTGAAAAGAACGGTAGCAGACCCAGCCGTAAATCTGGCAGTTTTTTGCCAGAGGCATCTTGACTCGATGAACTTACAGGCTTATATTTTGAATTGGGAAAGACCTGTTTATCAGAAAATTGATCTTCATTATAACTGTAGCGAGTGAGACTGGGATGATTGTGTACAGGCAGACTTGAACCGTCGGTGACTTGAAAAGAGAGTTCTTCAATGGCCGAGAGGTATCGCTTTTCTCTTTCAAGCAGCATTGAATTTTCTTTTTTCAATTCATCAACCCTGGCGATAATCTTGTCGGCATTCACCGGCACCGGGTCAGAAAATTCGCCTTCCAGACCAGCTTCAGATATCCCTGCAACTTTCATGGAATACTTTCCTTTGGCAAGCTTCAAGCGAGCAAAGTTTTCAACTGAAGTAAAGTTTTGTACAATATTTCCGGCCTGGTCGGTGATGATAACCCGGTAAGAAGTTGCAATCGGGTCACTGGTCCACTGAACCGGTACCGAAACCAAAGTCGTGCCTTCTGCAGATTCGAAGTCTTTATTTTGTGAAACTTTCTGTAACTCTTTATGATTATCATTATATTCCTGAATCAGAATTTCAACCGGCTTTTCATTCTCTGGTGTGAACCAGTAAAACCTGTTTTTGCTCTGGGAAAAAACAGTGACAAAAGGTGACAGGAACAGCAAACAGACTGCAACTCGACGGCAGGCAGTAAACTGCGCAATATAAGAAGAGGTTTTAGAATAATTCAGCGGATGCATTCGACTCATAAAAAATTAAAAATCACGATCGACAAGTCATAAAAATAGAGGGTGTAGTACAGCACATTTTAATGAAAAAAATCTTGTTGCAGTAATTTAACCCGATATGAATATTAAACGATATGCTGCAGATGTTCGGGCCAAATGAAGCTCTTTCAAAACAATATAATTTGAAAATTTCAAAAACAGTTCTGCGCCGTGCAGGCGCCGTGCCCTGGCAGTTTGAGGTACCATTTTCTCAAGAAACTCTACAGAGTCATTTCCCAATGGTGGGACCATTGACTATAGTTGAAGAGAGATATCTTTTACTCTTTTCCTGTATGGAGCATTCTCGCGGGGCAACCCTGCATGAACATGCAGTACATTGCCTTGATTTGAATGGTGGTTTGCGCTGGTCATTACCGCTCGAAGTAGAACCTGTTATACTCGAGCAGAGATTTCCAGGTACATATCATGAAGCAATGCCAAATACTATCCTTTTTTTGTATTATTTTAATTCAAGATTTACCTATAACGCCACTGTAAATACCGGCCAACCCTTTGTTCAGATTCTTTCTGTATGTTCTGTGCAAGGATACCTGAGAGACCGGTGGTTGGTGTTGATTCCTGAACCTTATAAAAAGTACTTTAATTCACAGGTTTCTCTGTATCCCGGTGCAAAATTTGTTCAAGATGATAAAAATTTTCTCATTGATATTAGCGTCACTAACAGTCAATACCCGACCGGCAAAGTCAATTTTCAGATACCGGTCCCTTATCAATAAGTTTCACGGCTAGAAATCAATTTTTTAGGCGACCTCTGGCAACGTCTGTTGATGAACTTTTTAAGTGCCGGTGTGCACAACCGCACTAAAAAAACATAATAACTATTCGACAGGCAAGCCGATTTTGTGCCAGTCTCGATGTTCCGGAGCAATTTTGAGACCGAGACTAACAAATCGATCACGAAGCTGTTCTTGCCTGAGCCTTGCATACATTGTCGCCAATAATGAAATTGCCTTCCCTTCAAAAGGGAATCGACGGTAATAGCGATATGCGAAACTGAGCGCAAGTTCGGTATTGCCCGATTGCCAGTGTGCAGCCGCTGCTTTACGCAAATAAGAAGCATCGGCAACAGAAATATCTGCAATGCGCGCTGCCTTGTCTGCAAGGGCGGCGAAATCATGATTCTTTTTTGCCTGCGCGAATTCTTTTTTCAATTGCAGTAAGTTCTCTCGCAATGGCTCAGGGTCGTTCTTGTATTTCACTTTGATAAGGCTCAGGTCATCTGACAGGCGGCCATACTGGCGCAGCGCAGAATAAATTTTACGCATTGACCGGTCGCCATATTTCTCAATGATTTCGAGAAAACGGGCTTCATCATTTTGAATTTCCCGTTTGTCTGAATCGGTGATCAAATCATCACGACCGTCAGAACCGGCGACAATTATATCATTGCGGCTTAATGACCTCACAAAAATCGGTACTGTATTGAATTCGGTGATTACCCCTATTTTGTGCATACCGATGCTGTTTTCGAGAAATTCAGATTTTTTATCGCGTAACAATACAAGAAATGGATGTTCTGCATTTATATAATAAAGTATACCGGTTTCTTCATCGATCAGACCCATGATCAGGGAAATCAGCATAGAACCCTGAAACTGGTTGAAAACTCTCTGCAACTCATCGATGCTTTCCTGCAGAAAATGTTCGGGAAAGATTTGCGGTTTTCTGGCCTGTATGCGCATCAAGATCGATTGCATAACAGCCCCGAGTACCAGGGCACCACCCGCCCCCTGGATAGACTTTCCCATTGCATCAGCGTTCAGAAAAAATGCATACTGCTTATTACCCAGTTGAATATTCTCGGCGATATTCAGGTCTCCGCCGATGCCTTTTCGCCATTTATTAAAACGGAACCGTTTATGATCGCGAATTAAAAAGTTGAGCTCACAGGCATCCCCCCTATAATTATTTCTGCCCAGCGGTTCGATTAACAAGGAAGTCAGAAAATAATCGCCGTCCTGTTTCTTTTTCATCTGTTTAAGACGGTCGTGATTTTCTGCCAGTTCACGGTGGGCAATATCCAGATTGCGGTTGGTTTCAATAAAACGCACCCGGCGAACATGATCGAGCATGACAAAAATGAACATGGTTGCGATGTAAAACGGAATGAGTACCGCGAGCAACTGTCGGGTAAAGTCTTCCTGCATGGCAAAATAGATTGTCTCGGGCAGGGAAATTGCAAAAGCCGATACCAGATAAATTGTACGCTGGGGTGAAGCAATTGAAGAAAGCCCACCAATAATGCCGGCAATCAAAATGACGAGCAGATTCACATACCCAAAAGGTAAGAGCGGATAATAATAGGGCAGACTGAGACCAAAGCTGCCGAAGGTAAAGATCAGTAAAATCAGTAAAATTATTTCTTTGTATTTGCGTTTGATTGATATTTTGTTGATAAAGAGGCCAAAAATCATGGCGATTGAAATAGAACCGAACATTGCTGAAAACCAGAGACCTGCATTTCGCCCGTCTGTCTCTGTCATCACCAGATACAAATAAATAAACTCCAGTATCAGTACAGACGGCATTGCCGGTCTTATGAATGTCAGAAAATCTTTGAGAAGTTGTTCCTTTACATATTCTGAAACCGGCCCGGTTTTTATATGGCGTAGAATCTTTTTCACTGAATAACGTTCATCTTATTCAGTGCAGTTTTGAAAACTTCTTTTTCTTTTTATTTTGCCTGTGTGTCGACTTCCTTCTCTCTCACGAACAGCCAGACAATACCCTCACCGACATATTCAATTCCTTTCCATGCATAGTAAAAGGGGTAGCCCAGAATTCCTGGCTCGTATTCTGTTTCTTTAGCCGGTTCATATTTTTTATAGAAGGTAATATTGACTTTCGACATGGAGATTTCAGTTTTCAGTCTTTTTAAGCGGCCTTCATATAATTCTATTGATTCAGAAACTCTGGCCAGCTGCTGTTCGACCGCAAGAGTTTCCTGTACATTTTTTGCTGATTTCAAAAGATCGAGAAGTCTTTCCCGCATTTTACGCGCATTCGTGAGCCGAATTTCTGTATCGTAAAAAGAATCGGTGACATCACTGGCGTTCATGCTTGAATAGAAATTATCAGTAACGGACTTTATTGCTTCAAGGTAGTTCTGCAAACTGTCAGAAGGTACCCGAACTTCTATTCTGTTTTCAGCTGAACTCAGCATATAGCCAGAGAATTCTTTTGTGAGCTTAAGCAACATCTCTCGGGTAGCTTCGAGTTCTTTTTCCCGTGCCTGAAAACGTACATCTGCAGTATAAATTATTTTTCGTTCGATAGGAGCCTCGTCAGCAAAATCTGACCCGGCACCTTCTGACGAGGCTATTCTGGCACTTTCGACTGTATTCGGTTCAATCGATGGCCGGCTAGATTCTGATCTCTGGCCTGTAGATGAACAATGAATAATCGAGAAACTGATGAACAATAGCAGTAAAATATTTCGCATATCTTTCTGACGAATATTTTTAGAAAAGGTTGTGAATATTTACCAGGATTCAGATTCAAAAAAAGTTACTTAAGTAGCCTCTGAAAAAGTCCCTCTAAGCACTTTTTCAGAGATTCATTAAGTTAGAATTTTCTCGCTGAACCAAAGTTCTGCTCATGACGCAGTATGTTCAATAGTTTCTGTCGATATTCTTCAGACGGCAGCACAAGGTCAGGTTCGTCATCAAATGCATTGAGCAGTTTTGCGACATCAGAATATGCGGCATTCTGCTCGGTTTCATTTTGGCTGGCACAGCACTCGCAAACGTTCCCTTCTTCGGGCCGATAAATTCCCAGTTCTGACTCGCGACCACAGCGGGAACATTCTGTTTCTAAAGATAAAACACCCTCTGCCAGTGCAGACTGTAAGGTTACGGCAAAGATAAATTTTCTTTGCTCATTTTTGCTCAACCCCGACCAGTTTGCCAATGTTTTCTGCAGCAGATCAAAAAAACCTTCACTGCTCTGCCAGAAGTGTACGATTCTGACCGGTTCGAGAAGTTTGGCAAGATTCACTTGAGATTCATAATCGGGATTCATGCCCACCGGTTCAGAGATCAGATTGCTTTCTTTGGGAATTGCAAAATTATCTTTTACCGAGGTAAGGGTGAAATCCCACAATGAACCCGGGAAATAGAAATAGGCACTTCTTTTTTTTGATTTCAAGATGCCGGGTATGCGTACCCGCAGTAACTGGTTTTCTTCGGTGAGACAGTCGAGCAGCAGAGACTCGCCTTTGTCTTCACGACGTTGCAGTATTATTGCCCGCATTTGCTGAGGGAACATCCAGTTCAACAATCACATTCTTGATCTGCTGTCCTGAGACTTTTTCAAGTCTGAAATTTACACTGCCATAGCGAATTTCCCGGTTTTCTGCAACATCACCTTTGAGCTGGTGCAGTAAAAAACCGGCCAGAGTATTGAACTTCTCTTCGGGCAGGTTGAGGGCGATGCGCTGGTTCACTTCGTTCAATGGCAGCATGGCATCCACCCTGTAGATTCTAAGCCCTATTTCTTTAATGTCGTTTGAGCGGTTATCATGTTCATCTAAAATATCGCCAACAATTTCTTCAAGAATATCTTCAAGGGTTACCAGACCAGATACATCCCCATGTTCATTGACTGTCAACGCCATATGAAATTTCTTCTGACGCATCGTACGCATCAGCGAAAGCAAAGTCTGATTTTCAGGTACAACCAGCAGTTTACGCACAATATCTTTGAGAACAATTTTTTTTCCGCCTTTCATAAGAAAGGGCAACAAATCTTTTACATGTAAAATGCCAACATAATCCCGCAGACCGTCTTTATCGGTATAGACCGGAAATCGGGTATGGCCGCTCTTGCGTAAAATATTTTCCAGATCTGCACGGTTGATGGTTACCGGTAAAGAAACCATACGGGGTGAGGGAACCTTGATATTCTCTGCCCGCTTATCGACCAGACTGAGTACACCTTCAATCATCTGCAACTGGTCATTATTGATGCGCAGTTCCTGATCATCAAAAAATCTTTGCAATTGTTCGCGCAGCGTTTCTTCTTCACGGGCAAAAAGGCGGGCGAGAAAATTTTTAATACCGTTCGAGCGGTCTATTTCTGTTTCGTTTGGGCTTTGACTGTCGCTTTCCATTTATTCGTACTCAGAAAGGGCCGGTACTTGAGGAAGACCGGTTAAATTTAATACTTCGCGTTCCAGATTGCGAGTGAGCTGCATTTCAATTTCTGACTGTTCGTGATCAATGCCACAGGCATGGATAAGACCATGTACACTCAGCAATGCCAGCTCTCCTGATAAATCTGTTTTATGCTGGCTGGCCTGTTGAATGGCAATTTCAAGACAGATGTAGATTTCGACAACATTCTGGTCACCTTTGAATTGTGGTTCATAGTGAAAAGTAAGCACATCGGTCGCAGAATCCTTTTCGGCATAAGACAGATTCAGCTTTCTCATCTCTTCTGAATTGACCAGAATAAAATATACAGCATCAATGTTCTGTAAACTGTGCAAAGGTTTGGGCCAGTTCTTCTGGCCCGCGGTCAGATGCAGTTTTGCCAGCCATTGTTCATAAAACTCCCATTCTGGTGGCAGTTCGCGTGCCTCAAATTTGTGGGAGGTAAAGAATTTCTGGGATTCGATCATTATAGCGAAAGTTTTCGTCGAGGTTTCACACTGCTTCCAGTTTAGACTTGAGAGATTCCCGAGCCTGTTCTATATTTTCCCGAATCGTAAATCTCGAGAGAAGGTCTGTCATATCAAGCAGATCTCGAACAAATGCAGAAGGGCGGGTCATGACCAGATTGCCATTGTTCTGTTCAATTGTCTTGGCAATGGTCAGCAGCATGGCAATACCTGTACTGTTCAGATAATGCAATTCACTGATATTCAAGATGACATTATAGATTGCATTTTCGAATAAATGCTTAATTTTCTGGTTAATCTCCATAATATTGTCGCTGGTGATTTTTCCCGAAAAGTGAATGAGCAAAACCTTTTCGCCATTGATTTTCTCAACTTCAGAGGTGAGAGATACCAGCGAACTGATGTCCATGGTTCCGTGTCAATACCCCTTATAGGAAGGCAAGCTTTTTTAAAACCGTAAAATAAGACGTCTTCGACTTTCGTTCTTACAGCTGTGCAGACCTCATTTTTTGAGAGTTTCTTTAGACAGAATCTAAAAATTTTGTTATTATGCTGATATGAGTGAAGTTAAACATTATGATGTGATTATTATAGGCTCTGGCCCTGCCGGTTATACTGCCGCAGTTTATGCCGGCCGGGCAAACCTCAATACCCTGGTATTAGAGGGCATAGAGCGTGGTGGTCAGTTGATGATCACCAGTGATGTCGAGAATTTCCCGGGCTTTCCTGAAGGAATCATGGGTCCCGATATGATGGAACTGTTCAGGAAACAGGCTGCCCGCTTCGGTGCAACTCTCGAAACAAAACTGGCAGACGAGGTTGTATTTGACCAGAAGCCGTTCAAGGTTCGCAGCAGCGAAACCTGGTATTCTGCTGATGCCATAATTATCGCAACCGGAGCTTCTGCACGTTTTCTGGGTATTCCCTCTGAACTGGCATTCAAAGGCAAAGGCGTTTCTGCCTGTGCCACCTGCGACGGCTTTTTCTTTCGGGGCAAAGAGGTTGCGGTAGTCGGGGGCGGAGACAGTGCCATGGAAGAAGCTAATTTCTTAACCAAGTTTGCCACAAAAGTTACGATTTTACACCGCCGCGATGAGTTCCGTGCCAGCAAAATCATGGTAGACCGTGCCCGAAACAATCCCAAAATTGAGATCAAGACATTCACCGAGGTTGATTCTGTTTATGGGGATGAAAAAACCGGCACCGTTGCCGGTGTGAAATTGAAAGACACGAAAACCGGTGAAATCAGTGACTTTCCCGTCCAGGGTCTGTTTATTGCCATTGGTCATGATCCCAATACAAAAATGTTTGAGGGAAAACTGAAAATGGATGCCCAAAAGTACATTCTTACTGAACCGGGAAAAACAAAAACTTCACTGGAAGGGGTATTCGCCTGTGGTGACGTGCAAGATTCCTATTATCGTCAGGCAATTACGGCTGCCGGCAGCGGATGTATGGCTGCAATCGAGGCTGAACGCTGGTTAGAAGAGCAGCATTCATAAATTGCTTTTCTTGTTCTCAAAAGCAGAAAACTGAATTAAAGAAGGGAATGAATCGCTCGGGCAGCCAGTGTGGCTGCCTTGCCCGATCCCATCTTCTTCTCAACCAACTGAAAGTCAGCCAACATTGAAGCTCGACGGTTTTTACTCTCTTGCAGACGAATAAGTTCTGATGCCATATGCTCTGCAATAATTTCTTCCTGTAAAAACTCTGCGGTGGCAAAACGGCCCAGGACAGCATTGACAATGCCGAGATAAGGAATTGTCATAATTTTGCGTGCCAACCAGGCCGTCAGTGCATTCGCAGAGTACATGAGTAGAAAAGGTGTTTGAAAATAAGCACACTCAAGTGTCACAGTACCGCTGCAGGCCAGTGCAGAATTTGCCCGGCTCAGCAAAGCATAGGTCGGCCTCTTCGAGAGAATCACTTTGGGGGGCAGTTCAAACTGCTGCAGTATTCGTCGGGCCCCATCATGGGCGACCGCAATCTCATACTTCCAGTTTTTTCCCTGCTCTTGCAGTACATTGACTGTGTCAAGCATGGCCGGCATGAGTCTTAAAATTTCTGATTTTCTCGAACCGGGCAACAGAGCGATTAAGTTTTTTTCTTTTTTGACTGGAAATTCTTTTCGGGCTTTGAGAATCTTTGGAATAAGCGGATGACCAACATACTGTCCGTTTACCCCCTCGCGCAGATAGATATCTTCTTCAAACGGATAAAAACACAGTACCGTTTGAATGCTTTGCCGAATTTTTTCTATGCGTTTATAGCGCCAACCCCAGATTTGCGGCGATGAAACCAGAACGGTGGGTATGCCATGTGCTTTCAGTTTGCGGCCCAGTTTGAGATGAAAACCCGGGAAGTCGATTAAGATAGCCAGTTTAACCTTACGGGCAATGCACAATTCAACCAGATTATCTAAAATTTTTGACAGACGCCGGTACTCTTTTGCAATTTCGAGCAGACCCACTACAGACAGTTCTTCAATGTCGTGAATTTTTTCAACATTGGCTACCCGCAATGCAGGCCCTGTGTTGCCAAAAAAGTGATAGTTTACAGCCTTAGAGCTTTTGGGTTTTATTTTTTGCAGCTCACTGAGAATTTCAGCCGCCAGAGTATCTCCCGAAAGTTCCCCGGCAGAGATCAGAATTTCAGTGACGTTTTGATCAATGCTCTTCGACGCCATATTCTTCAAACAGATTTTTCTGATTCGAATACGACTCGGCTTCCATCTCGCCGAGCGGGACAGGATAGTTGCCCGAGAAACATGCATTGCAGTAATTTCGCTGTTTGCCTGCGGCCTGTTCCATGCCATCAATTGACAAATAAGCGATGGAGTTCACCCGCAAGTATTTGCGTATTTCTTCGAGCGTGTGAGAAGAGGCTATCAGTTCAGAGTGGCTGGGTATATCAATTCCGTAATAGCATGCATATTTGGTCATAGAGCTTGTGATGCGAACATGAATTTCTTTGGCACCGGCTGTCTTTAGCATGGTCACGATCTTGCGCTGGGTCGTTCCGCGCATAATTGAGTCATCCACCACTATCACCCGTTTACCTGAAACAACACTTGCAATTGCATTGTATTTAATTTTTGCCCCAAAGTCCCGAATTTTCTGGTCTGGCTCAATAAAGGTACGGCCAATATAGTGGGAGCGAATCAGACCCATATGGTAGGGAATTCCGCTTTCGCGGGAATATCCCAATGCAGCAACATTTGAAGAATCGGGAACGGAAATCACGATATCTGCTTCGACCGGTGCTTCCCGGGCCAGTATTTTGCCCAGTTCAATTCTCACATTATAAACCGATTGTTCAAAGATCATAGAGTCAGGCCGTGAAAAATAAATAAATTCAAAAATGCACAGGTTCTGGGTTGATTTTTCAAACGGGAAGACAGAGCGCACCCCGCTCTTATCAAAAATCAGCATTTCACCAGGTTGAACATCCCGTTCATAGGTTGCATCCATGATATCCAGAGCGCAGGTCTCAGATGCGACTACCCAGCCGTCATCTTTTCGGCCGAGAGCAAGCGGGCGAAAACCATGCGGGTCACGCACTGCATACATTGCATCCCGGGTCATGAGCAGGAGCGAGTAGGCTCCTTTTATTTTACAGAGCGACTCGATCAATGCCCCTTCAAAGTTATCTGCAGATGATTTTGCCAGAAGATGGCCAATCACTTCGCTGTCGACTGTCGTCTGAAAGATCGAGCCCGATTGCTCAAGCTGTTTTCTGAGATTCCAGGCATTGGTAAGGTTGCCATTGTGAGCGAGGGATAAGGTACCCAAACGGGATTCAAATCGAATAGGCTGTGCATTTCGTAAAAAACTTGCGCCGGTTGTGCTGTAACGGTTGTGAGCAATGGCCATATGTCCGGTCAATTGCTTGAGTTTGGCAGAATTAAAAACATCATTGACTTTGCCCATGCCCGCATAGCGATACAGCAACTGGCTGTCGGTAGAGACAATACCGGCACTTTCCTGCCCCCTGTGTTGCAGAGCATAGATACCCAGATAGGCAAAGTTTGCCGCTTCAGGAATATTATAAACACCGGCGATTCCGCATTCTTCCCGGGGATAAAACCTGTTATTTTTTTTGTTCGGGCTTTTGCTTTTTTTCACTCAATTTTCCTTTGCTTTTTTTTTCGAGGTTGCTTTTAGCAGGAATATATTTCTGTATGTTTTCTTCAATAGAGGCAAGCCATTCATTGAATTTGTATTCAGACTCACCCATCGCTTGAATCATTTTTTCAATACTTTGATGAAATTCTGAAATTCTCGCCAGATTCTGGGAGTCTGTGATAGTCAAACTCACCAATAGATGAAAAACCCAATAGGCCAGCAGTTCGCCACTTTCTTTGTGAAAAAACAGAACTTCACGATGAGCATGTACTGAAATAAATTCTCTTGCTCGATTGCAGGTAAATACCTGCAGAAAATCTGGTTCAGCTCCGGCTGGAACCTGGTCAAGAATTCCTCTTATTTCTGTGAGTGTCAATATCAGTTTTGCTTCCCAGGCTGCCTGGCTCTCATGGGCACCAAGCTTAGCCAGAATGCGTTTCAAAATTGGCAGCCACGCTTTTGCAGTCAGTGGGCCGGTTAAAATGTTCTCATGCAGGCTGCTGAAAAAAGTCAAAAGCGGAATGCGCCAGAATTCGTAAGGATAATCAAACGTGCGTTTTGAGTATTGAGCCTGTAAAAACTTTGCGGCAAGCTGGTCTAATTGATTGAGATGCTCAGGCTGCATTTGTCGCAAACAGGAAATGAAAATTGAAAACTTTTCAAGCAGCTGAGCGTGATCAAATACCGGGGCATCGTGGGCATCGTGAAATGGCAGCAGGGCCAGACGCGAGCGCTCAAACCGTTCGCTGAAATTGTGGCGGGAAAGAATTTCTTCGGCAGCTTCTTTTGCCGGTTTCTCATACATGACCTTATCAATGTGCGGTACACATGCAGAAATTGTGTCCTGGAGCAGGGTAAAGGGGAGATAAGTTTTGAGGGGTTCGGTCAATGGCTCTAATTGCAGATCAGCCAGAGCATTCTCCATGGATGGAACCCCGCCCCCATTCAGCTTCTGGCACAGTTTTTCAAGCCAGCCATGGTGATCTTGAATTTCCCGCATGTCAATGAAGGCATGCAATCCGTAAGCGCCCAGCATAACAAAAAGACCATTCGATTCAATCTCAGATGATCGGCGGATGAATTCCTGGCCATCTCTCGCGTCTCGAAAAATTAAAAACCAGTCAGAACCGGTTTTCAGATTCAAAGCTTTGTGCAATCGGGTTTTACGCAGAGTGGTACTGTCATCTTTGCCAGAGTTAAACGGTACAGAGTGCAATATATGGCCAACGGTATCGGCAAATGCATTGTTAAAAATAATAAGTGCTTTTTCTGCTCCGCTGCGATTGCTGTAGGCAAATACATTCTCATTGATGCTGCCATTTTTTTCGACAAAATCATATAAGGTGAAATATTCAACGCCGGCAAACAGATGGCGTTTGCGCATAAGAGGAAAAATTTCCCGTTCATGCCGTTCAATCAGCCAGTTATCGGGGTATTCATCATAGTAGGCCCGGGAGTACTCCATCCCATACTTTTCTGCAAACCCTTCGATTTGACCATGGCCCCACATTGGCAGGCCCGGCATGGTGACCATTAAGGTTGCTACCCCGAAATACTTGTCCCCTTTTGAAAATTGTGCCACTGCCGTATCTTCATCGGGATTGCTCATAAAGTTCACATAACGGCGCAGAATTTCAGGATTAAACTCGAGGGTTTCTTTGAGATATTCCCGGTACTTCTTATTCTCTTCCCGTTTCAGCATATTCATAAATGCAGAGTTGTATACCCGGTGCATGCCCAGAGTTCTAACGAAGTACCCTTCCATCATCCAGAATGCTTCTGCCAGCAACAGGGTGTCGGGCATTTCTGCATTGATTCGATCGACAACTTCTCTCCAGAATTCATGGGGAATTTTTTTATGAAAGTCTTCGGTTTTCAAGGCATGTTCTGAACGAGACGGAATCGCTCCGCCCGTACCCGGCTCGGGATGCCATAAACGCTGGATATGTTTTTTGGCGAGAGTCATAGCTGCATCAAATCGAATGATCTGAAATTTTGCTGCCACATGCATGATCTGACGGATAATCTCTTCCCGGGTCTCGGGACTCAGATAATCAAGTTGCGCTGTGTCATTCCACGGCATACTGGTACCGTCATTGCCATGATAAATATAACGTGTTTCACCGTTTCTCAGATCAGTACGGCGAAAGACTACCGCGGCATCGCTTTTTGAGTAATAGCCATCTTCAATTTTGATTTCAATATTCGGATCTTCTGACAGGTTAGGGCCGTCAAACCGGTAGTTGGGAAATGGCGAGTAGGGCAACGACAAAAACATTTCAGGATGGTGCAAAACCAGATCGCTGTAAAGACCGGTATGATTCGGCACCATGTCGGCGGCCAGCCGTATGCCGCGTGCCGCGGCGCGGGTGCGCAAATTTTCCCATGCCAGGTCTCCGCCCAGTTCATCTGCAATTTCATAGTTAAAAAGTGAATAGGCAGAAGAAATGGCATCGGTATTGCCGGCTAATTTTTTTATACGCGCACTTGCCGGGCTTCGCCGCCAGATGCCAATAAGCCACAAACCGGTAAACCCCCAGCGGGAAAGTTTGTCCAGTTCTTTATCGGGAATCTGATCGAGGGTTTTGATTTCGCTCTTATAAGACTTTGAGAGCTGGTACAGCCAGACATAGGTACTCTTGGCGATAAGGGTTACTTTCGGCATCCAGTCGCGGTCTTCGGTAAAGGCCTCGTGTTCGGGAAAGAGGTTCTGGTCTGTAAAATTAGGCAGGCGCAAATCAACCCCGGTGACCCCGCCGCGCGCACTTCTTTCTTCGCGAATCAGGTCTAGCCCGAGTAAAATACGCATCATAAGCTCTTGCGGCAGCAAAGATGACCAGTGGCGAAAAATATATTCCAGCTGGCCATACAGATCGTCGGGAGAGGCTTCAATAGGTCTCAGTAAAAAATCGGTAAGAGCAGGCTCTTCTGCCAGCAGCTTGGGTTGGTCGGCAAAATGATGATCGACCTGATCATGAAATTCGGTGAACTCTGCAGATTTTTTGATATCGGGCGAAGAGAACAAGTCAGAAAATTTTCTCGCTGCCGGGTTCTTTTCCATCGCAGAAATATACAGGTATTCAAAAAAGGTTTCGTGTATAGACGAAGCGGAAGATTCTGACAGATTCAGGTATTCTTCATCGGTCAATAGACGATTGCGGGTTTCTTCAACCGGGTAGTTGTGTCGAAACTTTACCATCAAAGGACGGTTTGTTTGCAATAGAGTGGTAAAGGCGGATGGATTGTCTTTACAGTATTTTCTCAGTATCTGGGTATAGATCTCCTGCAACAGACCCAGAGACATGAAATCGCCGGAACTGCGGGTCTGGTTGGTTTCTCTATCGACCAGGGCGAGTAATTGCCGGGCAGCCGCAGGACGGCTTGAAGAAGTTGTCTCGCCCAGGTTTTGCAGGGCCGCAGATAAATGCGGTCGTATGAACGTGCGGCGATGGAAGGGAAAATCGAGCGGAAAATTTACACCGCGGCGTATACCCATTGATAATAGAGTTTAATAAGAACACATACCGTCAATTGAATAAAGAATTAAAACAATGAGCTTAAGTGTATCGTAAGCTTTATTTCAAATAGATTATTCTCTTACATTCTGAACGGTATTTAATAGTGAATAGTCTGATAAAATAATTTCAGCGGACCTAATATTGTAAAATTTTGGTAAAAACAAGGCATTTTATTTCATGTAATAAAAAATCAAAAAAAAGCAGGTAAGGGGGTTGAAAAACTACCATATTGCTGCCCTTACTTATAATAGAATAATACATGAAAAACTGAGAAGATTAAGAGGTAAATATGAAAAAAATATTATTGAGTATGATTGCGGCCTTACTGGCCATTAGTTGCGCAAACGGGTCACAGGATAGTGTTGAATCTGAGAGCAGTTCATCATGTAAGAGTAAAATCATAAGTGGAACCTACCACACATGTGGTGGTCTTTCTCTTTCTGGGACAGTGACAACGGTTGCCGGCGACGGGACGCAGGGACAGGTGAACGGAATAGGCACCAATGCACGAATAGAATCACCTAGGGGTTTAACAACAGATGGGGATTATCTTTTCTGGATTGATAACAGCATACCAGGGGATATTCGTAAAATGCAAATAAGCAGTAACACAGTAAGCGACGTTTTTGATGCTTCAAGCAGTGCAAATCCCAGTCGCAATATAATGTATTACGATAGCGCACTATACGTTTCTGGTGCTCACCGCATAGAAAAGTTTACTAATATACTAACAGCCAGTGCTACAAAAAATATTTTTGCAGGATCGAGTGCTTCAGGCTATACCGATGCAATCGGAGCAAGTGCCCGATTCACAGGTGTTGGCCAAGTTATTAGCAATGCAGATGCTTCTATTTTCTTTGTGATAGAGACAAGTAACAACTTGATAAGGAAAATAGAGGTCTCAAGTGTAAATGTGACAACTTTTGCCGGCTCGCAGGGTTCCAGTTCAATAGTCAACGGCAGTGTTTCCAATAGTCGTTTAGACTATGCCCAATTTGGTGTATTTCTAAACAATAAAATGTATTTCAGTGATCAGGATGGTAATGATACACAATTTATTCGAAAGGTAGATTTAGATACAAACACAGTATCTACACTGGCAGGGTATGATGCCAATAATACTAGTGTGGATGGAACCGGTACTCAGGCAGCCTTTACTGAAATCGCATCTATGACAACAGACGGAAAATACCTTTATATCGGGGATGATAATTGTGTGAGAAAAGTAGACACTGATTCTGCACAGGTCACTACCTTGGTTGGCGACTGTAGCGGGCAAGGTTACCAGGATGGCAGTGGTACATCTGTTTTGTTTAATACGATATCTGGCATCGTTGCAACCAACGATGCGCTCTATGTGACAGATCAAAATAATAAACGAATTAGAAAAATACAATAGCTAATTTTCACTTTTTCAGTTTGTGAAATCTGTTCGGGATCTTAAAAATCCCTTTACATGCAACAGACTGGTAAAAGACATTCAGGCGCAGATCAAAAAAATGGAAAATAGAAATCAAAAATCTTCGCCTGAGTTGCCAAATAGTAAGAGTAAGTCTACCTTGAAAAATAAGGCGGAACAACTGACCGCGGAGATTATTGATGAACAGAAAAACGGTAAAAACAGGGCCGACCTTTCAAAAGTCTGGAATAAAACCACAAAAGAGATTAATCAAATTTTTATTATCAAAAGACCCGAGCCGGTGTCTGCCATTATTGCGAGAGCAGAATCGGATAATAAAAAATCATTTGGATTCTTCCAACGCTTTCGAATTCCTGTTTTTGCCAGTGCATTCGGGATGTTGTTCCTTGGCTTTACCATATTATGGCAAAGCAGTCTGTTTCATAGCCGTGAATATCCGATTAAGGCTGGCAATATGATTGCAGTTGACAAAGGGCGTGTCAATACTATTGATCTTAGTTCTTCCTGGAAAATTGATTTGGAGAGCGGCTTAATCAGTGTTAAGCTTGCCAATTTTGAATCTAAGGAGTTCGTCTTTGCAGCCGAAATAGCAAAGGCAAAATTTACACTTAATTCAAAAATTAATCTTACAATTGTTCATCCAATAATTGAAATAGTAGTGCTGGGAACAGTTTTTGAGTTTGATCTTTATGAAGAGTCAGGTAGTGTGTCAGTATCACGAGGGAAGGTTTTACTTCGACACCGTAACGGAAATGAAAAAATTCTAGAAAAAGATCAAAAATCTTCATTTGGAATAGATGGGTTTCATGAGCACGAAAAAAAGTTTAATCAAAATTCTAATGTGCAAGAAAAACAATTAGTGCAACCTGTTGTATCGCCTTCACAGGAAAAAACTCAAAATTCAAATGATATTCTGTATTTAAAATCAGGAATAAAGTTAGAGGGTAAATTTCAGGGTAGTGATGAAGAATTGATCCACTTTAAAACAGTAAACGGGATTCAGAATATTAGAAGGTCGGATATACAGGAATTGAAATTGAATGCGACGGAATCTCCATGATGTAATTTTTATTTTACTCTTTTTTTCCTTGGCAATTTTGAATGAAATGTTTGCAGATACTGTATACTTGAAAAATGGTTCGAAAGTATCAGGAAGCGTTATCAGTAGAACTGACGAGGCTGTGATAATTCTACTTAATGATCGTTCCGAACAGGTTCTTCCGCAGAATAATGTCGAACGCATAGAATTTTCTTTTACAATTAAAGAATCCGAAAAAATAGCATCTAAAGATGGTGAGAAGCCTAAGGTAAATGAAGTTGAATTCTCCAAATTTCGATCTCTTTCTGGTTCTCTGGAATTTGAATCTTTACCCTTAGGGATACGAGGATCCTCAGGTTATGGCTTAGGCGCAGGGGTTACCTACCTGCAATCAATTCCCTTCTGTCTTAAACGGCAACTTTGTCCACATGCCGGAATTGAACTAAACTTTAAACGTTTTTCATATACATTGCCAAATCTGCAGATTGAAGATGCATTCTGGCTACCTTCGTCCGTATTTCTTTTGCAATGGAGTGTTCCAGTAAAACATTTCAGATTTCAATTTAATGCAGGGGCCGGAATATTCTATTTTAACACAAGCATCAATGGAATTCAGGTAAAAGCAGTTCAACCCATAGTTACTCTTGGTGGTATAATCCATTATTCACTTTGGAGTTGGTTACCAGGATTGTTGATTCAGTTGAATCTGTATCTTGAAAACCGAATATTCCCTACGATTGCACTAGGCCAGGTTTATGAAATTAATTTTTAAAATTATAGCCACATTCCTTCCCATATTGTTATGCAGTAGTTGCTCAAGTGAAGGCGTATGGGAAGCTTTGCGTAATGCGGGGTCACTCCAGAAAAAGTCTGGTTTATCGGAAAATTCAGGAACTCTGGATGTACGCTTTTCTTCTGATGGAACTGCTGATTTCTCAGTTAAGCCCGAATTAAATCTGGCCCGTAAAATCATTGCAGATTCTTCGGGAAGGCTCTTAATTACAGGTGAGACAAATATTCTGCAGAGCAATACCTCTGACATGTTTTTGATTCGATTAAACTCTGATGGCTCTCTCGACACTTCTTTTAACTCCGGGGGGGCCACCCCCGGGGTCTTTTTACATAACAATGCCGGTGGCGGTGGTCAATCTGATGGCGGTTATTCTGTCGCAGTTGACTCAAATGGGAGAATAATTGTGGCCGGCTACAGTGATACCGATGCATCAGGTACCTTTGATACAGCAATGACTCTATGGCGTCTAAATGATAACGGCACACCTGATACTACGTTTAATGCCGGAAGTTTTATTTACACTGTTTCAACGCCGGTTGACAATGGTAACCACTCTGCCCGTGAACTTAAAATCGACACCGATGGTGATTATTATATTACCGGATTCGGACGTTCATCCGGTGCGGGGAATGATATGGTCGTTTGGCGAATTCGTCCCGGTTCAGGGAATCCTTCGGTGACCTGGAATGTTGCAGATAATAATGCTGCTGGCGGGAATGCGGATGATATTGGTTTAAAACTGGTTCTATCAGGTAATGCCATTTTCGTTGGTGGCTCAAGTAGTCGAGGTACTTTTACAAATGCAACATTCTGGAAGTTACAAAAAAATAATGGCGACTTAGATACTGCTTTCAATTCTGGGGGAAGATTGTCTTTTGAAAATCTGGCCGGTGGAACCTATTCTGGGTCAGATTTTACTGCTTCCATTGAAACAACATCATCCGGAGAATTTTCTTTCAGTGTAAAGTCCCAATTGAATTCAAATTTTGAATTTCGTGCGGTAACAGGTATATTAAATTCGGCGGGCAGTTTATTGACTTACGGCAACTCTGGATTGTCAAATGTGTCTATTCCTGGTTATATGGGATATGCAGCGACAGGAGGCAGTTATGAGAGTCTATGTGGTTGCATTATCACAACGGGTATGGCTACTTCAGGAATCTCTGGGATTGCAGCAATGACAATGCTTGACTCAAACGGAACACTGAACAGTGATTTTGGAGCCGGGGACGGAGTTGTACTCATAGCAGGACCGGAAAACTTTACCTCGATTGTGTCAGTTGTAAGCACTGCCACCAATTATTATTTAGCCGGATACAGTTTAGACAGTAATACAGCCCCAACCACAGGAAAAATTGTGATCTATTCATTAATTCGTTGAGAGCAAGTAAGTTTCTAAGGTCGATTTTAATTGTCAATATGGGGCAGTAACTTAATCATTGCTTTCTTGAATAATTTATGAACGGCCTGTACAGATATTCCCAAAATTTTTGCAGATTCAGTAAATGAATAGCCCTGAATGTTTAGCAGTACTGTTTCCCGTTGTCGGGCAGGCAGATTGCTTATTTTATTCATCAAAACTGAAAGAGTTTCATTTTTGATGAATTCTTCTTCTACCGGTTTTTTCGTTGTATCAGGTCTAAAATAAGGTTCAATATCGTCGGCAAGTGATTGTTTGAAATGTTTATTACGGGTAACATTTCTAATTTCATTTCGTATGATTTTATAAAGCCATCTAATATCTTTATTTTTCAGGAATGTTTCAAAATCAAGCCAAGCTTTTTCAAAAATAATAGAAACAGTATCGCGCAATGTGTTGTAGGGAAACTTCTTTGCCCGAACTATGCGGTAAACTGATTCGTAATACTCCAGATAAAATTCAGAGAAAATCCGGTGTTTATCGGATGTTTCGGACACAAGGCAATATCAACAGTTGTCTGAGGTAGTAAACGATTTAAGACTACTTTATCGTTAATTTCAGTTTATCAGGATTGCACGTAATTTTTCCAGACAATCAGCTTTATCTTCAATTTTGGCCGGCAAGGATGAATGTTGATTAATCAAAAATAATCTCTATATCTTATCGTATCAAGGTCGCATACCGTCAATTGAATAAAGCTTTCGCGGGCGCAGGATATTGTGGGTGCGGCTCGTCACAGAACCAAGTTTCAGACGCTCGCTGAGTCGCGAGTCAGCGACTAGTTTTTCCAAAGTAGTTTTTTCAAAACTACCCTGGAAAAACCCCGCAGAACGTTGCGCTACTTTGGATAACAAAGTAGCTTTACTTGTCAGAAACTTGGTTTGCGCATTTGCACATACCCGGAACTTCACCGATGCAGGCTTTGCCTGCTCGGTCTTGAAGCCACAGGGGCTCTGGACCCCACCTCTTTGATCCTGCGCCCAGCTTTCGGCATTGACGGTACGTTTTCGGGAACTTTTCTGCCGATTATGAGCGGCCAGAGCAAAGATCAGATTCTCGAGCAGATCGCGGGTTTGAAAAATGAAATGCAAGAGTCGATTGCCGCGGCAAGCTCGGCAGAAGCACTGCAAGATTTGAAAGTCAGATTTTTAGGCAAGAAAGGTACCCTGACCGGCATATTAAAGGGGCTGGCCAGTCTTTCAGGTGAAGACCGGGGGGCAGTTGGGAAAACTGCCAATGAACTGAAACTCTGGTATGAAGGAGCAAACGAAAAGAAAGAAGGCGAGTTGCGCGCAGCGCGGATGGCCTCACTTGCTACAGAAGAATTCATAGATTTAACCCCGCTGCCATCGGGTCTGGTCATGGGAGATTCTCCGGCCCGGCCCGGGACCCTGCATCCCACAACCATTTTACAGAGGGAACTGGAACAGATTTTTACAAAAATGGGTTTTGCAATTGCCGACGGGCCTGAAGTTGAAACAGATTTTTATAATTTTGAAGCTTTAAATTTTACTGACGACCATCCGGCCAGAGAGATGCAAGATACTTTTTATACGAAAGACGGTACCTTATTGCGTACCCATACCTCGTCGGTACAGGTGCGCACTTTACAGAAAAATGGTGCGCCCCTGAGAATTGTGGCTCCCGGGAGGGTTTACCGTTATGAAGAAATTGATGCCTCTCATGAACATACATTCTACCAGATGGAAGGCATGGTCATAGACAAAAAAGTGAATGTTGCCAATCTGCTGTATCTGATGCAGACACTGCTCAAAGAAGTGTTCCGACGGAAAGTGACAGTTCGCTTGCGTCCCGGCTATTTCCCGTTCGTTGAGCCGGGCTTCGAGCTTGATATGCAGTGTGAAATCTGTAAGGGAAAAGGCTGTGCTGTCTGTAAGCACTCTGGCTGGGTAGAGGTCTTGCCTTGCGGCCTGGTACATCCCAATGTGATTAGATTGGCCGGTTTTGATCCCAATGAGTGGCAGGGTGCAGCATTTGGTCTGGGGTTGACCCGTCTTGTGATGCTGCGCTATGGTATTGAAGATATTCGACTGCAAATGAATCCCGATATCCAGTTTGCCAGCCAGTTTACCCGGGGCATACAATTGCAAGAGGCATTATGAAAATATCTTTGAACTGGCTCACTGAGTATATTGATCTTTCTTCTTATGAAAGCACAGAGGCTGCTGCACATGAACTGGGTTCTCTGCTTACAATGAAGACCTGTGAGATTGAAGAAGTCGTACCGTTTATGCCGTGGTTAAAAGACTTCGGTGTTGCCCGGGTCGATGCTCTGGAAGCGCATCCCGATGCAGATAAACTCAAAGTTTGCCAGGTCAATACCGGTAAAGAAGTCATTCAAATTGTCACCGGTGCAGGCAATGTGCGCCAGGGTGGGGTTTACCCTGTCGCACCAGTAGGCTCTACTCTGCCTTCGGGAATGCAGATGAAGAAAGCAAAACTGCGAGGTCTTGAGAGCAGTGGCATGCTATGCTCTTCAAGTGAGCTGGGTATTGAAGATTTCATGTTGAATTATCCTGCAGTGTCTGAAGATGGTTTGCTTACCTTGCCAGATGATTGGCAACCGGGTAAGTCTCTCGCTGATATCTTTTTTGCCAATGACTTTATTCTAGATGTAGATAATAAATCGATCACCAACCGGCCTGATCTCTGGAGCCATTTTGGTTTTGCCCGGGAACTCAGTGCCCTGCTCGATATCCCACTCAAAAAGAATCCCTATGAATTGCACAATCTGAAATTCAAAAAATCGCAAACTGTAACTATAGAAAACGACAGTGCGCGAGGCTATGCCTTTGCCGTACTCGATAACCTGCAGGTTCAGGTTTCTCCTTTATGGTTACAGGCAAGGCTGATTGCCTGTGGTATTCGGCCAATCAATTCGATTGTAGATATCTCTAATTTTGTCATGCTAGATCTGGGACAGCCAAATCATACATTCGATAAAAATCAAATCAAAAAGAATATTCATGTGGGGTTCTCAAAGGCAAATGAAAAACTGATAACTCTTGATGAGAAAGAACGAACTTTACCTGCCGGTCTGCCGGTAATTCGCGATGGTGAACATGCAGTGGCCATTGGCGGGGTTATGGGGGGGGCGAGCACCGAAGTAACTGCCGAAACCAGTTCGATTTTTCTGGAATCAGCGTCATTTCATCGCACCCATATTCGCAAAGCAGTCTCTGCCCTCTCATTGCGCAGTGAGGCTTCTGCCCGTTTTGAAAAAGGGCAGGACACCAGTCTTATACTGCCGGCAATTGAAAGATTTTTGCAGCTTCTGAAAGAGCAAACCTCCGGGGTCAAATGCTCCGAGGTAGAAATCAATCTGCCTGACCCGGTCACTGTGAATACCATTGAAACTTCC